>CAXMPP010000089.1:0-9072 GCA_964195395.1 uncultured Thermodesulfobacteriota bacterium
ACTAGGAGAGAGATCTTAGGAAAAAACCCTTAGGTTGAGTTTTCTTTAGCGGGGCTTTCATCTGTGAGAGTTTTGTGTCGTCATCGATTGCGATAGCAGTTAGGTTCATTGTCATAAATTTAAAAAAGAACCATGATTGAACAGACCATCAACCCAAGTAAAGGGATCGTAATTGTCCAGCCGAAGTCTGCCTTGAGTGCTGAAGATTTTGTAGTGCTGAGCGAGGCTGTGGATGCCTACCTAGCAAGTCACCAGAAATTGAAGGGTCTGATGATTTATACTGATGACTTCCCAGGGTGGGAGAATTTTGAGGGATTCATCGAGCACATGCGTTTTGTGCGAGACCATCATCAGGAGATCGGAAAAGTAGCCATAGTGAGCGATGCGAAGGTGGCAAACACCTTGCCCAAACTCGCTCAGCATTTCTTGAGAGCCGAGATCAAGACCTTTGCTTATGAAGCATTTGATGACGCCGAAAAGTGGCTGGAGTCCTAAGGTGAGGTGACTTGAGGGGTCGAGTAAACGACATTGTCACTTGCAGCCATACAGATGAAAGCGGCTGAAAGCGCACTTCTACGGGCTTACCACCAGAGGATGGAGCAGGCGAGCACAGCAATGCCGTAGGCGAAACCGCCGAAAGAGAGAGCTTTGAAGCGGCCTGAGCTGGCAATAGCCCAAGTGATGGCATCGCGCAGTAGATAAGGCATGCCAACGCAGAAGAGACCAACCGTGAGCATTCCGTAGGCGAAGATAGGTACCAGCAATCTGCCGGTAGCTGGCTCCATCCATGCCGCTGCTAGGAGTGGAGCGGCAGCCATGAGGGAGACAATTCCGAGTCCGCGGACTGCGAGAAATTCTTTCACACCTGTGATCATGAGGTAAGCCACGACGGGTACAGCAACGAGTAAGATCATCTTGGCGCCATTGAATTCACCAAGGTCCATTGCGATAGGGGACTTGAAAGGAACAATAAGTAACCAGAACCATGCCATACCGATGGTCATCAGAATAGCTCCTGCAATTTGATTGCGAGGGAACTTCTTGAGAAATACCATTGCCTTGTCGGATTTGACTAACATCCAGAGATGTAAAAGAATAAGCCAAGCTGCGAGAGCGTAGCCAGCGAGGTTGAGTGGAATGTCTTCGTAAGGGTGCATAAATGGAACGCTGAGAGAGGTAAGCTAGGATCTAGCGGAGGTAAAGAGAATTACTGATTCAGCGCTTCATCGATTGACCGGGAGCAACCTCTAGGAAGGGCTGAAGGGGCACGACCAACCAGAGTGAAGCTATGAGGATCGTGGTAGATTGCCAAATCCTGAGTCCGTAGAGCGGAGACGGAATCTATGTTAGCCAGATCGTGGATGACTAGATATCCCATTTCTCCAGGAGCGACGGGTTGGTCGGTCTCGGGGTCGAGCACTTGGATTTTCATCCAGTGTGGTGCGTGATGAGCTTTACCAATGCCGCGGGTGTAGAACTGGGAGCTCAGCTCGGTCATGGAGTATTCATTCCAGATTTGTTGGTTAGAAATGCCGAGCATTGTCTCAAATTTCTCATAGAGTTCTTCCTTGCTCAGTGTTCGTCCACTGCCTTTGTAGCCACCCGTTTCCATTGCCCAGCTCCCAGCGGGGAGTTGAATTGGGGTGGGGAGGGTTTCAAAGAGGTTGAGGAAAGCGAGTGCTGTTCCCAATAAGCTGATAGGTTGATCAGTTGCTAAAGCTTCAAGTAGAGGGGCTGGGTCGAGCTTGTCGTTGTCGATCAAGTAGCAAGCATCTGGGCAATGAGCCTGACGCAGGGTTTCCATCATGTGCGAAAGTGACGAATGCGGAGCTTGCTCAGGAGGTGGAGTGAGGATGAACAACTTGCTTGGCTGCGGGAGTCCGAGTCGTTGCCAAGCTGTCAAAATGGATAAGTCGTAGAGCTTTGTGTCGCGAAAATGGTGGCAACCGCGCGTCTCACCCGTAGTGCCGGATGTCATGAAGGTACGCAATACTTGGTCGTCTTTGATGCAACTGGGAGCTGGTTGAAACTTGAAAACGTCAGTGGTGAGTGAGGGGATTTCCTGCCAGCAATGGGCTTCTAGCTTGTTTACCGCGGTGCAAAATTTTGAATATCCAGAGTTATGCTCGAGCTGGTAGAGGAAAAGTCGCAAGGCCAAGGAGTTGAAATTACTCTCAGATATCTCAGGCTGGAGGATCAATGATTCAATCTCTGCTAGGATATTTTGATAGGTATGTGAGTGGGATGAATTCTGCATACTGGTTCAGGTGCTGAGTAAAAGCGATGAAGCTAATGAGTTCAAGTCCTATGGGGTCGAGAGCACTATGATAAATTTTTGCGCGCGACTACTTGACTTTATCAGAGCTTGCGGCAAGATTATTGACAGTGCTGCTTTTGCAGCTCAACAGTTTATACTGTTTCAAACTAACTACTCTGATTTAAATAAGTCTAGCCATGATGAGAATTTCTATATTCGCTCTGATCTCCATAGTATTCAGCGGTCTGATGACCTCTTGTTACTACCCACCCTATCAGCCTCAAAACCCTAACCAAACGGTGACTCCGCAAGTCCCTAAGAACGAGACTGTAATAAATGATGAGGGGCAGAGGCAACTCGAGGAAGCTCGTCTACGCCTTGAGAATGGCGGCACACCAAATGGTCAGCTTCCAACTGTAGACCCTAGCCTTACAGGAGTAGCTCCAACACCACCCGCGACTTACCCGTACGCAACGAAGGTGCCGGGTAAACAAGGTTTCGTCTTTAACCCGTACACCAAAAATCAGGTGGATGTGCGCGGTATCCCACAGGGAACTCTCGTGCGTGACCCGTACGACAGCGACAAGACACACAAGTTCCGCGTGCCTTAGCCCTTGCTGAGAGTAAATAATTTTTTTAGCGCCGAGCCTTGCAAATTAGGCTCGGCGCTTTTTATATCCATGCGAATGATCAAACGCGTTTCTATACTTGGGCCAGGATTGCTAGGTGGCTCGATCGCTCTGGCTGTGAAAAAGCACCTGCCAGAGCTAGAGCTGTTATTATGGGGACGACGTGAGCAACCGCTAGAAGTGGCGAGAGCCATGGGTGTAGAACACACCACGACGAATCTTGCCGAGGCGGTTGCGGGCGTGGACCTCTGTATCTTGGCCACTCCGGTGGGAGTGATGAAACATCTGGTGGCTCAAATTGTGGAGATCCAGGGTGACGTTCCCTTACTGCTTACAGATGTGGGGAGCGTGAAGCGTCTACCACACGCCGAGCTTACACCACTTCTTATAGGCAGTGCGGTGCAGTTTATTGGCAGCCACCCGATGGCCGGTTCTGAAAAAACGGGGATGGAGGCTGCACGGGTTGATCTGATGGATGGAGCGACTTGTCTGGTAACTAATGAGGACAATGTCGATGAATCACATGTCCAGTTACTCGAAGAATTTTGGCAAAATCTTGGCTGCAAGACTCGGCGCATGACAGCCGAGGACCACGACTACGCAGTAGCACGTGTGAGCCATTTTCCGCACATACTTGCATCGGTGGGAGCCACAGTTGGGCTCGCATACGACGATATCGCGGAACTCAGTGGCGGTGGGATGCGTGATACAACCCGAGTGGCTGGTGGTGATCCCGGGCTCTGGACAGAAATTTTGATGGAAAACCGTGATGCTCTCCAGCGCTCGATGCGCGAGAGTATTGCAGACCTCGTGAAGCTTATGGATTGCCTTGAAAAGGGAGACCGTGAGCAAGTGCATTCCTACTTGGAGTTGGCAAAGAAAAAACGAGGGCTCATCTAACGACTTTAAGAAAAATAATTTATTCTATGGAATCTATCACTTTAGAACCGATCGCTAAGATCAATGGCGAGGTAAACATGCCGGGGTCAAAGAGCCTATCTAACCGGGCTCTCCTTCTGGCAGCTATGGCTGAGGGTACGACTGAAATCACCAACTTGCTCGACAGCGATGACGTGCAGCGGATGCTGGAAGCTCTTTCCTCACTCGGTGTGAGTTACGAACTGAGTGACGGCGGCACACGCTGCGTGATCCAAGGACTAGGACGACCACTAGGAACAGGGGAGCAACTAGAGCTTTTCCTCGGCAATGCGGGAACTGCGATGCGTTCGCTCGCTGGTGCTATGACACTTGGTAAAGGTGAGTTCACACTCACTGGAATTGAGCGGATGGAGGAACGTCCGATCGATGCTCTCGTTGAAGCTCTACGCTCAATGGGCTGTGACATTACTTGCCTGAAAAATGAAGGCTACCCACCACTTCTTATCAAGGCGAATGGCCTTAAAGGCGGTAAAGTCCAAGTCGACGGCACCATTTCTAGCCAGTTTCTAACGGCACTTTTGATGGCTGCTCCCTACGCTGAAAATGACATGGAGATCGAGATAGTTGGCGAGCTAGTTTCTAAACCATATATCGATATTACTACGCACATCATGGCGCAGTTTGGTGTCGAGGTGGAGAATGACAATTACCAGCGATTCGTAGTGAAGGCTGGCCAAAAGTACCAATCACCAGGCAAATTTATGGTTGAAGGAGATGCTTCATCGGCGTCTTACTTCCTCGCGGCTGGAGCTATCAAAGGTGGCAGAATCAAGGTCACTGGCATTGGGAAGAAAAGCATCCAAGGGGATGTGGCATTTGCTAAAGTGCTCGAAGACATGGGTGCTAAGGTTGAGTGGTTTGACGAATATCTTATCGTAGATGGAAGTGAGCTCACAGCGGTGGATCAGGATATGAACCATATTCCTGATGCTGCGATGACGATAGCCACCACGGCTCTATTCGCCAAAGGCACGACGGCTATTCGCAACATCTACAACTGGCGGGTCAAAGAGACCGACCGTCTTTTCGCGATGGCTACCGAGCTACGCAAAGTCGGTGCTGAAGTTGTCGAAGGTGAAGACTTCATCGAAATCACCCCCCCAGCAAAAATCCAACACGCAGCCATCGATACTTACGATGACCACCGCATAGCAATGTGCTTTTCCCTAGTCGCTCTAGATCCGGATTGTGGCGTCACGATCAATGACCCAGGCTGTACTGCCAAAACATTCCCCGACTTTTTTGAGAGACTCGCAAGCGTGAGTGAAGCCTAATTTTATAACTTAGAAATCATGAGCAATAGAAACATAGCAGTGGCCATCGACGGTCCAGCAGCCTCAGGTAAAAGTACCGTTGCTAAGACTTTGGCCAAGCGCCTTGGCCTGATTATGGTCAACACTGGTGCGATGTACCGCGCCGTGGCATGGGCTACGATTCAGCACAGAGTGGATCCTGCTGACTCAGCGGCTGTGATCGAGTTGTTAAACCGCGTGAAGTTTAGCTGTGGAGTTGAGGATAATCTTTCAACAGTCCTCGTCGATGGTGTCGATCCAGGTGACGCGCTCCGCCAAGACGCAGTCAATAGCCGAGTCTCTAAGGTTGCAGCGGTTCAAGAAGTACGAGATTTGTTAGTCAGCATGCAGCGCGACTACCTCGAGCTTGGTTCCGTAGTGATGGAGGGCCGGGATATTGGTTCGGTCGTGTTTCCTAACACACCTTTCAAAATGTACATCGACGCTTCTGAGGAAGTGCGACGCAAGCGCCGTGCTGCCGAGGGAATCATTGATGACCCAACAGCGCGTGATAAAGAAGACAGCCAGCGTAAGAGCTCGCCTTTGGTGATTGCAGAGGGAGCTGTCGTGATCGATTCTAGCGAAATGAATGTCGAGCAGGTCGTGCAGACCGCATTGAATGTGCTACGTGAGCGTGGCGCGTCTGAAGAACTTTTATCAAAAGCAAACTAACAACTACTTCTTATGAAACTTGTCTATTGGGTCGGCTACACCTTTTTCATGAGCGCTGGCAAAGCGTTCTTCAACCGCAGAGTGATCAACGACCATAAGCTCGTCCAAGAGGGTGGCGTGCTCATGTGCGCCAACCACGAGAGCTTTCTGGATCCACCATTGATCGGTATTGTCCACCCGATGAATGTGACTTACTTGGCACGTAAGACGCTATTCACAGGTTTTGGAAAATGGCTCTACACCCAGTGGGACGCCATTCCAATCGATCAGGATAATCCTGATATGACAGGTCTCAAAAATATCATCAAAGCCCTCAAGGTAGGAAAAAAAGTGGTGATGTTCCCTGAGGGCGAACGCACGCTTCACGGTGGGCTCAATCCTGGTTTGCCGGGAGTCGGATTGATTGTTTCTAAATCGCAAGCAGTTGTTCAGCCAATGCGTATTTTCGGAGCCTATGATGCACTCCCACGTGGTTCAGGAAAGATGAAATGTAATCAAATCGACGTTGTTGTCGGCGATCCAATCCACTTCACCAAGCAAGAATTCAAAGAGCTTCGCGGCAAGGAGGGCTATCAGAAAATTTCCGATAGAATCATGCAAGCGATCAGCGAA
Source organism: uncultured Thermodesulfobacteriota bacterium (assembly GCA_964195395.1). Taxonomy (GTDB): domain Bacteria; phylum Verrucomicrobiota; class Verrucomicrobiia; order Verrucomicrobiales; family Akkermansiaceae; genus Rubritalea. The sequence continues at coordinate 6,402 of CAXMPP010000089.1, forward strand.
CTGACACCTGAAGGGTAGTTCGGCAGTTAGAAGAAGCAGTTGCTAGCGCGAAAGTAACGAAAAATGGCAGAGCTCTGAAGCCGCTAGATCTTAAATTGCTCACATAGAGTTTAGTCTAACAAACTCCAATGGAGGATTTCCACTGGCATGTGGAACCAAACGCTGTCACCTGTGTTTGGTAAAGTGTGCACTTTGCCCTCTGCTGGATCGGCTTGAATCCAGCGAGAATCACCGAGGTAGACGACCACGTGGAGGCCGCTTTTCGTGACTGCTAGGTCTCCGGCTTTGGCGTCATTTGGTTCAAAATCCTTGATGAGGCCTGAAGTCCCTCGGGCTGTGGTATTATTTCGGTAGCTGCCTAATAATGACTTGGCGCTAGTATCGTGCCACCATTGTAAGAGCGCTTCGCGGCCTAGTGCTGGATTCATTTGCTTAATCGACTCTGCTGCAAGAGCGTCACGATAAGCTCGTCTAGGGAGACCAGAGCAATCAATCCCTTGGTGGTTCTCTCCTCCCCAGTGGTAGTCAACGCCCTCATACTTTACTAGGTTTTGTCGGTAACTCGCATGGATGGCTTGCTTGTCGTAGTCACCTAACGGCCAGAAGATGAGTGCTGCTGCAGTGAGTGTTGAGAGAGAAATGAGCGTCCAGAATACTTTTCTATAGGTCGAGAGTAGTTGTAAAGCGCAACACCAGACGACTAGAAAACTCAGGATTACGCTGAGGCATAGACGTTTAGTGTGCAAGGGGACTTGATAGAGGAGGCAGAGACCTGCAATGGCTAACAACAATAAAACCCAGGCAAGGTTTTTCGATGGGAGTAGTTTAATCATGAGTTTCATTGTGAATCTGCGCTATTCTAGTCGGAAAACGGAACATCGAAAGCTGAAAACCTAGCACACACACATTTAGGTATGTAATTTTTCTCAAGTAGAAACGTACTTCCATCCGCTTTATTTGAGGCGCATAGTGGGACACATAAATGAAATATGGTTTCTCCTGGTCAGCCGATCCTTCGATAAACTCAGCGACAAAATCCGAAATTAGGTTCGTTGAATACACCCCATCAGATAGCGCCCACTTTTTGCCGTCTGAACCCTTGGATTCTTTGAGTTCTTTTGAGGTTATTGAAAATACTTTTTCTGGCTCTCCACGCGCTATGCATGACGCATCCTTGCCAGTTTCTCTAGGCTAGTTATTAAAGAGAATAGGGTTAAATGCTTCCACCGTATAGCTTAGCAAGTTATTCTAATGAGATTTGATTTACATCGATTTGGAAGGTGAGGATATTGAGTAATGTCTAATATCGATCAATCCTTTGTGAGCCCAAGCCACATATAGTAATTCTTCTACCTTACGATGATTTGATCATGCGTAGCGCGTGAAGAGCCCTTTTTCTGGGAGGCTGTCCGATATTCCACGGATAGGAACTGGTCATCAGGGAGGCTCAGCTGGGGCAGCAAAGGGCACAGTTGTAGAACTGTGAAAACCGGAGACCATCGGTAGCTAGCTAGTCAATCGTTGGCGTCTTGATCTCACAGTCATAGCAACCAAGATCGGAAAAGCCCATGTCATCCGCCATTACGACGGTGATGTTTGATCTTCTATCTGTTTTGTTCAAGCATTCATCTGTCGCGCCGACAACACCAACAATAAGGTCTATGCTGAGCGGTACAGCATGAAACAGTATTCTTTTTTATCATTTCTTGCATATGATTGACGACTAGAGGTTCTCTGGATCAAGGTCAATATGGGAACGCTCTTACTCTGCCGCGTCCGTTCGTGCCCATAGACTTCTCAGTTCATACGGTCTGATTAATAGATCGGGACAGCTTTGTTTTTTGCCGCGGTTGTTGCAAAGTAAAATGCCTGAGGAACAAGCGACCGCAACAAGACGGGGTTGTCGGTCGTAATCCCATCAACCCCATAATCGATCAGCTCCTGCATCCGGCTGAATTGTTCACAGTGTAGACGTGCAGCTCAATGCCATTCGCATGCACCAAATCGACGGCGGCTTGATCGACGGCTCCGTGACCCCAGTCGAGGAAATTGACCCCCTTGGACTTGAGATTGTCGATAACGGCCTGGGTGATCGTTCCGCCACCAAGAACCCCGAGACGATAGTCAGGATTCAGCGCATTGAGAGCACCGAGGAAATTGGAATCAAAGGAAATGACCCAGAACTGATCGGGTGCGAGTCCTTGAGCTACGAATTCGTCGTGATAGTCCGATGATGCACCCGCCTTGCGCTCGATCAGTGGCACAATACCAGTGGTCAGGCAGGCGTTGATGGCCTCGGTCATGGTTGGCACCGGCTCACCAACGAATGTCGGCGAGAACCATGATGCGGCGTCCAGAAGCTGGATCTGTGCGAGCGTCAGAGAAGACACCGAGCCCAAGCCGTCAGTCGTGCGGTTTACCGTGCTGTCATGCATCAGAACCAGTTCGCCATCAGAGGTAATGCGAACATCGAACTCCGTGAGATCAGCGCTGGCGACGGAATCGATTGAGGCGATGGTGTTCTCCGGCGCGTTCTGGGAGTATCCCTGATGGGCCTCGACCAACACCTGTTTTTTCTCGCACATCACGAAAAATCGACGAGGATCATCGGTCGGAACGGAGGTCAGAGTGGTGGTGGTACCAGCCGACGGGGCATTCCCATAAGGATCGT
>CAXMPP010000090.1:0-8982 GCA_964195395.1 uncultured Thermodesulfobacteriota bacterium
TATAAAATCGCTCCATTAATGACATTGCGTCTAACAATTTTTTATTTTCCACCTCATTGATGTGCCACGATGGACTTCCTGGGATAGTTGAGTTCAGCAATACAACGGGAACAAATCCCATATCTTTATTTTCCTTTAAGGATGACCACTCTTGTGAACCAAATTCATCAATAAGCTTCTGATCATGATTCCCAAGTGTGTGCTGGGGAACAAATTCGACACTCAACATTTTTTGATCATACTGAGCATCATGCTGTAACTGAGCCGACATTCCTTGTAAATGAGCCTTGGTGAAGAAGCGTGTACCTTCATCCGGTTGATAGAGGTGCAGAGCGAATACTTGACCTGCATTACCCATGACCACAGCTAATTGCTTCTCCTCAGAATCTGGGTCCACAATAACAACCACGTGGCAATCTAGCATATCGCTCCAAGGCTGTAATTTAAGCATCTTCAGACACTTTTTGTATAAGGCCACCATATCCTCACGGTTCACTGCTGGGTATTCTACATCACTCATATCATTCTCAAAACTTCCGTTCATATTCATTTATGTAGATTTAAAAAACTCGAAAGGCCAAGTACAAAAACTCAGGCAGCCATTTTTTCATCCTCTATCGAAGTAGCTCAATTAGATGCCTACATGCAGGATTTTATGGGCATGATGAAGGAGACTATGGGCCAGATGTTTTCTGATGTGAAAATTCTAGACTAATGTTTTCACCAAAGGATGCGAGCTCCGAGATAATAGGAGCGGCCTTCACCGGGATTGATGTAGGCTGGTGAGATTGGATTGATCGCCACTTGGTTTGCGTAATTTTTATCAAAGAGGTTGTCGATGCCGCCATAAAAACTGAGGTGGTCGTTGTAAGTCCATTCCGCCGCCCATTGCCATACAGCAAAGCCGTCTGAGTTGAGAGTATTGGTGTTGTCAGCCTCTAGCCCTTCTGGGAGGTAGCGTACGCTTACTGACGTGTTCCATTTTCCCTGTGGTTCAGTGAGACGAATTTTGGCTGCGTAGACGTGCGGGGAAATTCCTGGAAGCTGGTTTCCTGAGTTTTCTCCTTCATCGAAGGTGAAGTCGTTAAGTTGGTAGCTGACTTCAGTATCTAACATGTAACTGGTTTTTAGTGAAAACGCGTCATTTAGGTCAGCACCGAGGTAGGCTTCTATTCCTTGGTGAGTGGTATCTTCGTTAGAGAACCGGTAGATGCCAGTGTTCGGGATGAGTTCGTAACTAATGAATTCATCTTTCACCTCACTGAGGTATCCAGTGAGTGAACCTTTAAGCCATTTGTGCTGGAAGCGAGACCCTAGTTCGTAGGTGAGAGCTTTCTGTGGGTCTAAGACCTCAGTGCTATTATTGAGTGAGGGGAATGAGGGGGCTTCAAAGCTTTGACTGATGTTTGCGAAGACTTGGCTGTCGGAGGTGAGATCGTAAAGGTAGCCAACTCTCCAGATGCCTCCGTCTTGGTTATCTTTATAATCGTTTTCAGTGGGAAGGATGAGTTTGTCGTCTGAGTCCCTCCGTGAGTAGATCCAGCCCAGTCCGACAAAGGCATGATGCTTTTCCGCAATCCGCGACTCATTTTCCATGTAGATTTGAAAATTCTCAGACTTGTCACTTTGGTCGGTTAGGAAAGGGCCCTGTTGTGATTTGAAATCATAGCTTCCGTAATCATAGGAGATGAATCCCCGGGTGACCTGATCGACCCCGAAGGCATTCCATTGGTTTTTGTTGCGCAGTCCGATGCCCATTTCATCGAGGTCTAGGTTGCTAGAGTCGATAATCGGTGTTGGTGCGTTGATCTGGACGAAGGCATCGTTATCAAATCGATGGTAGTAGGAGTAAAGCATATACTCGTCCTCGCCCACTAACCATGTGGTCTTTTGGGCAAATCGATAGAATGATGTTTCGCGTTTTGAATCATCATCAAAGCCTAATTGCCTTTGGGTAGGATCGGTTTGGAACTGCGATTTTGTGAGGTTTCCTGGAATCTCAGCAGTAGCATCTAGAGCATTGAAATAGAATCGGGTGCTTGCTGAGTCGCTCCATTTGTAGGCGACATTTGCTAGAAAATAATCTTTGTCCCATTCTTGAAGGTCCCGATAGCCGTTCGATTGGGAATGGCTGAAGGATCCGAAGTAGTCCAAGTTACCCTCTGATCCTCCGTGTTGAATCGAAGCTCGGATAGTATCAAAGCTGCCGTAGTCAGCCTGCAAGGAACTACCAGGTGAGTTGAGGCCATTGCGGAGGACATAGTTGAGTGCTCCACCAAGTTGGTTAGATCCTTGAGCGAAGCCATTTGCTCCAGGGTAGACTTCGACAAAGTGGAGAGTGAGCGGGTCATTGAGGAGTGTTGAAAAGGTTCCTTCTACTCCAGTCGCTTTCACTCCGTCTTGGAGGATCGTGATCCCTCGGTTACCTCTATCAGACTGGGATCCTGATCCACGCATAGTGATGCGTGATTCACTTCCTATACTATTCGTTTCCGCTGAAACACTTGGGTTGAGAGCAAAGATGTCTGAGTCTCGAACTCCTCGGCCAAACCATTGATTCTCGGAGACCAATGAAGCTGAGCCAGGGGTGGCGGCAATTTTTTCATGGGCACCTATGACGGATGTCAGAGGGTCATCTTGTTCGGCAACGATCGTTGTTTCCTCAAGAGGTTTTTCCGAGGCTTCTTCAGCGATAAGCAACTGGGCACCAGCACTAAAAAGTAGAAATGAATATGGGAGTTGTTTGATCATGGATATAAAGGTTGAGGTAACTATGAGGTGGGAGTGAATGCTTAGGGAAGCTTAAATATTAGACATGAGCGTTGTTCATAGTGCCAAAAATGTAGGAATGAGAGTTTACTGGACAGGATGAACCGAGTTGGAAAATAATCTCAAATTTAAATTAGTAGTTTGAGAATTGAGAAAAAGTGAGGCATATCCCAGTGCGTGAGACGTGATTTTTCTAAATATTCGATGCTAATTTTTGGCATCGTAGTGGTACTGGGCTTGGTCTTTTGGGTGAATGGTTGGAAGCGCGAGACGTATGTCTTGGTTTCAGGGAAGCAAGGAGCTGGTTACCATTCATTTGCAAATGGCCTAGCGTCCTTGAGGAGTTACGGAGGCTTGATCATTGATGTGCAGGAGAGTGAGGGGAGTTTAGAAAATATTAGATCGTTAGAAAATGGAACAGCGGATTTCGGCCTGATTCAGCAAGGGGTTGAGGTCGATGATAGCGTTCGGGCAGTAGCTGCGCTCTACCCAGATATTGTGCATTTACTCGTCCGTACTGATACTGAGATCGAATCGATAGCTGAGCTCAGAGGCTTGCGGGTATCGCTCGGGATGCAATCGAGCGGAACGCGTTTGGTGGCTGAGGAGCTGCTAGAGCACTACGGGATTGATAATGGTAAGTTAGTTGATGTTTCAGCCTCACCACTAGAGAGCGTGCAGGCTTTGATTGCTGGGGAAGCTGATGTGATGATCATGGTGACAGCTCTACGTGCTCCAGTGGTGTTAGATGCTTTGGCATCAGGGAAAGTGGAGCATCTTTCGCTCGGAGTGGCGGGTGATGAGTCAGGAGTCGCCTACGGGCTCGCTAGTCGGTATGCTCATCTAAAACCTGTAGTGATAGCGAAGCATTCATTTGGTAAGCTGTCAGAAGAAAATGTGTGTTTCCCAAAAGAGGCTGTTTCAGCCCTAGCCTTGCCATCGTGGCTAGTGTGTCGGGCCGATCTTTCTGATGAGGCCGTGTACGAAATGACGAAGTCGATTTACACGCATCGGTACCAGCTAGGTAAGAGCAGCATTGTGGCTCAGCAAATGTATGATCCAGATAGCGCCAAATATTTTTCCTACCCATTGCACCAAGGAGCATGGGACTACTACCACCGTAAGGATCCTGGATTTCTTGTGATGTATGCAGAGGTGATCGCGCTGAGTCTATCCATCTTGATTGCAATGGTGACTCTCGTTGCAGCAGTGAACAAATGGGTGCAACGGAAGATGAAGAACCGAATCGATCATTATTACAATGCGATCAATCAGAGTTTTAGTAATCTAGAGACTGGTAAAGTGGGTAATCTAGAAGAGGAGGAGGAGATGTTGATGGGCTTGAAACATCAAGCGATCAACGATCTCGTAGCTGAGAAGCTCAATGCTGACGAGTCATTTAGAATTCTCCAAGACTTGTTAGAGCAATGTCTTAATGAAGTCCAAAGGCGAAAATTGGATAAGTTTGAGCTGAAAAAATCTTGATCACAAGGAGTAGATAAATCATCTCAGAGCTCTTGAGATGATTGAGGAAAAAGTAAGGTGATTTGAGATTTGCCACGGAGCTGTAGCTATAGATGATGGTCGACGATGGCTGATACAAAGACACTGAGTGTGACCCGATTAGTGCGCAAGATGCGTAACTTACTAGAGATTGAGTTAGGTGAGCTTTGGGTCGAGGGTGAGGTGTCGAATATGCGTCGCCAGTCGAGCGGTCATTTGTATTTTACTTTGAAAGATGATGGAGCTCAGATGAGCTGCGTGATGTTTCGCGGCAATGCGACCCGGGCGAAGGTGCAACCGGATAATGGGATGCAAGTGCGTTTGTTCGGCGAGGTTTCTGTCTATGAGGCGCGAGGGAGCGTGCAGTTGATCGTGCGTCAGGTTGAGTCGGCGGGCGAGGGGGAGCTGCAAGCGAAGTTTGAAGCTCTGAAGAGGAAGCTCGATGCGGAAGGGTTATTTTCTAAAGAACTAAAGAAGCCGATACCTAGTTTCCCTACGAAAGTGGGATTGATAACTTCGGGCACTGGTGCGGCACTGCAAGATATGCTCAATGTGCTGGGGCGCAGGGCGCCGTGGGTACAACCGATTCTTTACCCAGTACAGGTGCAAGGAGTGGGGGCTGAACATGGAATAGCCTCAGCTTTAGATCAATGGAGCCAATGGCAAAAATCTGGTTTACCTGAGGTGGATGTGATTATTGTTGGCCGCGGTGGTGGCTCACTAGAAGACCTTTGGAATTTTAACGAAGAGGTGGTGGCACGGGCGATTGCAGGTTGTACGATCCCTGTCATTTCGGCTGTTGGTCACGAGATTGATTTCACGATTGCTGACTTTGTGGCGGACATGCGAGCTCCGACTCCTAGCGCGGCGGCAGAGCTTGTGGTGCCAGATGGCGAGCAACTGCAACATAAGCTTCAGCGTTACCAGTCTGGGATGCTCAGAATTCTCGATGGTGAAATGCGTCGGTATGAGATGCAACTGCAAGGCATGCGGCGCGGTGCGCTGTCGATGTCGGTGGACCGCGTTCTGCGCGAGCCTCTACAGAGAATGCTGCAGGCTGAAAAGGTGATGGAGGATGCTGCTGAGCGTGGTTTAGAGCAGCGTGAGCAGCAGCTTGTTCTGATGAAACAGCGCTATGCGACAGTGCATCCAGAGTTGTTGATCGATGGGAGACTTGAAAAGGTGGCGCATCGCAAACAATTACTAAATCAAATCTTAGGAAAACGTTTGGAGAAAATGGAGCAAGCGCTCCAGAGTCAGAAGTCAATGTTACGTGCATTAGGGCCTGAGAGTGCGTTTGAGCGTGGTTTCTCAATCACCATGACTAGCGACGGAAAACTGGTGCGCAGCGTGGATGCTGTGGAAAAGGGCGAAACTCTCGTGACCAAGCTCAGTGATGGGGAAGTGGTTTCAGTAGTGAGTGGTGAGTAGCAATGAGGTAGGCCTTCAGCCAACTGAACTTTGTTGTTACAAACCTAGGCATGCGGCTTCGCCTTTGCCTAGGCTGGTATAATTTTCGCCGTTGGCGAAAGGAGAGTGTAGCGAGAATCTATGATTCTCGCTATCTACTCACTTCTCAAGTGTGTGAAATAAAAAAGACGCACCATGTGGTGCGTCTTTTAGAAATTGTATCGAGAAGCGGGTGATTACGCTTCAACAGCTGGAGTCTCAACAGTAACTGTGAGAGTCGCTGTGACGTCAGCAAGGAGCTTAACCTCAACCTTGGTAACACCAGAAGTCTTGATTGGGCTTGAGAGCTGAAGAGCTTTGCGTTCGATGACGATGCCAGCTGCTTCGAGCTTCTTGTGGATGTCGATAGAAGTAACAGAACCGAATGCTTTGCCGCCTTGTCCTACTTCGAGAGCGAAGGAGAGCTTAGTCTTCTTGATCTTAGCAGCTGTGTCCTGTGCAGCGGAAAGTTCAGCAGCTTCGCGCTCAGCACGTGCTTTTCTGAGTTCTTCTGTGTGCGCAAGGTTTGCTTCAGTTGCTTCGAATGCCTTGCCCTGTGGGATAAGGAAGTTACGAGCGAAACCAGCTTTTACTTTTACAACGTCGGCTTCAGCGCCGAGATTGTCGATCTTTGTACGGAGAATAACTTCTGTTGTAGCCATGGGAAAATGTTTCGTTAAAATTTGGAGGGGTGCGAGTGATTAGGTCGTTTGTCCTAGAGAGTCAAGCGGGTTTTATCGTTTTCCCGTAAATATTCCTCAAGTCAGGTAAATGGACGTGAGGCTCACCTTTGGCACTTGGGACAATAGAAGGTTGATCGCTGCCCTAGAACGATGCGTTTGACTGAGTTTCCACAGCTCAGGCAGGGTTTTCCTTCGCGGTCGTAGACTGTGAGTTGTTGTTTGAAATATCCAGGTTGTCCGTCGCTATGGAGAAAGTCTTTGAGCGTGGTGCCACCTTGTTCAATAGAGCGAGCGAGTACAAATCTAATGGATTCGTAGAGCTTGGTGAGACGTAGTTTACTGATCTTGTTGGCAGCGCGTTTTGGATTGATGGCTGCAATGTGAAGAGCTTCGCACGCGTAGATATTCCCTACGCCGACCACAGTGGTGTTGTCCATGATGTGGAGCTTTATTGCTCGATCACGCTTTGCGCAGGATTGGAGGAACTGAGGTAGAGTGAAGGAGTCGCTCAGTGGTTCTGGTCCCAGTTTCGCAAGAAGTGGGTGTTTTCGATAGTCGCCTTGGATCCAGAGGGCGCAACCAAAACGGCGTGGGTCATGGAGCCGCATTTCGAGACCATTGCTTAGATAAAAGACAAGATGGTCGTGCTTGCGGAGTTCTTCTTCCGAACGAGAGATTCGCAGGCTGCCGGACATACCGAGGTGGAGAAGGATGTGTTGGCCGCTTGTGAGTTCGATCAGAATGTATTTCGCACGTCTTTTAACTGCTGAGACTGTTGAGTCACGCAGAGCATAGATCTCGTCAGAGACTGGCCACCGTAGGCTTCCATTGTGGACGTCAACATGGGTTATTGTTTGGCCGTCGATGTGTGGGCGGATTCCTCGGCAGGTGGTTTCGACTTCAGGCAGCTCGGGCATAGGCTATTTGTGCGCTGAACTATGGGGAATGGCAAGAGATGAGCCTTACAAATTGGCGGACACTTTAGAATTGCGTAGTTTTAGGGGGGTACATAAGTTTGACTCAGCAATATGAAACATTCTAATTATTTTATTCTACCGATCGTAGCAGCTGGAGCAGTGAGCTTCACGTCTTGCAATAAACAAGAGACCAAACAAGTAACTGAGGAAGTGGTTGAGCCAGCAGTTGAAGTTGTTGAGGTCATCGAGAAAGCTGTGGGGATAGTCGTCGAGAAAAAGCCTAGTGGAATTGGGGCCTTGGCTAAAGAGGCGGGCTTTGCAAAATTCCTACCACAGAAGACGGATGCGTTTTGGACTCTCTACGATGGAGCTGGTCTTGCGCAGAAGTTGCGTGGTTCTAAACTCGGAAAGTTTGCAGAGACTATGGCTGAAGAGCAGGGCGCAAGTATAGATGACCTGCTTACTGGTCCAGATTTTCAGCAATTTGCTGAGATCGCAGGTGAAGAACTTTTTTTTGCTGTCGGCGAAGGAACGGCAGTTCAGGCTGATAACCTTCTCAAAGTATCCGCAGCGAGTAACTTCTATCAAATGCGTTCGATGGTTGAGTTGTGTGGCAAGATGTTGGGCGAGGGCAGCGTTGACATGTCAGGCTTTGATGAAGAATATTTAAAGGATTGGGCAAAGGACCCAAAGACACTTGAATCGTTTAAGCAATCAAGCATGCCACCGATATACCTCGGATTTAAGGTCAGTGATAAGGAAACGCGTGAGTCGTATGTGGCTCAACTCCAAGGTTTGGCTGCGATGGCTTTGGGCGCTCAAACAGAAGAAGAAACCTTTCTGGAAGCTGCTGACCACGGTGAGTTCAACGGCTTTGCTGTGAAGGGAGCTCTTTTAGCTAAGATGCTTGAAAAGGAAGAGAAAGAAGAGATGACGGAGGTTCTCGGCGAGCAGACGTTCAACGAGTTTAAGGAGGCCGTTTCCACCAAGAATATAGTGATGCTCGCTGGAGCTCATGAGGACTACGTTGTGATCTTTATTGGTTCCTCAGTCGAGCAGCTTAAGTTCGCAACCACACCCGCTGAGTCCGTTCTGGCAGATAAAGGCATGGAGTTTGCTCAGCAATATGCAGGTGAAGATTTGGTAAGCATGCTCTATATGAGTGAGGAACTCAGTAAGACTACAATGAAGTATAGTTCATCGCTAAAAGAACCTGCATTGGGAATTTTGGCGGGACTGAAGGAGACTGATACATTTGGAGACACTCGTGTGTTAGAGGCTCTGCTAACTGATCTAGTACAGCGGGAAAAAGATTATTATGCGCCATTCAAAGCTGGACGTTTTGGATCCGTTGCCATGCTCGACGAAGGTTTTAAGGTTGAGAGTTACTATGGAGGAAATGCTCCAACTGTGGACCTCATGGCAAAACGTCACCTCAGTAAGGTGTCAGAAGGGGAAGAAGTTATATTCTCGGCTAACTGGGTGAATAATCCAGCGCAAACAGAGCTCTCGCTCGAGTACATAGAAGCGATTGGGAGCACGGGCTATCAAGTTGCAAAACAGATGAGTGGCCTAGAGATAGAGGATAGCAATTTTGGTGAATTTACAGCTGGGTTCGCAATGTTCGAAGGCGTATTTAAGAAGGAGGTCCTCGATGTGTG
>CAXMPP010000091.1:0-8958 GCA_964195395.1 uncultured Thermodesulfobacteriota bacterium
GCCCTATCGGTTCGACGATGTAGTTGCGCCGGTTTCTACCGGCGCCCGTGATCGCGAAACCCGGCATCAACGGATATGCGAGCAGAACATCCTCGACGATCTGCTCGGCGATCTGCTCGAAGCCGATCTCCAGCGTGTCGCCGCCAGCAACGTCGACCTTCACTGGGGACTGAGCACCGGTGAGGATGTGGTGGAACAGCGCGCATGCACACATACCTGTGCCACAAGCGAGGGTTTCGCCTTCTACCCCGCGCTCGTAAGTGCGGATAGCTATGTGGTCGTCTGCGATGACTGCCGCGAAGTTCGCGTTAGTGCCATTGGGTGCGAAACGTTCGTGATAGCGGATAGCGGCACCATTCTTCAGGACATCGAGAGCTGGGAGGTCATCGACAAAGCCCACAGCATGCGGCACGCCAGTGTTGACGAAGTGCACCTGATTCAGGTCTTCTAGCTCCACAGCTGTGTTCATTTCGAGGTCGAATGGGTCAGACATCGCGATCCGGACATTGCTGCCGATAAGCTCGGCGCTGAGTGTTCCAGCGATGGTTTCAAAAGTAACGAGCTCTTTTGTAGGAGAAGAAAGTTGAGCCGTGTAGGCGCCGAAACAACGGGCACCATTGCCACACATTTCAGCTTCTCCACCGTCCGCGTTGTAGTAGCGGAACTTGTAGTCAGCACCCTTTTCGGCAGGCTCTACTGCGAGCAGGCCATCGGCTCCAACACCGCGGTGGCGGTCGCAAAGCAGCTCGATTTGTGCGGTGGTGAGATTTGTTTTGAGATCGCGGTTGTCAATGACAACGAAGTCGTTGCCCGCGCCATTCATTTTAGTGAAATTTAGCATAACAGTGAGGTGTTATAGATTATTTGAAAACTAAGTGGTCAGGAGCCCTTTAGAGGCCTGGATGAGCGGGGTGGTGAAGGCTGCGACTTTGGCCGCGACGTCAGCACAGTCAGCATTTTCTGCTACTTGATTGACGATGCATGAGCCTACGACAACTCCATCACAAACGGATCCAACCATAGCAGCTTGCTCAGGTGTGTTGATTCCAAAGCCAATGCAAACAGGGGTGTCAGTGTACTTCTTAATGCGGGCCACTGTGTCGCCAATCGCGGCAGATGGTGCCGCCTGCGCACCCGTCACGCCGGAGCGAGAAAGCGCGTAGATGAAGCCTTCTGATTGCTTAGCAAGAGCTTCGATACGCTCTTCGGGTGAAGTCGGAGCAATCAGAGTGATGTGCTTGAGCCCTTCGTGAGCCGCCAGCTCTTTGTTGTGCTTCACTTCGTCCGGTGGAAGATCGAGCAAGAGTACGCCATCGGCACCAGCCGCCGAAGCATCGGTGTGGAATTTCTCGAACCCGTAGGTATAAATCGGATTGAGGTAAGTGAAAAGTACGATCGGAGTCTCGTGGGTCTCCCGGAAGTCGCGGATAAGTTGAAGTACTTTAGCCAATGTTGTGCCAGCCTTCAGAGCGCGTTCAGCAGCCAGTTGGTTGACCACACCGTCGGCCAGTGGGTCGGAAAAGGGAACGCCTAGCTCGATCACATCGGCACCCGCGTCTGCAAGACCACGGATGATTTCGAGAGACTTTTCCAAGTTTGGATCACCCGCAGCGACGTACGCGATGAAGGCTGGAGTGTGAGTTTCGGCCAACTTTTGAAAAGTGGTATCGATGCGGTTGCTCATGCGCGAAGTGTCGTCTTGTTTGTCGACTTTTCAAGTGCCAAGTTTACCCATTACGAGGGGCGTCTAAGCATGCTTTGGTACGCTCGAAGTAATGAAAACATATAGATAAACCGTAATATCCCGACGTGATTGGTGATTCAAAGAAGGAATGATTCTCGTTCTCTCACGGTTCCCTCACATTGAGCATTCCACATGCGGATGAAGCAAAGCCATGGGAAGCTCTCAAGGTATCGCTCGGCAATTTGCCATGGAGTGTTAGGTATTATCATTTCTACCAAAAAGGGTATCCATGTCTTTATTTAGAATCAGAAGTCAAAAGGAACACACCATTGGATCGTCAATATTTGTGAGTGAGTAGGCTGAGCTCAACCTATAAAGACAGTGTTTTTTTGGATTTAACGATATGAACTGAGACAACTGAATAGAGGGGGCCGTATATTCGTTCTTGAGTGTGGTGGGCATCGCGGCATTCTTCTGATGCAGATCAGCACTTTTGCTGTAGATTTTGGAGTGTGGCTTGAGAGCCGTGAAGGAGGAGAACGATTTTTTAAGAAGGCTGCGGGATTTCTGGCCAGTGTATTGGGAGCTTACCAAGCAGGTGAAAGGGCTTTTCGATAAAGAGGGAATCACGATTCCTAAACAGGAGATTCTAGTACACTCAGCAGAGTAATCCTAGCGAGGTGTTTTCATACAGAATGATCAGAATTTTTCAGAAGTAGCAGAATTTGTATTCTGGGAAATTGTGTCAATTTTGTCAATTTTGTCTAGCGCCGCAGGCATCAACCGAGCAGAGGGAGGAACGTGGGTCTGCTCTAGCGGTGCTTACTGACCGAAGGCGGCAGCCAAGTTGGCGAGTGAGTCCGTGTCTGGCTGGTCGGCTGCGGCAATGGCGGCCTTTTGGAGTTCCACGATTTCTGTGGTGCCCTTTTTTGCCAGCTCTAACATCGCAGCCATTTGCTCGGATGAGAAGGTGGCTTCTTCGCCAGATCCTTGGATTTCTACGAAGTTGAGATCCTCGGTCATGACGACGTTGAAGTCGACACTGGCGTCGCGATCTTCAGGGTAGTTGAGGTCTAGAATAGGAGTCTCTTTGTAGACGCCTGCTGAGATGCCGGCGACGAGTTGCTTGAGTGGTGACTTCTTGAGCTTTCCTGCTGAGATGAGTTTGTTGATGGCGATGGCTACTGCGACACAGCCGCCAGTGATGGATGCGGTGCGGGTGCCACCGTCGGCCTGGAGGACATCGCAGTCGATCCAGAGTGTGCGTTGACCGAGCGCTTTAAGGTCGACAACAGCTCTGATAGAGCGGCCGATGAGGCGCTGGATTTCTGAAGAACGTCCATCGATCTTGCCGCGTGTGATGTGGCGCTGCTTGCGGTCGAGCGTGGAATAGGGGAGCATGCTGTACTCCGCTGTGAGCCAGCCGCCCTTGACCTTTTGGTACCTCATCCAGCGTGGGACGTCTTCTTCGACGGTACAGGCGCAAATGACGCGAGTGTTACCAAAGGATACGAGTACAGAGCCTGTGGCGTAGGGGGCCACATTAGGCATGAAAGAGATAGGACGAAGGGCGTCAACATTGCGGCTGTCAGGACGAGTCATGGAGCGAGTGTTAGTGGCTAGGCTTTAAGATGCAAGTTTGAAGTGGTTGTGATTCGAGAGCAGGAGAATGCGTGGAACCGCGAAAGACGCGAAAAATCAGTACGATGAAACGGTTGTGACCTATGTTCGAACCAGGAATTATTCATTGAAGCGTAGCGACCTCAGGATTTCACCTGCGGTAGCTGGGTGTTGAGGGTGTCGATGAAGGCTTTGGCGGCTGGGTTGGGATGGACTTGGGGGCGGGTGACTACTTGGACGAGTCGTTGCGCGTCTGGTAGTTCGCTGACTACTATTGCTGGGTCGAGTGGGTTTGGTACCGCCATGCTAGGGATAACGGCTGAGCCGAGACCGGCTTTGACCAGCGAGAGCAGGGTGGAAATTTGATCGCAGCTGATATTGTGATCGATGGCTTGGTTGCACACTGCGATGGCTTGGTCGCGCAGACAATGACCATCTTTGAGGCCGATCATTGGTAATTCTTGATCGGGGCTATGAGGGTCTAGAGGTGTGGCTAGGTAGAGCTTTTCTCTGAATAGAGGGTGCTGGTCGAGGTGGGCGACGGTGCTGGAGGGGAGGGTGTCGAGATCACTGGTGATCGCTAGGTCGACGTGACCTTGGTGCACTTGTTTAGCCAAGCTGCTGGTCGTGTCTTCGTGGATGTCGAGCTGGATGCCTGGGTAGGCGGTGATGAAGTGCGGCAGCACGAGACGGGTCAGGTAGGGGGCAATCGTCGGGATAATACCTAGCGAGAGTTTTCCATCCTTCAGGTCTTCGGTTTCCCGGCATTCGGCCTCGATGGCGCTGGCTTGCTGGAGAATGAGGCGTGCCCGGATGAGTAACTTCTCGCCCATCGCAGTCATGGTGAGCGGGCGGGTGTCGCGGTTGATCAGGGGAAGACCTACTGATTGTTCCAGCGCTTTGACTTGCTGGCTGAGGGCGGACTGGGTGATGCCGAGTCGTTGGGCTGCTTTTGTGAAATGGCGGAGCTCAGAGAGCGCGTCGAGGGCGGAGAGTTGCGTAGTAGTGAGGTGCATGGACATCAGTTTGGGAGATGAAACGAGTATGCACGATAAGGTGTGCTAATAAATAGAATTCTAGCAATACCGTTTCCTACTCATAAAAATGGGGTATGATAGTAGACAGTCATAAGACAAAACGATGAGTGATATAGACTTAACAACCGCGAATGGAGCGCCAGTGGCGGATAACCAGAATAGCCAAACTGCTGGCCGCTTTGGTCCTGTGCTTTTGCAGGATGTGCATCTGCTAGAGAAGCTAGCGCATTTCAACCGCGAGAGAATTCCCGAGCGCGTGGTGCATGCGAAAGGTGCGGGCGCATTTGGCTATTTGGAAATCACCGAGGACATCACTGATCTCACTAAGGCGGCGCCATTTGCCGAGGTGGGAAAAAAGACCCCCTGCTTACTGCGATTTTCGACAGTGGGGGGCGAGCAAGGGAGCGCGGACGCTGAGCGTGATCCGCGTGGCTTTGCTCTGAAGCTTTATACAGAAGAGGGAAACTGGGACCTCGTAGGCAATAACACACCCGTGTTCTTTCTGCGTGACCCTCTCAAATTTCCAGATTTCATCCATACTCAAAAGAGGCACCCAGCAACGCATTGCAAAGACCCAGATATGTTTTGGGACTTTCTCTCCCTGACTCCAGAAGCAACGCATCAAGTGACGGTTCTGTTCTCAGATCGCGGGACTCCTAAGTCGTTCCGCCACATGAATGGCTACGGTAGTCATACCTTCGCCATGGTCAATGCCGACGGGGGGCGTGTGTGGGTGAAATTCCACTTCAAGACCCTCGCTGGAATTCAGAATTTCACAGCGGAGGAAGCGCAAAAAATGTGTGGCGAGAATGCCGACCATGCGACTCAAGATCTTTATCAGGAAATTGAAACAGGAGGGACTGCTGAATGGGAAATGCAAATCCAAGTGATGGGCGAGGAAGAAGCCGCGACCTACCGTTTCGATCCCTTTGATGTGACCAAGGTTTGGCCGCACGCTGACTTCCCCGTGCGTACGATTGGCAAGCTGGTTTTAGACCGAAATCCTAAGAACTACTTCGCTGAGGTTGAACAGGCAGCCTTCGCTCCGAGCAACATGATTCCAGGGATAGAGGCGAGTCCAGATAAGATGTTGCAAGGTCGCTTGTTTGCCTACCAAGATGCCCATCGCTATCGATTGGGCGCGAATTTCACTCAGATTCCAGTCAATTGCCCGTACATGGCTCGGCAAGTTGCTAACCACCAAAGAGACGGTGCGATGTATGATGGCGCTGCCGAGGGTGCTCCCAACTACGAGCCAAATAGCGTAGATGGGATCAAGGAAAGACCAGATGCCGAGGTCTACCCGCATCCAGTCCATGGGGAAGTGGGTAGCCACGCCAGAGATTCCATCCAAGACGATTTTGTGCAGGCTGGCGACCTCTACCGTCTGATGGATCCTGAGCAGAAATCTAGGTTGATAGGAAATATTGTCGGGCACATAAAAAACGTGACCCGCAAGGAAATACAGCTGAGAGCCATTTGTAATTTTTATCGCGCAGATGCAGAATATGGCAAGAGAATTGCCGATGGTCTAAGGCTAGACCTTGAAGCCGAGATGCGAGAGCTACGGGAATAAAACTTTGTTTATGGGGGAACCTAGGATAGTCAGTGAGTTGGGAGGCTCGCTGGCTATCTCTTTTTATGGAATGAGCCTAAATGCCCTACGGCAAGTTTTGTACGGAGTCGTAACAACGAAGGAGAATTTCGCGGATGTTTCCATCGTGCTCTACCCACCATCCACTGAGCATCGGTTGGAGTTGGGGAAGGTGCTCGGGAGAGAGTCTTTCAATACACGCTACCAATAAATTCATGTCTGGATCTAGGACTAACAGCTGCGGTAGTTTTGTTGGTTTGTGGCGGGAGATGAGTAAACCAGAGCTGCACTGAGTGAGATGATAGAAACGCCTCCGTGAAAGATGGCCCAGTTGCTCCTCTCCATCGAGCATGACAATCTGCTGCTGGCTATGTTCTAACATCCGCCATTGTTCTTTCTCTAGCTTGTTGCTTTCCTGATTTAGAAAGAGCCTGAGAACTGAGTGACCAGAGGCCTCTAAGCGGATTTGGAACGCATCCATAAAGGTAGACTTTCCCGCGCCGTGAGCAGCCACCAGAGATGCCCGCCTATCCAGAATCTCCCAGCACCGTTCGATTTTCTCCCAGCTGGTTCCATTGAGTTGTGGGTCAAAGGATAGGATACGTTCTACTCTTTGGGTAGAAAATGGATTGTCGCGGGCGAGCATGATTTCGCCTGTCTTTCTAGCTGCTCAATAGCACTTCAGCAAGTCTACCATTGGGCTCTCAACTTTGAGAAAAAACTTTTTTTTCAATTGTGGTGAATAAATCTGAATACCTTGCCGTCGAATTATGCGAACTCGAAACAATCGCTTATGAAAAAATTATTATTATCCCTCGTCGTCGCTGTATCTGCCGTTTTCCTTTTACCACAAAGCGCAGAGGCGAGGAGTTGTAGCTCCGATCATAGTTACACCTACGTCAGTGGTCGCACCAGCTGTGGTTGCCCCATCTATACCAAGCGTGTGGTGCGCTACTACGATTGTCACGGCCACCCAGTTTACGGATATCACAGGCAAGCAATAACGCATCGCTGCCGCCAGCGTCACCATGGTCATGGCCATTCTAGTCACTCTAGCAGTCACAAATCATACAAACCTTCTAGATATTCCGCCTCCGTCAGTTTCCAAAGTAGCACAAGGTACACAAATAGCAGAGCGTACCGGACGAGTTATACAAGGTGTCGATAAACTCTAAATCAAGGAACGTGTGTCTACGGGAGTCAGTAATGGCTCCCGTTTTCTATTACCATTCCAGTTTGGCTCGTTGCATGCGTGAGAGAAAGCGTGGGTCTTTGAGAAATTCTTTCACCAGCCCTTGGGCGAGGACGAACCCGGCATCTGAGTCCGAGGCGTAATGGACGCCTGCGATTTCACGGTTACGGGCAATTTTTTTAGCCTCTCCGATGAGTTGCTCGCGCTTGGCTGGAAGGATTTCGGCAAGTAACAGAGCAAAAGTCATGGACTGCGTGGCATGGCCAGATGGATAGGCTGGGTGCGCCGGGTTCGGGATGGACGTTGTTAGCTGAGATCCTAAATAAGACGGACGCACACGATTGAAATGGTGCTTGTAGTAGAACACCACCTTGGCCAGCTCTGTGTTAGCGGAGCTTAAGAATTGATAGGTGTGTGGTTTTTGTTTCTGCGTCTTCTTGCTCAGTGGGTAAACCCCTAGGAAGCGATGGCCAGAGGGTTTGATCTCGCGCTTGATGGCTAGCACTTCTTTATTGGTCCTTTGCTTTTGTCGTTGGAGCAGAGTGTTTAGCTCTGCGCGTGTTTGCGTGCTGGTATTGGTAGGTGGAGCTGCGGGGAGAAGCCGCGTTTTCCATCCCGCGGTGAGAAATTTTGGAGTCGTCGTCGAGAGTTTGAGATAACGGGGACTCCAGCTCTGAGTAGTCGAGAAACTGAGCGGCTCCGCCACAGCCAACACTGACAGGATGAGGGAAAAGAGAAGGATGGTTTTCATGAATTCTTAGAGTTCGCCATGTTCGCGTTTGTAGGACTGCAGGCCTTTTTTCCAGTCGCGCATCTGCTTTTTCGTCATCCGTCCCTGATCTCCTTCTTTTCGGAGTAGGCGGTTCTCACGGTTGGCGGAGCGTTTTTGCGCAGCCTCCTTCAGGGTGTCTTCGCTGGTGTGGTCGGAGTAGGCGGCCTGGGCGAGCGGAGCGCTTACCCGTTTGTCGCAGAGGCTCACGACTTCAATGTGACGCTTGTACAGCCCGTCGTGGGTCGGAACATCGAGGTGGTCGCCAATCCGGACGGTGGTGGAGGCTTTAACCGAGGCATTGGAGCGCTTCACCTTTCCATTGTTGCAGGCAGTTGCAGCCTGGGTGCGAGTTTTGAAAAGGCGCACAGCCCAGAGCCATTTGTCGATACGTACAGAAGTGATTTCGTCCACAAATCTTAAATTCTCTAAAATTGGCGGAAATAGCAATAGCGGAAGTTAGGGACTTGGACTTGCCAAACCGTAGGTGAGCGTCTACGGATTTCTTCGATGAAAGTTATTATGATTTATGGCAGTGCCAACGACATGCCGTTCATGGAGCCAGCTCGTGTTTACCTTAATGACCAAGGTGTAGCATTCGAGGAGACCGTGCTTTCCGCACACCGCAACCTTAGCGAACTTATCGACTTCCTCGCGGAGCTTGAGAAATCTGGTGAAAAGGCTGTGATCCTAGCGATCGCAGGTCTTGCAGCCGCACTCCCTGGCGTGGTTGTCATGAAGACATCACTCCCAGTGATCGGCGTCCCAGTTCCTGGTGGCCCGCTCAATGGTATCGATGCGCTTCTTTCCATCAGCCAACTTCCTGGTGGAGTTCCAGCAACAACTGTGGGCCTCCACAGCAAGGCTCCTATGAATGCAGCGATGGCGGCTCACCGCATCATCCAGCTCGCTAGCAAGTAAGCTGACCCTCTTTTCAAAAACCCGTGGCGACTTAGGTCTTCACGGGTTTTTTGTTGAAACTTATACCATTTTCACAGTTACCTTGGAGTAATGATCGATTTTTAGTTTTGAGAGTAGTCAGCAAAGCTGAATTTTAAGAAA
>CAXMPP010000092.1:0-8794 GCA_964195395.1 uncultured Thermodesulfobacteriota bacterium
AATAACGAAGTCACTCAAAGTGAAGAATATCTTCACAGGTCCCTGAGGCTCATAGTCACCTGTGACGACCATATCTTTTATTTTTGGGACTATATTAGTTTGGCTATAGATGAAGGCTATGATCAAAAATGGGAATACAAAGCTGGGAATGAGCACGATTTTACGGATCTGTTTTCTGAAAAACCATTCAGTCGTGGCGCGAGAAGCGAGGTCTCGGAATGCTGAATCTAGTTTACCAGAGTCCATTCCAGCCTTCACCAAACCGAGAGTCATGTCGTCAAAGCGTTTGCTCTTTTTAAAGGCTTCGTAGACAGATATACCGGCATGGATGTCGTTACGGATACCTAATAGAGAGTCAGCCATACTCTTATCCGGAAGACCGTCAGCATAATACTTTAGGGCATCAGCAGTATTGATCTGAGCCTTGATCATTGAGGCGACTCCTCGGTAAAACTGAATAAGCGCCTTAGTTTTGAAGGTTTTGGGCTTATTTGAGCTAAAGAGTTTGATCTCTCTATTCATTCCCGTTTTGGGTTTGTCAGCACCGCTTTTCGCTGCTGCACCTTCGGTCATGAGTGGTGATTGGATATTATTCATCGGAGGTCATATCGATAACTTTACTGACTGCGTCCATATCTGTTTTTCCCGCTTCTAGCAATTTTAGTCCATTGCGGCGTAGGTTGGGGAGGATGCCTTCTTTGGCAATTTTGACTTCTAAGTCATAGGGAGATATTTCGCCTTTAGAAAGTTGATCAGATGTTTTGGGAGTGATTGGAATGATCTCAAGGATGGCTGTTCGCCCAGCGTAGCCAGAGTTACGGCACTCTTGGCATCCCTCGTGGTTGGCTTGATAGATTTTTTTCTTGGACCAACTATCATCAAGGTTATACGTTCTGCGGTCAAGTTCAGAAAGCCCTTCGAGCTCAATTTTGCAATACGGGCAGAGGATTTTGATCAATCTTTGAGCACAAGCCGCTTTAAGAGTTTGAGCGATTTTCCAGCGCTCAATACCAAGTTGTTCGAATCGCTCAATAATCTGTGAGGCACGAGATGTGTGGACTGTTGTGAGTACTTTGTGACCCGTCACAGCTGCTTCAATGGCTAGTTCGGCTGATTCTGTGTCACGGACCTCACCCATCAGAATAATATCTGGATCAGATCGCATGAAGGATGAAATCATCGGTTTGAACTCGCTCGCGTTCTTCAAATCACAATGGGTGATTCCTGGGACCTCATCCTCCACCGGGTTTTCTAGAGTGAGAATGTTTACTTCAGGTCTGTTGAGCTCTCGTAACATTGCATTGAGCGTTGTCGACTTACCAGAGCCCGTGGGCCCCGACATGACAATGATCCCAGCTGGGACCTTCATTACCTTTCGAATGGCAAAGAGAGTTTCTTCATCAAAGGCTAGAGAGCCTTTGCCTAGAGTGACATTGAGGTGCCCTTTGTCTAATAGGCGCATCGTGAGGTGATAACCACGATAGGTGCGGTGACGCTCGTAACGAATGTCAATAGGACGGTGAAAATAACTTATGGTGAAGCGCCCTGATATTCCACAGACCGTATTACGGATCTCCGTTGGAAGCTTCATTAAGTTAAGTATGAAGGCGTCAACCCTGTCCTTCAGTTTCATTGGAAGCTCGCGCTTCGGACCGAGATCTCCATCGACTCGAAACGAGTAATAGAAGGATTCTTTTTCTACTTTAAAGTGGACGTCTGAAGCTCGCTGTTTGACTGCGTCAGCCATTATAGTCGCAGTCAAGGCTGCCATCGGTTCATCGTAATCGGTCGAGGTAACATCGAAATCTTTGGTGAATTCCTCAAAGTCTTCGACATCGATCGATTCTAATTCGGATTTAGTCGGACCACCAGTGGTTGATGAAGCTTCGATTGTTCGGCTGATTTCCGACTTAATCGTGACGATTTTGATGATTTCGTATTCAGGGAACCGAGGAGATAGGTATTCTTCAGCAGAGGGCTTCCATGGGTCTACAACAGCTATTAGTAAAGAATTGTTATAGATGCATAATGGAGTGAAATTACCTCTTGTTAGAGTTGATGGATCGCATTTCTCTAGCAGTGCACCATCACAGAATTCAGCAACTTTTGGAAAAAAAGCGAGTCCGTTAAGTTTCGCGACAGCTGCCATAAACGTCGTTTTAGTGACTCGGTTTTGGACTTGGTCGTGGGTGATTTCAGCAAATTCAGGATCATGCTCAGCAAGGCTTTGCATGATTTGTTTGCTGATGAAATCATTGAAATGAAGGCCGTCAAATTCGATCATCGTGCAAAATGTTTCTCAGTAAGAGTTTTCCATGATTCGTAGTTCATACGCACGCATGTGATGTAGGGGATGATTTTTTGCGTTTCAGTGACATAAGCGTGTAGAGCTTGAGCGAAAATGGTTGCCGTCACAGGGTTGATCGTGCCGAGTCCAATAACATCCGCATCTTCATTGTAAAGGATGGGGCACTTAAGGGATCTCGCTAGATTATAAATAGGTTCATGCTTTTCGTAGAAAGCACTTGGAGTCATCATTTTTGCCGCAAAAGGTGCGGGTGGCATGATGGGGGTGACGAGGGAAGCGAGCATTGTGCTCCAGCGCTCAATGCTCGCTTCGTATTGACTTTCGTCGTCATCCTCGAGTGCTGCGAGCCTAAATAAAGGCTCGGCAGCGAGGTTGTTGTTCCAAGCTTCGATACACTGTTCAGAAATTGTCATGACTTCCTCCTTCGTGGCTATATTGGCCTTTAAAAAGGCTGCAGCACTTTGTTGGAGGGAGTATGTGTGCCATTCGGTGAGGTTGGAGCTCTCCGCGCTAAGGTCTGACATAATTTCTGATTGGTGTACGGTTCTTGGGGTTTTGTTTAACGGTGTACGCGGTAAGGCTTATTGGAGCCGCTAGAGTTCTGGTTCGGTTGAAGTCCAGACTCTTTCTTAATGTTGTTCCAAGTACGCTTGAGGTTTGGTTTTTCAAGGTCGTAGTTGCGCGGGTCGTCAAAGGTTGTGTCCTTATCACGAACTTGCAAATTACCTTCCAAACGGTTATGCGTACGGTGATGTGACGCATGATTTTCTGGGCTGTAGCTGCTTGGGGTCACGACAAAGAGAAGACTGGATTGCTCCTTCGATGTGGTCTTGCTTTTGAAGAAGAAGTTAACCAATGGGATGTCTCCCAAAAGTGGTACTTTGTTCTCGCTCTCGATCTCAGATTCCTGGAAAAATCCACCAACGATGAGTGAGTGACCATCAGGAATACGTGCGATTGTGGTGAGTGTGGACTCACGCACCTCAGGGTATGTGTTACCTGTTTGAGGGCTCACAATGAGACGTGTTACTGAGGCCGCTCTTGGACGCATGTTCAAACGAATGGTTCCGTCTGGGAGAAGTGTCGGAGTGACAAAGATTGTTGTACCAATTTCACGCGTTGTTTCTGGATCGGTAGAATCCTCTTCGTCGATCTTGTAGCGAACTTCTTCAGTGACCGTTGGGTTACCTCCAGATGAGTTCTGAGTGCTTTCCGTGGTGATGATGGGAATACGGTCGATCACAGCAATGGAGGCTGGCTCATTATCCTCAGTGATGAGAACCGGGTTATTTTGGAGTTTGATGACACCTCCTTCGTTTAGAGCTGTGAGAACAGCACTGATCTCGTTCGGTGAAAATACCAAGTCGGCTGCTGCAAGTGGTGTGGAAATATCTGATGGGAGGCCTAGGATGTCGTTAAGTCCTAGGACTGCTCGAGTCGGAACAGACGCGTTCGGTCCTAATGAGTCAGACCAGTCAAATCCAATACTTTGTCCAACTGAGGAAAGAACACGGTAGATTTTCACTTCCACAACGATTTGTCCTTTAGCACGGTCGATACGTTCAAGAAGGCTTTTTACGCGTTCAATCTTGTACGGTGTGTCAATGACGATGAGGGTGTTGGTTTTTTCCTCATAGTTTACAATGCCTGTGTTAGGGCTTAGCAGTGGACTGATGAGCTCACGCATGTGTTCCTTCATGTTTGAGGAACGTAGGTATTTGAGCTGATAGCTCCATTCCGTTGAAGGAAGTTGATTTAGTTGATCGCTCGTCAGCGCATAAATAGTATTGCCTCGGCGATGAAGTGTTAGGGCGTTGTTGAAGGCGAGGTCTTCCATTTGTGTTAGAATGTCGCCATCTTTGAGGTAGCCGTTGACCTTAAAGTCGTCTCCAGCGATCCTATTGTTGTGGAAATAGGAAAGTCCAGCGTCGCGAGCAAGTACTTCGAAGACTGTGTTGAGGTTAGCGTCATTGAGGCGCATGCCATCTTCGAGCTCTTCCTGAGCTTCAGGAACTTCTGCTGCGGGGTCTTCACCAGGAAGGGCTGGAGCTGGAGGTTCTGCTGCTGGAATAACTTCTTCCGCTGCTGCTGCTGCTGCAGGAGGAGTGAGCTCAGGGCTTGCCGGAGCGACATCGGGCGCCTCCACCGTGGGTGGTGTGGCTGGTGGTGTGGCTGGTGGTGTTGAGGGAGGAGTGGCTGATTCTTGCGCATTTGCAGTCGCGGCGTAAAGCGCGAAAGCGGCAAGCGTGCTTGGTAGTAGCTTCATGCTAGTTGTGTAGCTTCTCATATTTTTTTTAGTTATGTGGTGGGAGATTTGTTATACTGAACACAAATGTTGTTAGTGTTCAAGGGTATTCTTGATCCAAACTTATTCTTCTACTTTAATAGTAGGGATTATGTTAGGGTCTTTGTTAGTAGGTTTGTCGGAGTGACGTGGGATGACTGATTTGCGTTTCATGTCTAACGAGATGATGCTAGTATCGCTAAGATCAAGAAAGGTGATTTTTCTCGAAGTGATTGAATTGAACTTCAACGGGAATGTTTTTCCTTTCACTGAAATATTGATTTTATCACCTCTGGCGTAGTTGTCGTCACCGATGATGACACGTCTTCCCATGACAGTTAATTTTTTGGCAAGCTTAGTGATTTCTTGTTCAATGAGGATTTGTTGCTGCTCTTTAGTGATTGTGGTCGTCGGTTTTGTAGGCTCTGTTTTTGTGGGGATTACCACTTTTTTGTTTGGATCCTGGGGTTTTCCAAAAGGGTCAATCACGCGATTATTCATCGCAAAAACGGAAGTTTTTTCTTCGATGAAGTCTGTCGATGAATCGAGATTGAATCGGGCTGCGCTTGCGTTCTCAGCGAGTGAGAAATTTTGAATAGCTAAGTAGCAGCAGAGAGTTGTTATTGTGCCTTTTCCCATATCGTGTAGTTGAGTTTTAGGTTGAGTAATTTGCTGTTTCGTTTGGAATTAATGGTCATGGAGTTTACCATAAGGTTAGGTAATTCACACTCTAGTTCAGTCATACATCTTTGTATTTCTGTGAAGGTGCCTTCCAGCACGAATTCGCAAGATGAGCGTGGGGCATCCACTGCGAATGCCGGTCTGCTAGCTCTTTTCTGATCTGTTAATTGTAGCGTTTTAGTTATGTTGTTGTTGGAGATTGACTGTCGAAGTTGGTTGTTGACTTTTGTGAAGCTGTCGCCAATCAGCAATTGATTCCATTGCTCTAATTGCTCTTGCTTTTGTGTCTGCTGAACTTTGAGTTTTTCTAGTACTACAATTTGAGTTTGCTCAGTCTTGTAAATGTTTTTGTTTTGAGAATAATCACCTAACAGCTTTGATTTTGCGAGGGTGATGAAGCCAGTGAGGATAAGTGCCGCTATCAGTGGTAGGGCTATGGCGAAGACGCCAATGGATTGAATATAGTATTTTTTCATGAAGAAGGAGTGTTCGTTATTTCTTCTTGGCGAGCGGGAGAGTGAGAGCGTCGTTGTTGTCAAGACGCTGGGTGATAGTCATTATGAACTCAAATGGGTGAGTCGGTTTTGAGTTACCTCGGCTACGCGCATTGTTGGCCATTTTGATTTGGATATTTGGCATAGGCTTACGGCCTTCGATGCTCATGTCAAAGGATTCATCCAGTGTGCCTTGATAGGTGTTTTCAAAAATCTGGGTCATTCCGGAGGATGAATTGAGAGTGTCTAGGTAGTTTCTAGCGGCTAAGTCAGCATTCCCTTTGATGGACCATGTGCGGATGACTGGGATGCGCTTGTTTGTCGCATTGCTCGCCTGGATGGATGCGCTATATTTGAAATCTTTGACTATGATTTTTTGTTCTTTAGGAAAGAGTCTGGCGAGTAGTTCCATGTTGCTCCATGCACGGGAGCGGTCGCTGAGTAAGTTGTTGAGCTTATCATATTCGAGTGCGTTCTTCCGGTAGATTCGGATCTGTAGTTCTGGTTTTGTTGCTTCGTATCCCCATGCGGGAGAGGCCACGGATGTCGAGAGGTCAAGGCCAAGTTTAGCGAGTGAGCCTATGACTAGACATGCGGCTGCAATTTTGACTAATTTACTCCATTTGAGAAGTTTCATTTCGACCTGATCAGGGTAGAGTGAGGTTTCTTCCGTAGTTGCTGGAAGAAAATCTTGGATCGGCCACATTTCCTTCACGAGAGTGTTGAATGTATGGCTTTCGGCTAAAATGGAGTTGCTTGCAGAAGGGGGATTTGTGGTTGAAACTACCTCAAGTCGAACCTGGGATAGCATGGCTACTGCAGCCATGTCTTTGAGTTTCCAAGGACGAGTGACTCCTGGGATGGCGGTTTCTGAAGCAGGGAGGTCGGCTTGAGTTGGGTCTGACTCTACAGCGGTTTGTGCGGTGAGGTCGCTCCACTTCCATGGTCGGGTGACGCCTAGGTCGCTAGGGCTTGAGGTGGCGCTTGGGGCTGTAGGTATGTGGAGTGCTGAGCTGGTGGGGCTGAGGGTGATGACCTGGGAGTTGGGGAGCATACTCGAGAGTGAGTCGCTCATCCCCATCGGGGCGGCTCCAGCCATTGGGATAATAAAGACGTGAGGGTTCTCTAGCTCTAGAGAAGCCGTGGTGGACATGATGGCGCTAGATGTCTGGGGGGCGAAGGGGACGTTGCCGTGGTGCTGCAATGTGCGGATGAGGACTAGGTCGCCGTGGGTGTTGAAAAAGCTGAGTACTGTGAAGCGCGGGTAGTGGTAGAGCGCGACAAAGCCATTTTCGGGCTTTTGTTCGAGTAGCCAAGGGAGGGCGCTGATGGCACAGAGTGGGGCGCTAATGGCGCGGGTCCGAACGGGAAGGTTGTTTTGGTTTCCGTAGTCGCGAAACTCCTGCATGAGGTGTTCGTGGCGGCGGGTGAAGGCGATAGCAGTGGCGAAAGGTTGGCCGCTGGCTGCTCCAGGGTAAGGGAAAATCCTCCACGAATGGGACTCATTCGAGATGGAATGGTCCTCTAGGATCGAGCGTGGGTTCTCTTTGATGAGTGCGCGGAGTTCTTCGACTTCCGCAGGGTTTTGATGCTCGGGGCCGAGTTCGGCTGTGGAAAACTCATCGGCCACGTAGAGAATGACTCCGATACCCGGTTTCTTCGCGTCTGAAAGGTGTTCGTTTGCAATGCCGTCGAGTACGGGCTTGAGGAGGGATGGGTCTTCCTCCATTTCTGGAGAGATGTTAGGGCCTTTTGCCCATGCTCCAGACTCCATATTGCGGATGTAGGAAATGGCCCCTGAGTCGCTACCAACGAAGATGTGCAGTTGGATGTTGATCGCTAAGGCGTCGGCATACCAGTTCGGGTTGCTAGCTCTGCTCGTGTGCTTGAGTAGATTTTTCGCCTGCTTGTGGCGTTGAGGGAATGAAAGGGCGTTGGGTTGGCTCAGGTTCATTGTAGTATTGGATTGATCGAAGATCCTTTTTGGGGATGGGGGAATAAAAATCCCCACCTCATTTTTAGGGGAGGTGGGGATGAGTGAAATAGTTATAGATACCTAGATTATGGTGCTGGTACTGAGCCAAGTACGTTGTCGTGCTCACCAGCTGCAGCGCCAGTACAGGTCACCGTGGTGACAGCTCCAAGATTTGTTGTAATGGCGAGGGCGCCACTGTCAGGGCAAGACGGAGCTGCTGCAGCATTCTCAAAGGGTAATCCAGTTCCAACAAGATCTCCAGCAGAAACACCGGATAATTGCTTAATGTTCATATATGAATCAGCGGCTTTCTGCAAGGAGGATTGGGCAATCTGGCATGCAGCGTTGTTTGCTGAATCACGGTAGAACTTAGCTCCGATAAAGAGAACCGAGATAAGTACGAGGATCACAGCGATAACGACTGAAAGCTCGATGAGAGTCACACCTTTTGGTGACTTGCGGATGTATTTATTCATTTTCATGGTATGTATTATTTATGTTTATTGTTTATGTATGGGGGGAATTATTTGAAGATGCTTAGTCGTCAGATTTGGCGAGTTTGGCATTTTCAAAAGCTTCTTGGGAGATGAGTCCCTGTTGGTAGAGTCTGAGTAGGTTGTTGTCCCACTGGATGTTTCCTGAGCGGCGGATGGCGTCTTCGAGTGAGCTAGCTCCGCGGTCGTAGGCTGCGATGGCGGCGCCGACTGAGTCGTCGTTGTTGTTGAGGTACTCGTAGGTGAGTACGCGTCCATGCACTCCAGTGAGGAGGCCCTGGGAGTGGATGAAGATCATGATCTCGCCAAGGCGATTGAGGATGGAGGAGTGTTTGTCTTTTGGATACATCTCCAAAATACGTCCCATGGTCTTCACTGCGCCAGTGGTGTGGAGGGTGGAGAGGACGAGGTGACCGGTCTGGGCTGCCTCTAAGCAGGTGTCCATGGCTTCTCTGTCACGAATCTCTCCTAGGAGGATGATGTGTGGGGCTTTACGCAGCACATCCTTGAGGCCTTGGCGGTAGTTTGTGACATCGCGTCCTACTTCCTGCTGGGTGA
>CAXMPP010000093.1:0-8698 GCA_964195395.1 uncultured Thermodesulfobacteriota bacterium
TCCTATGGGCGTTTTTTGTGGATTCTAAATACAGAATAGACCGCTTTATGTCTCGCAGAATATCTATTTTTAGTGAACTATGCTGAGTGTGTAAGCCCCCTTCAATCTCAATTCACCTCATAACAATGCCAGCTAACCCGATTCACCCAGACGAGCTTAACTCGTTAATGTCCTCAGTTTCCTCTTTAGTTATTATCGATGTTAGACTAGCCGATGACTACGACTTTAAGCGCATTCCAAACGCGATCAACAATCCCGTTTTTGACGTTCAGTTTTCTAATAAAATGGCCGAACTTGTTCCTGATCTTCTCACTCCTATCTGCGTCTATGGTACTCAGAAAGGGAGTATCGAGTCCACAGAGGCCGCCCAAAAGCTCATTCGGCTGGGCTATGACAGAATCTACGACATGACTTCTGGCTTCACTGGCTGGACTGACAATGGGCACCCACTGGAGAGCGGTCTCAGCCTACAGCCAGAGCCTGCTCAGTTAGCCGATGGGCACTACCCGATAGACACCAAAGAATCATGTGTCCAGTGGACCGGTAAAAACCTTATCAATTCACACTCCGGAGAGATTGCCATAGCCTCAGGCCATCTCGAAATTCAAGGCGGCAGCCTCGTAGACCTAGAACTCACCATCGATTTCAAAAGTATCACCTGCACTGACCTCGCTGACTCTGAAATGCACGACATTCTCATTCAACATCTCGAAAGCGACGATTTCTTCTACACCGATAGGTTCCCTACCGGAAAGTTTCAACTCACTGGCTCAGAAGCTCAAGGTAGCCTCAATGATGGTTCACTTAATCTACAAGTAGAAGGAGACCTAACTATGAGAGGCCAAACTAAGGCAATCAGCCTCTTTGCAGCGACCGGCGTCACTGATGACCTTCGACCCGCTGCCCAAGCTTACATGAGTCTCGACCGCACCCATTGGGGCATGCGCTATGGCTCAGGAAAATTCTTCTCACGTCTCGCTGGCCACCTCGTGAACGATCATGTCGGCCTGCAACTGAAGATCATTGGCGAACTCCCTGGAAAGAGTGAGTAGGAAGCTCCAACCGCTTTACCCGAAACGCCCATAGGACGAGAATGTCCTATGGGCGTTTTTGTGAAAGTGATAGTTAGGATAATTTACACCACTAACAATTCGTCAGAATCGCTCTAGTAGTGGAGCCTAACTGACTCCTATTTTACTCAGAAACTCCGGGTCCCATTGTGCCCTGTGAACTGGTAGATTGAGCATCGCTCTTTGGTGGGGCTTGATTGTCAGTCTTTTCAATCTCGATTCCTTCTGCTGCAGCAAAATCGGCAAGAGCCATTTCAGCTAGAGCGTCTTGCTCTTCCTGCTTCATGTTGATGTCAGACAGATCCATGCTGTCCTTGGCGACACGAGCACGGCCAGCGGCCTTGGTTCGCTCTTCTTCTACGATTTCTTCAAGACGGTTGAGGCTATCGCCTGCTCCGCCAATTTCTGAAATCATGCCTGAAGCCATTTCATTGAGTTCAGCCATCGCCTTCTTGACTTTCATGTCGTCAATTCCTCGGCGAAGTTCTTGAATCTTGTCACGCGCTTCTTTCACAGACACGTCGCGCGCACGGAGAAGCTCTTTGTAATGCTTTTCTGCATCGATTAGCTGATCTTTTACCTCATCATGAGTAGCATCCACTTTTTTGAGTTTGAGAGCGAAGTCGCCAGCTAGCTGACGGTTACCGGCTTTGAGATGAGCAGAAGTTTTTGAGCGCAAGTCATTTTCCTCTCTATCGAGTTTTTTGACCTGCGAGATAAGTTTTTCCACCAAACCAGCGTGTGTCGCCAGCCCCTGGTTGAATTGAGCTATCTGTTTACGGAGATTTTCTTTCTCCACGTCTAACAATGCTTCTGGGCTGCGTTTTTCAAGGCCGCCGACGAATAGGCCAATAAAGCCTTTGATGAGGTTTCCGATTCTTTTGAACATAGAACAATTAAGTTGTTGAGGCACACTCTGAGCAAATCTAACTCTGACGGCAAGTATAAGACGCGAGAGAATTTGCAATGGCTCTCCAAATCACCCAATTTTGGAAATTTTGACTGCCGCGTTAGAGCCTCTTAAATAGCATAAGGTGCTCACGCCCTTCTCGTCCCTGATAGAAATCCTTCGGTTCAGCCACCCACTCCAACGAAAAATGGGAGCTAAATATTTCACGTAATTCTTTGCGACTCGTCTTGTAGGGCGGCCCTTCATTTGGAATCACATCTGGATTGGTGAAGAAAACCCCTAATACTACTCCATTAGGCTTCAGAAGCTTCCACATGGCTGCCACGTAGTCAGCTCGAAGCGTCGGATCTAATGCGCAAAAACAGGTATGCTCCCAGACCATGTCAAAACTCCCAACCAAGCACTCAGGAATTTTTAAAATATCGAGTTCTCTAAAGTCAACAGCATGAGGATTCTCCTCTTTTGCTCGTGCAATAGCTAAGGGCGCGATATCTCCACCGACCACATCTAGGCCGTATTTAGCTAAATATTTGGCATCATGACCGATTCCACATCCAGGAACAAAGACTCTACTATCGGCAAAAAGCTCAGGTTTCTCCTCGATTAGCGGGAGCAAAGAAGGCGCGGATGCTCCTTTATCCCATGGAGTATCACCACTAAGGTAACGTTCTTGCCAATCCACAATTGTGAGCTTGTTAGCAGACCTTTCGGCCCATTCGGTCTTCCAGAACTAACCTGTCCTCAGACTTAAATGCTGTGCAGAACATGGAAGCCATTTTCATAGCTTCTTCAATGGTCTCAGCCTCTGCCACAGTTTGGTAATCTCCACTTTCGTCTTCTAACTTGACGGTAAATGGACCTTCCATCACGAGCCATTGGTCATCCTCAGTCTCAGCAAAATCACTGAAATCTACTTCCGGGAAAGTTGCAGTTAAGAAACTCAAGACGTTTCGGTGAAACCAAACTGGAGTCAATTTGTGGTATGCCACATCCACTTCAGTCACAGCTCCGACGTAATTGTGCGTTTGTAAGGTAAACTCAAAACGATATGGGTCACCAGTGTAAACGATAGCGCTGTGCATGCGTCCACGTGAGATTCGTAGACCAGCCCCACAGACAAATAGATCATCGCACACATTCGATTCAGTATCGAAAACGACAACCTCTATGTCGTAGCCTGCATCCATCAAAATCACTCCAACCTTTTCAAACTCTGGAATTACTACCTCTTCAGAGATTCTTTCCATCTCCACAAAGCCGATACGCACCGCTTGGCGGTAGCGCGCTCGCTGATCCTTCACCGCTTTCTCAGATGGACGTAGGTACAGATCAGCAAATTCAGGAATTTTTTCAGCTGTGGACATTATTATTAGGTTGCTTGGTTTGCTATTGGAGGGTTTATATTTAACTTTTTTTAAAAAGTTTCCAGCCTAATCTGACATTTTACTGTTTTTTTTAAAATAACATCCCTGGAGGTAAGTGGGGGTGGAGTATTTAGATTTGAAAGATGCTTGGATTATACTCTTTTAGCAAGATAAACCCGTAATCAAACGAGAGCTGATCGAAGGAAATTCTCACTTATTTAAGAAATCTTAAAATTATATGGCATGTTGCTAAATTCTTGCTAGTTTTGGATTATCTCATTCAAAATTAGCCATCTATAGTATTCAAATTTATTCATGCAGCAAGAAATTTCAGCTGAAAAAAATGCCGCGATCGAGGCCATCAAGGCAGCGAAGGAAGAGGATAGTCAAATTTGGGCACGTCAGAACTTCATTCTCGGTTGTGATGAAATGGAGCGAATCACGGATGATATCATTGTCCCCGTATTTTCGAATCTTGCGCAAGCTGTGAAAGACAGTGGCTTCACGGTGGATATTATTTTGATGGATTGTGAATCCCCACTGGATGAGGAGCTTTACAATGTCGGTGTTCGCCTCAACTTCGAATACCACGACAAGGCCATCGAAATCAGCATTGTTGCTGACCCTTCAGATTTCACCTTTACCCTCGCTATCGATGGTCTCGAAGACGAAGTTGCCATCGAGTTCAACTTTCATGAAGTAGTGCCGCTACTGATCTATAAAGAAGTTAAGAGGCACATTGAGAAACATTTACCCGAGATCGAATACACATTCCCTATCGGTCGAAGCGATGCTGCCTTTGAAAAACACTCCCCCCCCTACCGAGTCCAATATGACGACAACGGAAACGTTTCCGACGTCGCCACCACTCAAACCTTGCTCGAAGCCGCTAATATGGGTAGCACTTTCGCTAAAATGTTTAAGAAGGAAGACGCAATCACAGTCATCGATGCAAACGATGCCGTAATTTGTTAGATCTGCTTTCCCAAAACTTGAATTTAGCCAAGCATTCCAATAGTTCTCAGATTTTGCAATCGCCAGAAGTGATTACTTGCGCTTAGTTTTCCTGAGATGGATCCAAGTTACCCAACAGAATTTCAAAAGAAGACGCTCTGGCGCGCTCTCACAGGCATTGGTATTTTCACCATTGGTTTTTTATTAGTAAGCGTCATATGGCTAGGAAGCCAAGTGTTAGGCTATCTGCAGCCAGTACTCATCCCGATCGCCGTTTCTGGAATCGTCGCCTATCTATTAGATCCTTTTGTCTGCTGGCTACAACGCAAGGGGCTAAACCGGCTAAAATCTGTCATCACTGTATTCTCCACCTTTCTCGTCGCTATTGCTCTCATGGGGTTTGTGATAGTCCCCCCCATCGTATCGCAGGCTAAGAACCTCTTCACAGCCAAAGCGGATAATGGAGAAAGTCAGCTCGGTCAGAACATCACAAAAACAATTTCCGAGCTAGGTGAAACACCCTGGATCAAACCCGCAGCCAACTGGGCTCTCGCGAGATACGAGGATCCTGAAGCAGCTCCAACAATAGTACCTCTCGATGACTCGGATGGAGATGCAGTCAGCTTCAGCGACACAAATATAGCCTATCAACTTACTTCCCATTTCGAGCAAATCGCCAGCTACGCTGGGAAATTTATAACCACTGGAACCTCTACAGTTCTCGCGTCCTTAGGCTTGGTCGTTGGATTGGCGATGGTGCCGATCTATCTCTATTACTTTCTAAAGGAATCTTCCGCCATCAAAGGACATTGGCACGAGTATGTGCCTCTCCGCGCCTCATCCTTTAAAAATGAGGTGGTCGACAGTTTACAAGAAATCAATGGCTACTTGATCTCGTTCTTCCGAGGTCAGATGCTAGTCGCCTTTATCGATGGTATCTTAGTCGGCATCGCGCTCTTTATCTTTGGTCTCCCCTACGCCCTCGTCATTGGAGTCGCTATGGCAGTACTGGGCGTCATCCCATACATTGGGAATATTCTCTGTCTCATCCCCTCGTGTATCATCGCCTATGTCCACTTCAATGCTGTTGAAAACAGAGACGGCCTCGAATGGATGTTAGGATCAAATCCATGGTCCTATGTGATCGCGGTGATTGCCATTTTCCTGATTGTCCAACAGATCAACTCACTCGCGACTGCACCCAAAATAGTAGGCGACTCTGTGGGGCTACACCCCATGACCGTGATATTCTCTATGCTCTTTTGGTCGCTACTCTTAGGCGGATTCCTCGGTGCCATCCTCGCGGTACCGATGACTGCAGCAGTAAAGGTACTGTTCCGCCGCTACGTCTGGGAAGCCCGAATCAAATCAAATGTGCTCTCTGCGTCAACGACGGCCAGCTAAGCGCGACACCCGAATTAGTATTGTATCCTAAGCGAACAATTCCGTAACTTGATTTTATGTTTCTATCCGAAAGTGATATTCTCTCCGAATCAGCATCGATGGGTCTGAATGAATTTTTTTCTCACCCAAAGTCAGATATTGGAGCGCCAACCGAGGACCTCATCTTTGTCCGAGGAACCCTCAAGCCGGGAACCGGCCACGATTTCCACCTTCACACAGACCGTGAGGAATTTCTCTACGTTCTTTGCGGCACAATCGAGCAGTGGGTTGGCTCCGAGAAAAAGATCTGTACCGCCGGCGATGTGATTTATGTGAGCCATGGCAAAGTACACGGATCTTTCAATATAGGCGACGACACAGCTCAAATACTCGCAATCTTTAATAACAAGTACGCGAAGGCTGAGCTCTCGACGGATGTTTCCCAGCAAGAACCATGGGCTAGCCTCCGCAGCGGGGGTATTTAGTCATCCAGCTGCTTAGTTATATCAGTAAATTTGTTCTCGATCTTTTACTCACATCCCCCCCCGCCGCAGGTTACCTTGTTTGATCCTTCGTCCCCCACAAAACACCTAACCCCAATACCACCGCAAGTGTGAGTGTCGCAGCCCAGGCGGTCACACCAATCGCCATCAAAGCATAGCCAAAGGCCGCTGTCACTGCCGCGATCAACGCATAGGGCAGCTGCGTACTCACATGCGAACTAGGGCTGCAACCAGTCGCTAAGGAGGTAACAATCGTCGTATCTGAAAAGGGACTACAGTTGTCACCAAAGACAGCTCCACCGAACACTGAACCAATCAGAACTGGCAAAATTACTAGTAGGTCTTCAACAGGTAAATCCGCCCCCATCTCGACAGCTATCGGCAAGGCCAAGGGCATGAGTATCCCCATAGTCCCCCAAGAAGATCCAGTGAGGAAAGAGGTCAGAGAACCGATTAGGAAAACTACAAATGGCAACCACGCGAGGCTCAATTGGCCACCTAACAAACTAGTAATCAACTGCGCCACTTGGAGATCTTTAAACACAGAACCCAGCGACCAAGCTAACACCAGAATCACTAACGCGGGTAACATCCCCGCAGCTCCCTCTGCCAGATATTTTGGCAATTCTTTTTTCCGTGCGGAAGGGAAGAATAAGCAAGCAATCAATAATGAGATAAATCCTCCTGCTACCATAGCCTGAGGAACACTACTGCTAGAGAAGGCATTCCCCCACGACCATTCAGCCCCATCCTGCCATAGGTAAATCATACTAGGAACAGTGAGCAAAATGGATAGAAGAGGAATCACCACCGAGCGACAGGTGGAATCTTTATCTAGCTCCTCGCTCGTGGCCTCCTCCTCAGCACTCTGGCTTTCAGATTGGTAATGCTTCATCGGCCCTATCCACCAAGACCTCCAGATTACGAGCAACAAAAGCCACAACACCATCCAACAATAGGGGTTTGCTGGGATCGAATAAAAATAGAGTTCCACCGCTCCGACATCTAGTCCGCTCCCTTTGATACCCTCCTGAATCAACGACAACTGGGTCGCAATCCAGGTGGAAATAAAGGCAATGCATGCAACTGCTGAGCTAGTCGAATCGACAATATAGGCTAACAATTGACGAGAAATTTTCAGTCTATCCGTCACTGGCCGAGCCACCCTCCCCACCAATATGGCATTCGCCAATCCGTCAAAAAAACACACTAAACCCAGCCCGTAGACACTCAGTAAACTACGTCTTTGGATATCAACACTGGGCTTATTCAGCCACGCCCCGAGCATCACGCTAAATCCACCAGACCGCTCTAACACGTGCGCAAAACTTCCGAGCACCAGAGTGAATACAATCGGCCCCAAGTGCCAAGGCCCCGAGAGCGCTGGGAATAAATAGTCCACAAAGAGTGCTTTCGAAGAAACTATAGGATCTCCTCCGTGTAACATCAACACTCCCACCACCACAGCGGCAAACAGAGAAATGGCAGCCTTTCGCGTCCACACTATTGTCACCAAAGCTACCACAGCAGGCAGCAACACCCATAATCCGCCAGTCATCATCCGCTCTACTTACAGGGTTGCGTTTGTCTTCACTTTGCCGCTTTGGCAGCGGCTATCGCATCCTGAGACTGTGAGGTTGGAGTGGCTTTGAGGTCCACCCAGATCACCTTGCCATCTTTGACTAGGAAGCTTTGTCGTGCAGCAAATTTCCCAGCCCTGGCTGGCACACCAAACGCCTTCATCACTTTAGTGTCCGCATCCGCAATCAAGGTGAATGGAAGTTTATATTTTATCGCGAAAGCTTTTTGTTGGGCTGGCTTATCACCAGAAACCCCAATCACCTCGATCCCTGCGGCTTTGACATCTTCAAACGCATCACGCAGATTGCAGGCCTGCTTTGTACAACCTGGAGTATCCGCCTTTGGGTAGAAATAAACGAGGGTCAATCCACTAGCAAACTTAGCACCAAGATCGATCTCCTTACCGTCTTGGTCTTTTGCCATGAGTTTAGGTGCGTCAGCCCCCACCGCTAAAGGGGCTGCAGATGCAAAGCCGGCACAGACTAGAGAAAGCAGTGAACTAACAATCGATTTCAGTTTCATAGCCAGCACTCTAGCAAGAAGCCGAGCACTGCAAATAGAAATCTCCCATATGACCAATAATAGTCAGATGGAAGATGCAAAAATAAGCTCTGCTATCTTTACTAATCTTTCAGAAATCTTCCACCACCACGGGGTGATCTGTCTCCTCTGCGCCCTTGACCCGGTGTGCGCTCATCTATTTTCCCGTCCCCATCGCGGTCTTCACCTTGCTGGATATTATTCTCAAACTTCACTCCCTCACGGCGGCCTTGATTGACATGCTTTCCGTAGTCCTTTCTTTTCTCAAACTCGGAAAATTTCTTATTAATTACTAGCAAGTCGGCTTTGAGGTCGCTGGGGGATACATCCAGTGGCAAAGCCTTCACTACTATTCCATCCTGACCAAACTCATCCGACCTGATAATGAAAACA
>CAXMPP010000094.1:0-8661 GCA_964195395.1 uncultured Thermodesulfobacteriota bacterium
AGTCTGAGCGGATGCAAACAAAGCACAGAGAATGCCGGATACCAAGAGGAGCGTGGAGAAGGTTTTTCTCGGCCCTAATTTATCCACCAGCATTCCAACAATCACTCGCGAAGGAATCGTCAATGCCACATTTAAAATCAGGAGAGCTTTCCATTGTGGCTTGGTTAAATTGAAAGCCTCAGAAATCACAGCACCGAGTGGAGCGTGGTTAAACCACACTACAAAGGTGATGAAAAATGCGACCCAAGAAACATGCAAGGTTCGAATGCTAGGATTCTTAAGATTAAGGACATTAAGTTTTTCGTTATTCACCTCTTGGTCTAAGCATTGACCGTGCCAATCATTATTCAGAGAGCTTTACTATAAATCATTCTATTGATGAATGGGATTCATGAATCTATGGGGTCAAGTTCCTGAGTATCTGTATTAGGCGACAACCCCCATATGATTGTCTGTCAAATCTTTGATCTGCCCTTTCTTTAGAAAGCCCATCATATCACCGCCACTAAACACCCGCGTATCCCCCTTGATGTGTGATCGTTGCTCCAGAAACGCCAGCAAGTGCTCTCGATAGCCGAAAAATTTAGGATCATTGAAAATATCACGCCGGTTACGTGGTCTGGGGAAGTCGATTTCGAGGATTTCACCTAGTCCCGCTCGCGGGCCATTAGACATCATCACGCATCGATCAGCCATAAAGATAGCCTCATCGACATCATGGGTGACAATCATAGCCGTTAGCTTTTCACGCTCTAGCACCTCAATGATGACATCTTGGAGCTCCATCCTTGTCAAAGAATCCAAGCGACCAAAGGGTTCATCTAACAAGAGAACTTTCGGCTGAAGAGCTATAGCACGGGCAATACCTACACGTTGCTGCATCCCGCCTGAAAGCTCTTTTGGGTACTTCTTCATAGAATCAGCAAGTCCGACTACAGAGAGAGAATGTTCAACTATTTGCGTCTGAGTCGCCTTATCAACATGTGGGTAGACATTCTTAACACCCAGCATCACATTTCCGAATGCATTAAGCCAAGGCATCAAGCATGGTGATTGGAAGACCACAGCTCTATCAGGGCCCGGACCATCGATTTCCTTGTTGCCAAGAATGATACCACCACCTGAAATCTCATTGAGTCCAGCCAGCATAGTGAGCACCGTAGATTTACCGCATCCAGAGTGACCAATGAGCGAAATGAATTCGCCTTCTTTGATTTTTAAATTAAAGTCTTCGACTACTCGAAATGGATCACCATAGGGATTAGGGTACTCTTTGATCAAGTTTGACATCTCAACAAATTTTGAATTTTCGGTCATGATTATGCTATGTTGTTTGATTTTTTTACAGACACTGGGTTCTGTTTGAATGTGGGGGGCATCACGGGTAGAGAGAAGCTCTTCGGCGTCACCTTTGGCATTGGAACTACATTGCCAGAGAGCTTTTTACTTTCCTGGTTGAGGCCCAACATAAACCCAGTGATCTCGGATTTCAGCCGCATGAATTCAGGATGGTCATTGAGTGTGTGACGGTTGCGTGGCCGTTCCATATTCACCTTAAATTCATCTGAAAGCGTCGCAGCGGGTCCCATTGTAAGTGGGATAATCCGGTCCGCCATAAGCACGGCTTCGTCCACATCATTGGTGATCATAACGACGGTTCTTTTATCCTTCTCCCAAATATTGAGTATCTGGTCTTGAAGCTCCGAGCGCGTAAGCGCATCTAGAGCTGATAAGGGTTCATCCAACAAGAGAACTTCTGGATCCAAAGATAATGTCCGGGCTAGTGATGCGCGTTGACGCATCCCCCCAGAGAGTTCTTGAGGTTTTTTATCTACCGCGTGATCCAACTTCACCATCTTCACATAATGATGCGCTTTTTCATTTAGTTCGGATTTACTCAACTTGGGTTGGACTGCATTGATTGCAATCTTCACGTTATCCAACACGCTCAACCACGGAAGTAAGGAGTAATTTTGGAACATCATGCCCAAATCTGGCCCAGGTTCTAATATCGGATTCTTTTTAAATAAAACTTCCCCACTAGTTGCTTTTTGTAAGCCCGCGAGCAGTGACATCAAGGTCGATTTCCCAGCTCCAGAAAAACCAATAATTGCTACAAACTCATTTTCTTCAACCTTTAGGTTCAGGTCATTGAGTACTTCATAACGGTTTGAAACAGGTCCAAATCCTACGGACGCGTTATTTACTTCTAAAATTGCCATAGTAATAGTTCTTTAAATTAGTTACACGCTCACAGTTCCTTCGAATGTGACTAAGCGTTGGAACACGATCATGATTCTATCGAGAATCAGTCCAATGACACCTACGAGGAAGACCACAACCATCATCTTGGCCAACGAATCTGAAGCGCCGTTGTTGAACTGATCCCACACAAACTTACCAATACCTTCAGAGGATGAGAGTAGCTCAGCGGCAATCAGCACCATCCAGCCAACTCCCAGGGATATGCGCAAACCTGCGAATATAAGTGGCAGAGCAGATGGGATGACAATCTTAAAGAGTCTAGCGAAGAAGCCGAGTTTCAATACACGGGCAACATTCATATAGTCTTTATCGATGGATGCTACGCCGAGCGCAGTATTAGCGAGCGTTGCCCACAATGAGCACAAGGCAACCGTAACTGCCGAAGCAATGAATGCAGGGTTTATTTTATACACTCCAATAAGTGGAAGATCCCAAAGGAATTCGATGAATGGATTATTGTCTGGATCTGGAATTAATCCACTCACAACAATCAGCGCGATTGGTAACCACACAATGGGAGAAACCGGCTTAAAGATAGCAATGAACGGAGTCATTGCCGCCATGAAGGTTGAGTTCAAGCCACAGAATATGCCCACAGGTACAACAATCGCAGTACCTATAAGGAAACCAGTGAAAACACAGAAAACCGAACGTTTCACTTGGTACCAAATAGTCGCAGGCTTAGCGTAAGATGAATCTCCCATTTTACTTAATCGGGATTGTTCCCTGGCAATCGTGCGAGCCTTGGCGTAGGCATCCTTACCAGTGAGTGATAGAAAATCTTTTTTGTAATCTAATATTTTACCGGTCGCAGCCTCCACTTGGATTGCACGATTACGATCACTTAATAATTCGATCTGTTTCATCAAAAACTGCTGCTCTTCTGCAGCTAAAGTTTGTTCATTCAAAGCATCTGCAACATCTGGTGACTTAATCTCACGAATCTTGTCGATTTCTTTTTTCAATAAACTCAACTCATCTTTATCCGCCTCATTATGTGATTCAGCAGCTTTGACCTCAGCTAGGAATTTTTCGTAAGCTTCTACATTTCCTGCAGGTAAGGATTCCGCAGCTAGAATAAGGGATCCCTTACGCTCTAACGCAGTTGCCTTAAACTCAGACTTCTTCTCTTTATATTCTGTATCGAGTGGCTCAATGAGAGCTTTGGTTTCTATTTCAATTGCCTCTTTAGCTCTAGTCACCTCTGCATTTGTACTAACTACACGCGGCGCCACCAATGAAAGCTGTAGTCGAGCATCAGCCAACATCTCCTCTCTCTCTTCCCCTACTATATCGTAGGCCTCCATTTTGAGGTTTTCGCGCTCAGCATGAGCATTGATGGCTTTATAACCACGCCAAGTTTGTTCAGGATTAGGCAAGGTTCCAGACTTGGTTTTGATGCTCCCAGAAGTCACATGCCAAAGAAACAAAAACGCCATAACTCCAGCGATAGGAACGAGAATCCACTGGCCAATTTTCTGCAACTGGACCTTTGATTCCTCTCCGTAACATAAGCGAATAACGGGCGACAAGAAGGTCATGCCACTAAGGTCAATCGCTTTTAAAAGTGTGTATTTAAATTTATCTGTAAACTTCATAACTAATTAACTGAATGAT
This sequence comes from uncultured Thermodesulfobacteriota bacterium, assembly GCA_964195395.1. GTDB lineage: Bacteria > Verrucomicrobiota > Verrucomicrobiia > Verrucomicrobiales > Akkermansiaceae > Rubritalea. The sequence goes on from CAXMPP010000094.1 coordinate 3,883, forward strand.
AGTTAATTAATGTAAAGCAGACTGCATACCACTACTTATTAGTTATACTCATATCGTTGATGAAGTTCATGAGAAATCCAGTATCGAGTAGGTAGCTGAATTACTTCGGCCACCGGCATTTGAGGGCACTAATGATGATAACTCGCGAGACTCAGTTGACTTGGCACACAAGAGACTTGCTCCCTCAAGCCAGCTTGCCTCATAGGACGCAAAAAATGAGCCACCTGAAATCAGGCGGCTCAAAAAAACAACAACGTTTATACGAGGTCTAAAATCAATGAGTGCTTTTCCCTTCAGGATCTTTGTTGCCGATCTTGTGAGAATTCAGGTATTTGATTGGCTCTTTACCATCGTACTCAACACCGTCAATGAAGTCAGTTGTAGCTACCTTGAAACCATCTGTCTCCCATGGGATGTCAGCTTTCTTCACCTTGCCTTCTTCAAGAAGCATTTCAGCCGCTTTTAGATAGATAGCAGGTTTGTAGACACTCTTTGCGGTTTCAAGATACCAAGACTTTGGACGCGCCTCAGAAATCTGTCCCCATCGACGCATTTGAGTGAGAAACCAGACTCCATCTGAATACCAAGGGTAGGTGGCGTGACCTTTAAAGAAAACGTTAAACTCTGGCATTTCACGTTTGTAAGTTTTTTGAAACATGAAGAAGCCAGTCATTGAGTTCTTGATGATGTCGTAGTCAGCACCGACATAGTCTGAACGTGATAAAATTCGTGCTGCTTCCTCACGGTTCTTGAAATTGCCTTCCGCATCAGTCTCATCCAACCACTGACCTGCGAGGATCAATGCTTTAGTCACTGCGATGTATGTGTTTGGATTTTCATCTGCCCAAGACTTGGAAACACCAAATACTTTTTCCGGATTATTTTTCCAAATATCATAGTTAGTAGTCACTGGGACACCGATACCCATGCTGACAGCTTTCTGGTTCCATGGTTCACCAACACAGTAACCTTGAATATTACCAGACTCTAGAGTTGCCGGCATCATCGGTGGTGGTGTCACAGAGAGCTCAACTTGAGCGTCAGTACGCCCTCCTACATCAGATTTTGTATACATCCCTGGATTTATCCCTGCCGCAGCTAACCAATAGCGAAGTTCGTAGTTGTGCGTCGACGTTGGGAACACCATTCCCATCTGTAACTTCTCGCCATCTTCAAGCTTTTCCTTAACCACAGGAACTAAAGAGTCTGCTGTTATCGGGTGCGGAGGAGTATCTGAATCTAATTTAGGATCGTTACCCTGCATTTGCCTCCAAACATTATTGGAAACTGTGATGCCATTACCGTTTAGATCCATAGTAAAAGATGTGATGATATGCGCTTTTGTTCCAAAGCCTATAGTAGCCGCCAACGGTTGACCTGAAAGCATGTGTGCTCCATCTAAATCACCACTGATGACATTATCTAGAAGGGTTTTCCAGTTTGGCTGAGCTACTACATCTACCTGCAGTCCCTCGTCATCGAAAAACCCTTTTTCCTTTGCTATGACGATAGGAGCACAGTCAGTCAGTTTGATGAAGCCAAACTTGAGTGAATCTTTTTCCACATCAAGCTGTTCAGCAAATAATGCGGGGCCTGTAACCACACTCATTAGAACTACGAGTGTGCCAGCTTTCTTTAATATTGGATATGTTTTCATAATAAGAAGACAATCATAACCAAGCATCCATCGTGCCAATTTCACCTACCCAGCTTGTTCGATTAGACATCGTTTGCATGAACGTCATTCATAAAGCAATAATTTGGTACGCAACGTGCTTGATGGAGTATATCACCATCGCTCTACAACTATTACCATTATCCATTCATGACATTACCGGAAATTCGCCAACTCAAAATATTCATCGCGCTAGAAGAAACGCGTTCCTTCACCGTAGCCGCAAATAAGAATTTTATAACTCAATCCGCAGTTTCACATTCCATTAAGTCACTTGAAAAGCAACTTGATTGCTCACTCATTGAACGCATGGGAAAACGCATCACACTCACACCCTATGGAGAAGTGTTCCTCCATCACGCTAAGAGAGTGATTATTGAACTCGAAACAGCATTGACGAAAATTGAGACCCTTAAGCGTTGGGGGTATTCCTCAATACGAATTGGCACTTCAGATACCGTGTGCCAATACATAATGCCGAAAATACTTAAGGAATTTGCAAAAAAACATCCCAAATGCGAAGTTACAATCGATCTAGGTGACACTCCAGATATGCTGAAAAAGCTTACCCGAGGTAGGCTCGATCTAGCCATTGGTATACACCTAGCTCCCAGCGACAATAATTTCATATTCACTCCACTCACTGAAGACACGCTTTGCTTTGTTACCTCACCCGAGCATGACTGGGTCTCTAGGCAGACTAACCGTGGTGGGTCACTCAAAGATGTGCGGCTTATTTCCTATAGTGCAGAGAGTGAAACTATGCGGCTCATCACAAAACACTTTAATGATAATACAATAACTTTTCACCACCCACTCACGCTTGGGAATATGGAAGCGATTAAGGAAATGGCGAAACAGGGCTTGGGAGTTGGTATTATTCCACCGTGGGTTGCTAAACAAGAATTCGCTAGAGGTGAATTAGTGGCACACGTTATTTCTACACCGCCACCGAAACGTAACTGGGGAGCTTTCTCAAATAGTGGCAAAACATTCTCACTCCCTGAAGAAGACTTTCTTACTATATGTCGCACTGAAATGAGTAATGCAATCCATGCTGGGCGCCAATTAGAGGCCCTCTAAGCATCATGAATATTACTCATGTAGATGATGTGCAAAGTCTAGTTCTACGAGACTAATATTGGCACACTCGCTGCTCAGTGATGTGATGTATGAATAACAAAAAATTATTATTATCCTTATTAGCTCTCACCCCATGCTCACTCTTTGCCGGAGAAACTCTGCCAATCACTGAAGAAAAAACTGAGTGGTTTAAATTTTCAGTCGAAGCTAGGGCACGTATCGAGCAGCGCAACCAACAAGGAGCAGACAACTCATGGGCTGGGACATTCCGTATCAGACCTGGTTTCTACCTAGGTAAGGATGAAGGCTTTGCTGCATTTGTACAGACTGAGCATACTCTAGCGTTCATCGACGACTACCAGGTCGGAAGCCCTCAGTCAGCGCAGTTCACCCCACACACACCAGGCAACACTGCAATTTCTGACCCTGAAAATAACGAACTGAATCAGCTTTATGCTCAGTATAAGGGACACGGTGCTCTTGCACGAGTTGGCCGTCAGCGACTGATCTATGACAATACGGCCTTTATAGGTAATGTCGGATGGCGTCAGAACGAGCAGACCCTTGACGCTGGCTTGCTCGATTACAAAAAGGAGGCATTCCAGCTTAAGTACGCCTATGCGAATCGCGTCAATCGCATCTTTGGCTCAGATGCATCGGGAGCAGTCAAGGCGCTGGAGGGCGATGCGCACCTATTTAATGGTTCCTATCAATTTAAAGAGCATAAGTTCACTGGGTACGCCTACCTCATGGACTTCTCTGAGCAGCAATTTGCCCGCGCTAGCAACAATACCTTTGGTGGCTCTTTTGATTTTAGTCTCTGCGCCGGCAACCTCCATACAGAGTTAGCCTACCAAACGGAAGCAGGTAACCAAGCAGAGTACGAAGATGTGTATGGACACATCTATTACGGCAAAAAAGTGAATGGTTTTTCTTACAACTTCGGCGTGGAGTACCTAGGACAAGACTTCGTCACACCTCTAGCTACAGTACATGCGTTCAATGGTTTTGCAGACGTATTCGCCGCAGACCGCCTTGGACTAACCTCAGGGCCAACTCAGTGGGACGGTCTTACCGACATGTATGCCAGTGTTGGCACTAAAATTCCTGGCGGAGTTGCCCTTAAAGGATTTGTTCACGGCTTCTTTGATAAGGATGTCGATCAGTTCTATGGTTTAGAATTCGACCTAGTAGCAGCGAAAAAACTCAGCGAAAATCTCAAGGCTGTTGCTAAGTGTGCCTATTTCTTTGGTGACAACGACGCCACCAATAAGTTCGATGACAACGTCGCTCAGTCTTCCGTAGAACTCAACTACACCTTCTAATCTCCCAGTTATACACCTAGAAAACAAAATCATCTGGTCTATGAATTTAGTTCATAGGCCAGATTTTTTTATGGCACGTCATGTGCTGAAGAGGTTGTAAGCCAAGTGGCATTAAATTTATGAAAGAGAGAGTAATAGTTATCGGAAATGGAATGGTCGGCTACAAGTTTTGTGAACGACTTGCTGAGAAAGATAGTGAAAACAAATTTCAGATCGTCACGTTCTGCGAAGAGCCTCGCCCAGCTTATGATCGAGTGCATCTGTCCGAGTACTTTGCTGGAAAATCAGCTGAAGATCTCAGCATGGCTAAGTTCGATTGGTATGAAGAAAATGGTGTGGAACTCCACGTCGGTGAAAAAGTCACGCAGATCGATACAGCAGCAAAGCGCGTCATCACTTCGTCAGGAAAAGTAGTTGAATATGACAAATTGGTCATGGCTACAGGTTCCGCTCCTTTCGTTCCTCCAGTTCCAGGTATCGATAAAAAAGGAGTTTTCGTCTACCGCACGATCGAAGACCTCGATGCGATCAAGGAATATTCAAAGAACGCAAGGACATGCGCCGTCATCGGTGGTGGTTTGCTCGGCCTAGAAGCTGCTAAATCAGCGCAGGACCTCGGGTTGACCACACATGTTGTAGAGTTCACTCCACGTCTAATGCCTAGGCAACTTGATGAAGCAGCAGGAACTCTCCTTA
>CAXMPP010000095.1:0-300 GCA_964195395.1 uncultured Thermodesulfobacteriota bacterium
CAAAAGGCAGTGCTGGGTGAGAAAAAATCGAAGCGACACAAGAAACGGCATGGATTTAGCTCAGAGGAAGTGGAGAAGATTTTGGTGACTGGGGGCCAGCTCAATGCCTCCCAGTTGTTGCACTGCAAGGTCCGCTACTTCACCGATGGTGTGGTGTTAGGGAGTCGTGAATTTGTTGATAGGTTCTTTACGAAGATCAAAGAACAACGACCTGAAAGCCACACCAAGCGAACGACCGGAGCGAGGACGCTGAGGCACTTTACGGGCACAGAGATCTACAGTCTCCGAGATTTAAGAAAA
>CAXMPP010000095.1:310-8523 GCA_964195395.1 uncultured Thermodesulfobacteriota bacterium
GCACGTGTGCTCTCATCATAGCAGGGAGATACAATAGGTCGAGTTTGAGCTCAAAGCTCCTTCCTCGCGCCTTGCTACAATCCAATCATTCGACGTCATTACGACAATCTGACAGTTTAAATGATATTACTCGAGATCAATACGTCGGATGGCTTTCTTGAGGAATGCTTCTTTTTGTTGGAGTTTTTTTTGTAATTTGGAGTCTCTAGTTGCCTCTAGCTGGCTTTGGGTTCCTTTGAGCAGCTCATGGAGCCAGCCACGGATCATTACGTAGTGGCGTGAGTCGGTGCCGTATTTGGCGATAGTTTCGAGCGATGCTTTGTCGCTCGTTTTTTTGAGCGCCTGCTGGATTTCTTGAACCATGGTTCCGATACGTAGGGCTTCTTGGTCGCTATTTTCAACGGCTTGGGTGACGAGTGCGCTGAGTAATAAAGTGAGGCAGATTTGTAGTGCTTTGTTCATTGCGGATTTTGGATGTTTTCTGGAACAGAAAAGTCCCTTGCTAGAGAATAGGTAATCTAGCAAGGGATGAGAAGGGATGTTTTCTGGCAGTTAGTTGAGCACGCGTTGGAGTTGGATTTCATAGATGTCGTACGAGGAGTCTTTTGGCGCAGCGGCAGTGAGGAGACCCTTGGCTGGGTCGAGCGTGAAGAGTGTTTCACCAATCTGCAGCTTATTATCGTCCTTGATTTTCCATGGTCCAGCGAGGGGGAGATGTTGTAGTTTAACATCGTTGTTTGGGTTGAGATAGAGATTCTCTCCTTGCGCTGAGTCTCCTTTTTTTGCGGTCACTTTGAGATAGACATGCGAGAGGTTATCTTTGTCGAACTTGGTGAAGACTGGCTCTTTGATCAATTGCTCTAATCTATTTTTATAGGGAAGATAAAATCTATCTTGGCTATACTTTGAGAAGTTTTTTGTGCCGAGACTAGCGACCATTGCCTGTTCAAACTTTGGTCGCAGAACGTCTGCTCTGCCGACGATGACGCGCACGCTCTTCTCTGGTTTGGGTTCGAGCGTGAGGGGTAATATTTGTTCGAGATCATATTGTGGAACGACCCAGAAGACGCGGAGACCGGGTTTGTTGAAGTAGGATTTCCACCAAGTTTTTACCATTCCATTGGCTTCGTCTTTGCTGAGTCCTTGAGCGACGAGCCCTTGCCGCATCTGTTGGAATACTTCGACTTGTGGGTTCTTTGGGGTGACCCATTCGTTTTCGGCTACTAGCGCTGCCTGTTTAGTCTCAACGCGGCCTAAATTTTTATAGCGGAATTTTCCGCCTATATTTTCGAAAGCAAAGGCTAAGGGGATGGCTTGTTTGCTATTGTTCTGCACTTTGAGGGTCTCATTGGAATCGACACTGAAGGTGGCTGGGAGCTGGAAGTTGCCGATGCCACGGTAGAATAAGTAATCTTCATACTCGTCTCCGACTTTGAGCATGTTGGCGTCTGGCACACGTGGGTAAATCCAGGTGTAGTTTTCCTCTGCTTTGAATGTGAATGCTGGATCCGCCAGGTCTTTCGGGAGAATCTCTACATCCCATTCGATCCCACCAGTATAGGGCTTTGCGAAATCAATCGGGCTATTGATTACCATCTCTCGTCCATTGAGCGATTTTTTCAGAGCATCGCTGATTTTGAGATCTTTACCGATCAGTTTGTTAGGGGTGTCGCCGGCACTTCTTTGTGGATACCATTGACTGATGGTGCCTCCATTGAACCCCACTTTGACATGCACTTTCGGGGTGTCGTCGCCGTAAAAATAGAGGACGGGAGTTTCCATTTTGACGGTGACATTACGTAGCATTGCGCGCGGCATGCCTTTCATCATTACCATCGGGACGAAATGTTTGTCCGCACGCTGCATCACCAACATTTGGTTTTTGTTTTGAGTCGGATTATTGGAGAAGAGGTATGCGTTGCCAGCTTGCTGGGCCATTCCTATGTGTGAATAGACGAATGGTGGTAGGTGTTCTTCTTCGATATGAAGGCCAGTTAGCATGCGGCCGTCAGATCCAGAGACTGTGGTGAATGTTCCCCATTCGTGCATTTCATAAGCATTCAAAAAAGAGCTAAGACCACAAAGGGTGAGTAGGGGTAAATAATTTTTCATAACAATCACTTGTACCATGAACATTTACCGTGAACTACTTGAAACGGCTTGGTTTACAGACTCTTTACAGAGTGAGCGGCTCCATCACTCAGCCACTATTCCTGCTTGCATCTGCACAAAGTAAGGGTGAGTTTGGCCGCAGATGAAGCGCTCGCCTTATTTTGTGTTTATCCCAGTCTTGCTGTGCGCATTGCTTTGGGGTAGCGCGTTTCCCGCGATCAAGATGGTCTACAGCCATTGGGCAGAATCTGGTGTGGAGGTGGGTATTTTCGACCGATGGCTCTTTGCTGGATTGCGCTTTACCGTGGCGGGTTTAGGGCTTTTGCTGATTGCTAAGAAGCCATGGCAGGAATGGCAGGCGACACCTAAAAGGTGGATAGCACTGTTGGCTGTGAGCCAAACCTTGCTGCAATACCTCTTCTTTTACCTTGGGCTGGCCCTCTCTAGCGGAAGCCTTACCGCCCTGATGGCTGCCACGGGCAGTTTTTGGTGGATGCTGTTAGCTCCACTCATGTTAGGCTCAGCTTGGCCTCGGCTGAGGCAATGGTTGATTCTGGTAGTTGGCGCTATGGGCGTGGGTTTAGCAGTCTACGCCCCTGGATCTGGTGCTGGCAACCCGCTGCTCGGTGCCATTTGCATCATGCTGGCTACTTTCTTTGGGGCGATCGGTATTATTGTGGTTTCTAAAGTAAAACCTACGATGGGTTCGCGCGCGGCTACTGGGTTTGCCCTCTTCCTCGGTGGGGCGGGGTTGTGCCTTGTCGCGGTGCCAGCTTGGGGGCACATCAGTCAGTTGTTTGACGGTTATGTCATCGTTGTGACGGCCTGGTTAGCATTCGTCTCGGCGCTGGCGTTCGCGGTTTGGAATCATCTGTCTACTCAGTATCCAGTTCCATTGTTAGCGAGTTGCCGCTTCCTTATTCCGGTATCTGGCGTTCTCCAGTCGCTGCTCTTTTTGCCTAGTGAGTCTGCGGGTTGGGGACTGGTAGTCGGTGGCATGTTTGTGATAGGCTCGATGGTCTTTGCTACTTGGATGAAGCGCGATTGATGTTGATTTTGTGCTCTAAATACTGACAATCAGCGCATGGCTGGACACGAGCGACACGATTGGAATGAGGAAACGGAAGAAGGGATGCGCGTCTATAAGGCGGTGTACTTCGCTAAAGAGTGGCGCTTTGCTACCTCGATGAAAGGGTCGCGCCGCGAGCCTCCGGAGTGGAAAGATATCCACGATGTCACAACCAAGCACTGGGAGGCGCTTCGTGATATCCTTTTCCGTAAGTACCAGCGCAAGCGTTGCCCTTGGAAATTTATCGAAGATATCGATAAAAAACTCGGTCGCGTGACCGATGATATTAAGCAAAATCGAGGTAAGTAAGTAGTGTTAAAGCTCTAGCCACAGCTAGGTGAGTAGATTACTCGCTTGAGCTAGTGGCTATTTTTTTGTCGCAGATTACTCAGATTAGCACGAATCTCTCAACTCATGTAGCTCATGGGTGTAGAGGGCATAGTCTGGCACATGCCTGGTATTCTTGAATGATATAAAGTCATCAGACTTTGTAGCTGGATTTTCGTCATTCTGACCTGTGACACCTGCATCACTTGATGAATCCTCTATTGGGCTCAATCAACCGATCAGAAAAGATTGAATAAAAAAGCCGCGCTAGTCGATGACCAGCGCGGCTTTTTTGTTTTAAAATAACTCTAGCTTAGTGAGAGGCGTCACCCGCATCCGATGGGATGTGGATGGAATCTACCATGTCTTGAACCTCTTTTGGAGGCGCTGGAGTGAAGGCGGTGACGATGATTGTGACTGCGAAGTTGACGAGCATGCCAACGAAGCCAATACCAGCTGGGCTGATGCCTAGGAGGAGTTGGTCTTTAGGGCCGTCGAGGAACTGGAAGTAAACAATGTATCCAATGGTGAATCCGATGCCGCAGATCATACCTGAGATCGCTCCCTGCTTGTTCACGCGCTTGAAGAAAATGCCCATGAGCAAAGTCGGGAAGAAGGACGAAGCTGCTAGACCGAAGGCTAGGGCGACTGTTTCAGCAATGAATGAGGATGGGGGATTGATCACGAACCAAGCAGCAATGGAGAGTGCTACAAATGAGGCCATACGTGCGTATCTTACTTCTTCTTTATCGCTGAGATCTGGCTTGATGATTTTTTTCATCAAGTCGTGTGAGATGGAAGTTGAAAGCACCAATAACAGCCCAGCAGCGGTGGAGAGCGCTGCAGCGATACAGCCAGCCATGAGGAGGGCGATCACCCATTTGGGAAGGCCAGCCATTTGAGGGTTTGCCATGACCATTATGTCTTTGCCAAACCATAGTTCATTTGAATTTGACATGTCTGCTTTGACGGAGAGCAGTCGCTCACCGTGAATACCAGTAAGCTGATCAGCGGGTGAATCAGATGGTGGGTAAACGGGCTTTTTGGCTTGGAATACCTTGTTTGAGTTGGATTTCGCATCTTCGTGCTTTGGTCCAAAATATTGAATTTTTCCGTCGCCATTTTTATCCACCCAAGCCATTTGGCCGGTCTCTTCAAAATCACCGAGCCAAGCTGGAGCTTCTTTGTAGGAAGTATTGTGGAGCGACTCGATCAGGTTGACGCGAGCGAACGCACCAATTGTTGGAGCAGTGAGGTAGATCACTGCGATGAATAGAAGTGTCCAACAAGCGGACTTGCGGACAGCTTTGACGTTCTTCACGGTGAAGAATCTGACAATGACGTGGGGTAGACCGGCAGTACCGAACATGAGGGCTGCTGTGACACAGAACATGTCGATGGTGCTCATTTTTCCATCGGTGTATCTACTAAATCCAAGGTCTTGGTTGATGGTGTTGAGCTTTTCAAGGAAGGGGACAGGATCGCCAGATCCAGCAGTGTACTCGCCGATTAGTCCGAGTTGCGGAACGACGTTGTTAGTCATGGCGATGGCGATGAAGATGGCTGGGATTGTGTAGGCAAATGCCATGACGCAATACTGGGCAACCTGCGTGTAGGTGATGCCTTTCATGCCGCCGAGGCCAGCATAGAAGAAGACGATGGAGCCACCAATGATGACTCCCTTAGTAAGTGAAATGCCAAAAAGCTGAGAGAACACAACGCCCACACCATTCATCTGACCCATGATGTAGGTCATACATATGAAGATAGCACAGACAACGGCCACGCCGCGTGCGAACTTAGAGTAGAAGCGATCGCCGATAAAGTCTGGGACAGTCGCTTTACCAAATTTACGTAGGTAGGGAACCATCAGGACCGTGAGCAAAACGAAGCCACCAGTCCAGCCCATGAGGAAGCGTGAGGCGTCATAGCCGGATGCTGCAATTCCTCCAGCCATTGAGATGAAGGTTGCTGCTGACATCCAGTCGGCAGCCGTGGCCATGCCGTTAGCTAGTGGAGACACGCCACCACCTGCGGTGTAGTATTCCTTGGTTGATCCTGCTCTGGAACGCAGGGCAATAGTCACATAGACGGCAAAAGTGATGCCGATAAAGATAAAGTTAAGTAGGTCTTGGCTCATTGTTTCTAGAAATTAGAAGTAAGAATAGAGTGGTGTTAGTCTTCGTCGGCGTATCCGTGCTTGGTGTCGAGCCTGTTCATCTGCCATGCATAGACGACGATAATGAGGAGGAAGCTGATGATGGATCCTTGTTGCGCCATCCAGAAACCGAAGGGAGCAGTGCCAACGTTAGGCATATTGAGATCTAACCAATCACGGAAAAGCACTCCGCAGCCGAGGCTCACAGAAAACCAGATAGCTAACAAAATGAGTACTAGGCGGAGGCATGCGCGTCGGTGCGCTCGAGGATGGTCAATTTTCATAGGGTTTGTTGGGAGTATTCCTAGGTGTTGGTTTGAATGATGACAAGCAGGGAAAGTGTTCTTTTTTAGGAGTGTCGTTTTTTAGACATCTCAACTGATCTACTCAGCTCTGAACACGCTTTGTGAATCCGCAGAAAGTGAGGGCGTGGCTCGATTACTTTTTGTCGACCAGTGGAAGTGGGAACTTGTGGTTTACAGTGCGACTGGTGAGCCAAGATTTTTCGAGCAATTGGACGCGCTCTGGATTCTGTTTCGCGAGGTCGTGTTTTTCCTGTGGATCAGATTCGATGTCGTAGAGCTCCCAGTTCTTTGGCTTTTTTGATTTTATCCAGCGGCGGATGGCTTTCCATTTGCCATCACGGACGGCGATGATGCCACCGTAGCCGTGGAATTCCCAAAACATCGGTTCATCGCGGGTGGCTACTGGCTTGCCAGAGAAGGCCGGAACGAGATTGATGCCGTCGGATTTAGAAATATCAGCGCCGGCAATGTCAGTGAGAGTGGGGAACCAGTCAGGAAAGTAACTGACCGTGTCGTTTGTCGTTCCCGCTTCGATGTGGCCTTTCCAGCGGACGATCATGGGGACGCGGAGGCCGCCTTCGTAGGCTGAGCCTTTACGCCCGCGGAGGTCGTTTACTGAATTAAAGAACTGGGTGTCGACTCCGCCCTTATCCGTTGTCGCTCCATTGTCTGAAGTGAAAATGACGAGGGTGTTATCGTAAATGCCTTCGGCTTTGAGCTTGGTGACGATGGTGCCGACGTGGTTGTCTAGGTCCGTGATCATGGCAGCGTAGCCAGCGCGTGGGCGTGGGTGGGGGAGGTAACCTTGCTGACCGCGGTACGGCTTAGTGTCCCATGATTTAGGGTATTTATCGATATCTTCTTGGTGAGGATGCATGGCGACATGTGGCTCTACGAATGGCAGGTAGAGGAAGAAGGGCTTGTCCTTATTAGCTGCGATGAATTTGACGGCTTCACCGAGGATGAGGTCTGGAGCGTAGTTCTCAGCTCGGTAGGTGTCAGCGAGCACTTCTCCCTTTGGTTGGCGTGCGCGACCTGGAATAGGATGCTTGTTGATGGTGACTTGATCTTCGTCGCTATCGAGATAGGCCGGGTAAAAGCTGTGGGCATTGCGCTGGCAGTTGTAGCCGTAGAATCGGTCGAATCCCTGCTTGATAGGTGAGCCAGTGCTCCATGTGGCACCGAGCCCCCACTTACCAAAGCCGCCAGTGGCATAGCCTTGTTCTTTGAGAACTTCCGCGATGGTTACCGCCTCTGGCGAGAGCGGCGTCTGGCCACCGTAGAATGCTTCTTTGCCCTTTGGTTTGGTCTTTATTTCGCCATTATTGCGGACTTCGGCGTGGGCCAGATTTTTTCCAGTGAGCAGGACACAGCGGGCTGGACCGCAGACGGGCGCGCCGGAATAATGGTAGTTGAACTTCATGCCCTCGGCTGCGAGTTGGTCGATGTTAGGGGTCTTTATTTTCTCTTGGCCATAGCATCCTAGTTCACCGTAGCCGAGGTCGTCGGCGAGGATGAAGACGATGTTCGGTTTCTCAGATGCGCTGAAGGCTGGGGAGCTGAGTAGGCAAAGTAGAGTGAAGCTTAAATTCTTTTTGAGCATGATGCTTATTGTTTTTTAAATTGGTCGAACTCTGGATTGACGCATTTACTTTTCCAGCGGTTGTAGACGGCTCTGAGTCCGGCTGGGGATTCTGGCTGCATGCCTTTGTCGCCAGTTTCTTTCTGCCAGTTTTCGAGGATGGCGATGTGCTGTTGGAGAGTTGTGGCATGTTTGGGGTCGGTGGCGAGGTTGTTGATTTCAAATGGATCCTTCTCTAGGTCGTAGAGTTCGTGCTCTGGGCGTTTGCCGAAGTAGATTTTCTCCTGAAGCTCGCTGAGTTTACCGGCTTCGTGCATGCTTTTGAGTTGCTTGATGTAGTCCTTGAAGTCGCGGTATTGTGGTTGGAGATAAATGCGGTCGGTCGTGAAGTTCCGAAGGTAGCGGAATTTTTCGGTGCGCACGGTGCGTGTGACATCGATGGTGTAGTCACAGCGATCACGGGCGGAGATGACGTGGTTGCGAGGCTGGTGGTCTTTGGAGAATAAGTCTCTGCCTTCGCTCCATGCAGGAGCTTCAATACCAGCGATGGCAAGTGTGGCAGCGCTGATGTCTAAGCCTGACACGAGGTCCTTGCGGCGCTGGTTCTTTGGAAGACCCGATCCAGCTACGATGAGTGGCACGTGGACCCCGCCTTCGTAG
>CAXMPP010000096.1:0-262 GCA_964195395.1 uncultured Thermodesulfobacteriota bacterium
GCCTTAGGTAAACAACCACTGAATGGCGCTTGAACTTCTTGAATGCTTCCAAACTGGCAGCAGCACATGGACCTCAAGTCGTTCCTTTGTCTGTATAGACTATAGCTAGAGCCTTATCTTCTTTCTCAGCCTTAGCCACTGCCTCGGCCAGCTTGTCCATCGTATACACTGAGGATGGAACCTCAAACCCAGCATAGGCACTCGCTGCAACAGCCAGATACAGAGTACATAATCGCAAAAACTTCATAGCTTTTTCTAGAGA
>CAXMPP010000096.1:283-8367 GCA_964195395.1 uncultured Thermodesulfobacteriota bacterium
TGGAATATAAGGAGAAGAGTTCCTACCGAGCAACGGGAACCCACTGATAGTGGACATGTGTGCCGTCTCGCTTAAATTCTATGAAGCCTAATTTCTGATAGAAACTATGCACGGTTGAGCCAAGCTCGGCACAGAGACGGAGTGGCCTTTTGAGCCTTGTGGACTCAGTGATGACTTGCTGTATAAGGCGCGATCCAATTCCGTGCTGGCGGTATTCTGGAAGAATTGAAATATCCACGACCCGCATCTCCTTTGGGCTCTGATTCACGCAGAGCCTACCGGCTGGCTTACCCTCGACTTCGATGATGGTGAACCATGCCTGTGGATAAAATTTCCTATAGTGAAGCCGTTGTAGGGCGGACTGCTCTTTGAGTAGTCTGGTTCTTTCCGCAGGCAAGAGTTCGCGCCAGCCAGGGGCGTCGTCTTTGTTCGCGACGAAAAGGTCCTCAAGAAAATCTGCGTCTTCAGGAATCTCTGGACGCAGGCAAACATTAGCAGCCGTGAACATATATCTAGTTACGGGATGGGAAAATTCCTTGCAGTGCAATGCTGAAGTTGATCGCTAGGAATGGTGGCATGTTATTGTGAGCCTGACTGCTGCCTGTACTTGCTAAAGTGAGAGAATCAGCGGCAAGGGCTGAGTCTAATGAGCTACTCGAAAAATTATTTTCGCCATCGTTAGATTGAGCGAGATGGTTGCCGCTAGGAGAAGCTGCATCGCCTATCGTCGAAGCTGCTTTCATAGTTCCGGTGTGTGTGTGAGTTGGCAGTTGTGCTTCAGTAATCACGACAGTTTCAACGCCAGATTTAGCTCCTATTAATCTAGGGGTTAGTCCAGGTCCATTGCCTAGGTGCATAGGAAATCTACCGCGAAGATCTGGAAGCCCGAAGGTTGTTGTTCCGTCGCCACCGTAAATCGTTCCAACGAGCGAAAAGAGGGCGCTGTTTGAAGAAATTGATAAAAGTTGGCCGTCACAGAAAGCCCACCCGCGTGGAGCAAAGTTGAAAGCGAACATCTTGATTTGTGCAATAAAGGGCTCAGACATAGGGGTATGTGAGTGAAAATTATTAACCTAATAATAGCCAGATATCTTTGACCTTGGCGAGAAATATCTATACAAATGTTTACATGAAAGCCTGCGTTTTTCTTTCTCTCTCCGTGTTGTCTCTTGCTTTACCTGTTAGCGCTGAGCAGACAGTATTCCTTTCGAGCCCTGGTAACTTTACTTTGCAAAAGGGGACTGCGACGACGCCCACCCTAACAAGTGTGGTGAACACGCTGAATATCTGGGGAGTGACTTACCGTAACACGGATGATTTGATCTATCTTTCCGATCCAACGAGTGGAACGATCCAAAGCTACAATGCTACTACGCACGCTGTGGCGACAGTGATCAGCGAGCCCACGGCAGTGTTTCACGGGATAGATCACGCCGAAGGCTCCCTCTATGCGCTACGCTCTGGGACGGATGATCTAGTGCGCTACGATCTGCCGTCCACCACTCCTACAATTTTAACTGCCGGCTTTATGCGCCCGTGTGATGTGGCGGTGGACAGTGAACGTAAGCGTATTTTTGTGACCGATTCAGGGCTCGATCAAATTCGTGAGTATGATCTAGAGGGCACGCTCAAACGTCTGTGGATTCTGAGTGGAGTCTGGGGAGTGGATGTGAGCCCAGTCGATGGGGCGGTCTATGTGACGAGTCATGATTCTGGTGAACTATGGCGCAATGTGATCGGTAGCTCATCCTTTATCCGTGTAGTCTCTGAGCTAAAATCTCCGCGCGGAGTAGAGATTGACCGCTCAGGTAAAATCTTCGTATTAGAGTCTGGTGAAAAGCGTGTGGTGCAAGCAGTGCCAGCATTGAACCAATTTTTTGCGACATCCTACACCGAGGCTTTGAATGGTCACGCAATGGTGATCTACGAGTCTACAGATAAAGATGGCGACTACCTTCCTGATGCTTGGGAATTGGCGCACAGTGGGTCATTAAGCACACTGAGTGCCGGAACTAACGCTGACGGAGATAGCCATATCGCGTTAGCGGAATACGCATTCATGGGCTCTCCTACGCAGAATGAAGGCAGCCTCGTGAAGGATTATGTTCAGAATGGAGCGGTCGGCTTTAGTGTGACTTTGCCAGTGATCGATGATGCAGATATTCAGACATCTTTTATGGTATCGAATGACTTAACAACTTGGGTTGAAGTTTCTCCTAGTCAGACTACTCCAATTGTCGACACCTCTTATTTGAATCAACAATTTGATATGTTAGAGAGCGATCATTTCAGTCCACAAAAAGGGAAATTATTCTTTAAGGCGAACGCTGAACTAAACCGTTAGATCACTTTAGCGAAAACTCAGACTAAATCTATGGGTAAAGATATTTCAAAAAGGCCACGTATCGCGGACTTTCAGTCACACCTAGGTGATGATTTCACAATCACTGGATTAGAACGGGAAATCGATTCTCAGGTATGGAAGCTCGAGCATATTGAAACGCTACCTACGCCACCGATTGAAAGTCTTGCTGGTAAGGACTGCTTCATCCTAGAATTCTCCGCAGCCACAACAAATGGCCAGGGATTTTATGCATTCAAGACACCAGATGGAGTCATTCACTCAATGGTCGCTATCCCAGTAATGGGCCGTGGTGATAGAGCTGGAATGCAGGTGGTGATCAACTGAACTGAACCAGTTTATTAGAGACAGAAGTGGATCTTTATCTTAAGCTCTTGTCCGTTTTTTTGGACAAAAATGTGAGAACCATTGGCGCGTACTGGATTGCCTGAAATCTTGCCAAGTTGCTCGACTTGATCGATCAACTTGTCTGGAGTGACGCGCAGTATATTGCCACTAGAAAGATACCTATCTTTCCAGCTTACTAGGCTGTCCGGTTCGGATCGTTCAGCGTGAACTGAAACAACACAGAGGGCACTAAGGCCTGAGAGGGTAAAGAAGTATCTGCGTTTCATGATCAAGCAGTATAATCAGATAAGCAGCTCTACAGCAAATATAATGGTGTTGTAGCGCTAAAAAACTAAAGAGTACTTTTACAGGAATTTGACCATCGATAAGCTTCGAAGTTCGATGACATCTAAAGTGTGCGTCCGCAGCTATGTGGCTCGCCGAGCTTGAAGTTACCAACCTTTCTCAAGTTAGCTGGAATGGTAGCTTTACCCTATTTTCCCTCCCATGGATTCCAAGCAGATGTACCATTTTTCAACTTGTCGGCTATCTCTGCCGGCAGAGAATCTAGCTCACATCTCGGTCTTTTCGCGTACAGATTTAGACAGACAATTTGCACCCTATCATCGATACCAAACCTTCTTTAGTTTAAATTCTACCCACTAAAACCGATAAAGATAAATGACTGATCTCCTGTCGCTTAGTTCGATTGTAGCGTGACAGCAGTGACGCCGATCACTGGGGATTTCTTAAAACAGAAGCTGAGGATCATCAAAAGATTTACCTCTTATCGTACTACACAGGGTTCGCACTACTTGCTTTTTTTGGACTTAATTTTTTGCGCGAAGAGAAAGAGGATCCCCGGGCCGAAGGACATCAGGGCAACGGCTATTCCTGTAGCTATTCCAAAAAGTGTGATGTACGGGGCACAGCATTCCTCCCTTTGTCGTGATATGATGTGGCTGGGGATAGCAACCATCATTTCCAATATACTACCTCGTAACAACCAGCGGGTGATGCAGGAGATAAATGCCCTAGGATCTTTGGCGGTGTAACTTTTGTAAAATACAATCCCCCAGACCAGCCAGGACAATCCCAGGATAGAATAGATAGACCATTCATTGAGTAAATCATGAGGGGAATCCTCTCCAAAAATCATGAGATCAATCGATATGATAAAGAGGATCCCGAGAACCGCCATCGGAATGGCACCCATGATAGCGGAAGCGACCACCTTTCGTTGTTTCACCGGTCGTGCCCGAGCGACATCCATTGGCACCAGCAACAGGACCAATTGGATTAATACCAAAACAGAAACAAAGAAGAGGGAAAATTCTCCAATCTCACCCCATCCCAGATCCAGCAATTTAAGTAGCGGCAGCGTTAAAACCGTTAAGGAAAGTAGATAAAGTAGGAGCGTCAGTGGTATCCAGCGTTTCATTGTAATAAATATTCTTGGGGTTGCGTCGATTTTTTTTAATTCGACTTGAGCAAGCTAAAAGAAACAGTCTCGCAGCGCAATACTTAGACCTTCAGTGAAGTAGAGCATGTGCTCTGCTTCGCAGTGAAAAAACACGTGTGCAAATTTTGACAGCAAATTTCTATCTTTGTGGAACACCACTCATTGTGAGCCTATCTTTATGCTCTAGATGCAATCTTCCATGCCTGGCTCCAAGGTAGTTTTCCACATGATGCTATTCATTTGATCAGCCACTTCAGCGTACTGTCAAGTTGTCTGTCTAAATAATCACGCTCGGAGCGTCTCTTCCGAAGAAGATCCGACTCCGAACGGATGGGGGAAAGGTCTAAGCTGCCACTCTACGACGGCGGATCATAAGCATCAAAGAGCCACTCAACACCAGCAGGCTGCTGGAAGGCTCTGGGATACCGATAGCCTGAGCGGCATTCGCGGCAAAAATCTCATGGACGCTGTCGGTGGGATGCACCCCGTCCCAATAAAGGTAGGTATCGGCATTGGCTGCGTTCCCTGTCAGAGAGGCTGGATCGGTGACATTGTCGAACACATAGGCGTCAGGATTTGCCAGAATATCTTCGTAGATACCATGCACATCCATTTCAAAAATATTGATACCCAATGCTGACCGTTGATTGGCAATCTCGCCCTCCAGCAGAGTGTTGAATCCATTGACCAAGGCCGACATTCCGGCCGCGGTCGGAGCTCCGAGTGCCTGAATATCGGGGGTCTTCCCCAGATCTGGCAAATTCAACACGAGAACATTCTCGGCTCCAGCATTGGCCAGAAGGGTCAACGCAGAACCTATATTTGCCACCGGCAAGGTAGGATCGGTAGTCCCGAAGAAGAAATCATTGGCACCCGCCCAAATCGTCACAAGATCCGTGGAGGCAAATGATCCACCGCCGCCGGTATACTGATTGATCTGACCGAGGACTGTGGGGACCGCACCTCCTCCATCCGTCCATGCTCCCCCCCAAGCATGATTGGTTCCTCCGGCAAGAGAAGGAGTGATGGCAGTCAGTCCCAAATGATCAGTAGCTAGTTTCTCGGCCCAGGTGTGGCCATTACCAAAGCGACCTGCAAAATTCAAGGGGTTGTCGGGCTGAGTTCCTCCCGTGGCCGCATAGACATTGCCTGAGTCAGTCAGACTGTCGCCAAAGGCGTGTAGAGAACTATAGGAGGCCGCGTGAGCTGAGAAGCTCAGAGTCAGACTTAAGACAGTGGTTGCGAGGGTACGTATATTGGATTTCATATTATTATATAATGATTGCTAGGTAGTTGATTTTTGTTGGTCCGTTTGAAGTTGCCGCTGAGAGGGGTTGCGATGCTTTTACGTTAGACGTTACGCTCATATTGAGAAATCGATTATCTTGATAAGTTTATCGATATAAACGATGATTGAAACTTACCTTCCTTTACGTGTTAGCCCCTAAATAAAACCGTTAGATTCATTCCTCACCGTCGATAAAGGTAGCAGCGGCCTTGAATTCTTTGCTGAGACTGGCGCAGACCAATCCCACCCTTGGCTGCCCTGCAATCACCGTCCTCCCACGCTAGGATTGTTCGGCAAAGCACGATTGTTTTACTCAGTCGCGGGTCTGCGCCGCTTCGTTCAGCAGTTACTATCCACCCCCCCTTTCTCACTGAAGATTTAGACAGACAATTTCACCTTCATTCCTCCACAAAAAAACTAGCAATCAATCAGTAATCATGAAATCTTGAAAGTTGACGATCAACCATGAAGCCGATGCAATGTTTTTCAATGACCACCACGGTCTATTTCATCTACTATGATGTGTATCCGCCCTACACGGAATTTGCGAATAGGACGGGGAGGGTGTCCGGTCAAGTGGGAAAGGGTCTTGCTGCGACGGGAGAGCCATTCCTACTATTCGTCGGAGGCCTTTTTTTGATTCCTTCCGCTGCGGTCGCAACCATTGCAGAAAGGGTCGACCACAGTGTCGACCAGCACAGCCAAGCTGCGACCCATATCGATTTGATGGTTATCTCGCCCAAGTCAGACCAAGGAATCGTCCGACGGGTCAGCGCTTATCCCGACGGCAGAGTCGATGAAAAACCTTGGGCCGCCTGGGCGCAAATGAAGGCACCCTAATTGCAGGTTCACACTTAAGCAATGAAGTCACCCACTACTCGACGTCGAGAAAAGGTATTGGTTCTACTTTCCTAGCCGAAGGAGTCCAAACGTCTATGCCGTTCTTAAGCTTCTCGCCAATTTCTTTGGGTAAGGAGTCGAGCTCGGTCCAGTAGACTGTTGTCTGTGGCCCACCACTCACTGTGAGCATATCTTGATGCTCTAGATAGACTCTTCCCTGTGTGGTTCCAACATAGCGTGTCCACATGGCACTGTTCATTTGTTCAATACCTTCCGCGCGCTCGACAAAATGAGCAGCATCAAGGTGTTTTATCTTCGTGCTCGCACAACATGTAAGAAATAAAATCGAGCCACTTATGCTGGCCAGAGCACACAGTCTCCACTTTTTGAATCTGTTCAAGTTTAGCATATTCTAACTTTCCTAGCGTTTCGCTCGATTGTAGCGTGATCTACGTTGCTCCGCAGTTGGCTTAGTCGGCTCCGGTTTTGGATCTTTCTTTACCGGAGGTTCATCGGTCTTGGTCTTAGTGGTCTTTACAGAAGTGACATGAGAAACTGGTACTTTTTCACCTTTGCTGGTTGTCTTCTCTCGCTTCGGTAGCCTGATCGATTTCAGCGCGCTGAGCTGGAATTCCGGCATCCTCCAGCCGATGCGGGTGATCAGAGCGTCGATGAGTAATACGACTAACAGAGCGATCACGAAGGATGCTCTGAGATCGGAAGAACGTTCGAGCTCGGGACGAAGCCATGCTTTTGACAGATCTAACAATTCGCGTCCGCTGGTCTGTGCGGCCACTTGGCGCAGCTCGTTGACTCGGTCAGAGTCGAAAGCCCACTCGGCGCTAGCACCCACCACCAGTGGACCAAACGGCACTGCCTGTGAGCCAACACGCACAGCTCCGCGCACCACAGCACCTTCTTCTAACTCGTACGCCAAGGAGAAATGACCGGGCGCGATTCGCCTCCATTGCAGGTCACGGACACTACGTCCACCAGCCACGCCGCTTTCCTCGATAATTTTGATCTCTGGTGGGTTTTTAGAAAATATATCCGCCCATTCCTCTGTGTCGTACATCAGATCGACTGTGAGCTGGGTACCCACCATCCGATGGCGCAGGCCAATGCCTGGAGGAAGATCGTTGCCCATCAGCCAGCGAGTGACGGTCTGCACGAAGTCACCATAGAGTTCCCAGTTGCGCACCTCAGCCGAGTGCTCGCCACCGAGCGGGAAGGAAACTGCAGCCGTGCGGCCAATCCCGCGGCGGGCGTGAGCGATCAAAGGTGCCTTGTATTCATCTTTAGAGATGAGCGAGACCGTCCACAGCTGGCAGCCACTCGACAGCCTGCGGAGAGATATCTGACCAATGGCCAGTCGCTTGTGCACCCACTTTTTCTTCGATAAATGCGGAGCGGGCGAGCGTGACGGTCTCTTGGGCGAAGAGCTTGGGGATATCCATCGCCTTGGTGGTGAAAAACATCCTCCCCTTGCCGCGCTTGGCTATGTCTTCTAAAAATTTTGCATCGCTATCAGTGCGTGAACCTAGACCGATCACCGAAATAGTTGCCCCTTGTTGGTCCATCTGATCGATCAATTTCTTGTAGCCTCCGGGCTCCTCAGCGTCCGCCGCATCGGCGAAAAGAATCATGTGCTTGGTCGCGATAGGTGACTTCTTCAGTTCCTTCCAAGCATCCTTGAGGCCGGTGTAGACGTAGATTCCCCCGCCCTGCGATTTGATCCGACGCACGCGCTTGATCATCTTCGCTTTATTCTGAAGGATTTGCTGTTGCTTCACTATCACGTGGGT
>CAXMPP010000097.1:0-8282 GCA_964195395.1 uncultured Thermodesulfobacteriota bacterium
GTTTGGTTGATGCTTTACGAGGTTAAAAATGATTGGTTTACTCAGCGTCCACTGGCGATTTTCAAGTGACCAGGTGGCTTGCTCAGCCAGTATCTTCTGAGTGGCTCTATTGTTGGCATCGAGCGTGGTGATCTCGATCGACTTCAGGGGTTCGCCAGTGGTGTGTGCAAAAGGGAACGTCCCTACTAGCCAGTGCCGAGTGTCCGATCTATTCTGAAATGCTACGGACTCAGCAGCATTCGAGGTTTTACCACTGGCCTCATTGAGTATCATTTGCTCTTGGCTCTCCGCATGGGGTGCCCAGTGGTAGTTAAATATGAGGCAAATTACTGTGCAGACGATTCCTACAAGGACGAGTGGTCTGGTGAAGCGCACCACCCCGCGGCCGGTCTGGATGATCGAGACCAGTTCTTGGCTTTTTGACATTTTACCCAGTGCCCAAAGTAGGGAGAGCATGAGTGAGTATGGGAGGATGAATACGATCAGGGCTGGCATTTTTGTAATGTAATGCCTTAGCATGATACTAGCCATCTGGTCGGATTGCTGGAAATCAGACAGGTTGTCCTGAATGTCCTCTAGGAACATGATGATGAATAGTGCGCCGAAACAGAGCAGAAAGGCATTAAAGAAAATTCTCAGCGTGTAGCGATCTAGCCGATCCATCATATAGTAGCTTGCGCTGCAGATAAATGGTAAGGCGCAGAGGATGCCGAGTAGCCAGACGCGTAGTCCGTGAGCTTGACGGTGCGAGTTAGGGTAGCCGATAAACTGCTCAACGACCACGGCATTTTCATACGGGATCAGCACCCACCCGACTGCCACTCCTACAATGAGTAGGATGAGCGGGACGAGAATTTTTTTCAAATGTGCTGGCATGGCTTACAGCACATGATCATCCCATACGCTGATTCATTCAAGCATTTAGAATGGCTATTTAAGTGTGCGTAGGTAACTGAATAAATTTGATACTTGTTTTGGCTTGAGGTGATCGATCAAACCCTCGGGCATGAGTGATGATTTTGAGATGTTGTGCTTGTCGATGTCTTTTTTATTCACCACTTTGATGGAACCTCCTATTGGCTGGATGCTGATGGTGTTTTTATTTTTTTCTACCATCGAACCGCTGACTTTGTCGCCATTTTTTAGGATGAGATCATGGCGGTAGTAGCCACTTTCCATCTTAGCGTTCGGGGTGAGGATATTGTGAAGTAGTGCCTCGGTGGTCATGGCTCCTGCTCCTGAGAGATCGGGGCCGATGATCCCACCGCTTTCACCTACTTTATGGCAGGCAGCACAGGTGGCGAAGAGGAGTTTACCTTTTGCTGGGTCTCCGATCACTTTGTCGTTAGCGAGCTTGAGGAATTTTTGGAATTTAGCATGAGCATTCTTCGCGGCTTCTGGCGTGATGAGTTTTGGAGCATTACTGACGTAGGCTATCTTCGTGCTGCCTTTTAATTTTGATTCCAATTTCGGTGTGCTGCCAGTGACGTGATGGACGAGACCTTTTGGCTTGTCTCCTTCATAGGCTGTGAGGTGATCAGCTAGGACCTGCTCAGGGCTGCGGGCATGATCCCACACTCGGAACTCTAACATCTCTAAACCACTGCCACCAGGATGAGTGCTGTTGCCGATGGTGAGGTTTAGGAAGTCTGCGGTGACTGGGTTGCTTTTGGCTGAGTCGAGTTCTCCATCGAGGTAAATTTTAAATTCACCTTTTTTATCACGCGTGACGGCACAGTGGGTCCAGAGGTTCGGCTGCATGGCTCGATTCGCCGTGATGCAGTCAGCATAGGATTTTCCTCCATAAAAACGAAACTTACTGTCAAAGAAATTAAGATCGGCTCCGCCTTTGTCATTTGCTAAGATGGAGTCATCTGGGCCGATACCTGGATCGAGCTTCACCCAGGCTTCTACGGTGAATGGTCCTTTGAGTGCGATGGGGTAGTTTACTGCGTCATTTGGTTTACCGGTGAACTTGATGACGGGAACGATGAGTCCTGGGGTATTTTTGAGGATGGTTTTCACACTTGCGTTATCACTACCTAGTACGGAGATGATGTTGCCTAGTGAGTCTGTAGTGAGGCCTTTGAATTGACCAGAGGCGGTGGATTTTCCGAGTAGTTCAGCTTTTGCTTTACTTGAGGTTAGCCCCCCGATGGTGATCTGACGTAGGTCGCTAGGGAGGTCATCCCAATTCTTGGCAAAGAACTCTACGGTGGAGGGATCACCGAAGGATGCGATGCTGATGGTGGCTTGTCGTTTGATGGGTGCGTGCGCGTGGTTGAAGAATTTGGTGTAGAGTTTTAGTGTGGCTTGTGACGCACTACGCATCTCACTGAGGGCGGTGAGGCCGGAGATGATTTCGGTGTTACTTCTGCCATCTAGTAGTAGCCATTTTGTGACGGGTTGCTCCATTTGCTTGAGGTGGAATTTAGCGGATAGCCTGATGATGAGTGATTGAATTTCATCTGATGATTGATTTTTAAATTGTTCTGCACATGCTTCACCAACGATGGCAGCGAGGCTTGGGTTAGCGGCTATTTTAGCATCTAACAATTCCATTTTTTTAAGGATGCGGAGCTGGTGTTTAGAATCACGGAGCAATGACTGGAGTGCCTTGGTTACGTCTGGATTCTGGATCTGGCTGGCTAGCAGGAAGAGCTCATTCTTGCTGAGTTCGCGATCCAGCTTAGGGATGGATTTGATGAGTTGTGAGCTGGCCCGGGCTGGGGGAAGTGACTGGACAGCGAGCAAGAATGCCTCGGGCTTCAGGTTCTGAACGATCTCAGAATCTAGCATCTTAGCGGTGACTGCACCGTGTTTTTCCATTGCCCAGCGTGCTAGGTAGAGCTCAAAATTTCGATGGTATGCGGTGAGTGACTTACCTTTGAGCGGTGTCTGCCCAAGCTGGGCTGCGAGTGCAATGATGCCAGGAGTAGGCGCTCGGTGATAGCGGATGGTGTTCGCTAGCTCCGCACGGACACGGTAGTTTTCATCCGTTGGAAAGGCGGAGGCGATGGAGAGGAATTCTTTTTCATTTAAATGTAAATTCGCCAAACTACGGATCACTTCAAAACGCATGAAGGGTGACTGATCAGAGGCTAGTTTCGCTAACTCAGAGGAGTGTTTCTGCCACTCACCGAGATCTTCGAGTGACCAGAATGCGAGTGTGCGGCTGCTGATCGGTGTGGAGGTATCGTTGACGAGCTTGAGGAGGTTTTCTGTCAGAGCGGGAGTCTTCTCAGCCTTGCGGTCAGCGATGGCATACCATGCGAGACGTGCGATTTTCTCATTGGGGTTTTGTAGTGCCTGGATGAGTTGAGCTGGGTTGGCTTTAGTTAAATCTAGCGGTGTCTTGGGGGTATGGTTATCAGGGCGAATGCGCCAGATGCGACCACTTGTTTTGTCACGGTCTGGGTGAGCACGTGGGACTTCATTGTGTGAGATCACTTTATTATACCAGTCCACGATGTAGAGGCATCCATCGGGTCCGAAGTGTGCCGCTACGGGGCGGAACCATTTGTCTTCAGAGGTCATGAAGTCGGTTTGTTTTGTGTAGCTGTGATCACCATTTTCATCACGCACGGTAGTAATAATTTGGATTCTGTTAGTGATCGGATTCACGATATAGAAAACGTTTTCAGCTTTGGGGTGGAGTTGATTAAATGCTGATGCTTTCTCTTCGGTAAGGGCGATGCCGCTGAGCCCGGTTCCTCCCATTTGTTGACCTGGGAGAGTGGATGGTATTTGTGGGGCGTAGCTGCGGAGCTTTTCTTTAGAGCCAGTCGTATAGTGTGTGCCTTGGAGATGCTCAACTACCGGGATTCCTTGATCGTTCGCTTCTTGGATGAAGGTTTCACCGTTGTTCTTCTGTATGAGTCCCCAGATGTTGTTAGGACCTGCGCTTACGCTTTCAAATTCGCTGCCATCTGGTCTGAATCTTGCTAGTTTACATTGGCGAAATGAGACTGATTTACTGCCATCCGCAAATGCTTTTCCACCCTGGCGAACCACGTCTGAATAGTTGAAAAGTCCCTGTGCGAGGTAATACCATCCTCCTGGCGCACGCTCAAACTGGTGAGGAAATAGGTGGGAGTCTTGAATGCCAAACCCTTTTAAAATAGTGTCGAACCCTTCAGCTTTGCCGTCTTGGTTCTTGTCATAGTAGTGGCGGATCTCGGTACCATACTGGACGAGTGCGCCGTCAGCAGTGGGGGTCATGCCGAGTGGGATGACGAGACCATCGGCAAAGACGCGGGGCGTCTGTGGTCCAGGAGCGCTGGGGTTATCAAAAACGAGTATTTTGTCTTTGCCTCCTCTTTTATAGATGGCTTCTGCGTGTGCTTTATTTTCATTGGCATCGATAGGATATTCAAAGGCGGTCATCGTCCACATGCGTCCTGCGGTGTCCCATTGGACGGTGATTGGCTTGCCTACTCCTTGCTCCTCACTGGCTACGAGCTCGGCAGTGAAGCCTTTTGGTAGTTTGAATCCTTGGAGTTCTTGTTGCGGACTACGTGCGCCAGATTTTTTTGGTGGTGACACTTTCGCTGGAGCTTGTAGTGCCTTCCATGTTCTAATATTTGGAGTGCTAGGGATTTCTTTGATGGTGATGTCCTTATACTGCACTTCAAAAATGC
The DNA here is from genome assembly GCA_964195395.1 of uncultured Thermodesulfobacteriota bacterium. Taxonomy (GTDB): domain Bacteria; phylum Verrucomicrobiota; class Verrucomicrobiia; order Verrucomicrobiales; family Akkermansiaceae; genus Rubritalea. The sequence goes on from CAXMPP010000097.1 coordinate 4,641, forward strand.
CACCACCGTGGGCTTGGAATCCGATCAATCCATCGAGCGGAATATTTTTGTCTTTTTCGGTATAGTCTAGTGCTGGGACACCATTGATCCATGATCTAATACGTGGTCCTTCACAGAGAATGCGGTAGTGATTCCAGTCCCAGTCCTTCGCTATTTTTTTGATCGCAGCGGGATCAATGGGCTGCGCAATGACTTTGTTTCTTCTGGATTCATCGTAGATTTTACCCCACCAGCCAATACCTGCATCGACTTGGTAGCCTTTCATTTCATTCTTTTTAGGGACGCGGATACTTCTCACTTGGATACCTGAGTTGATAAATCCGCTGCCTTTTACGAGACGGATGTCAAATTCTAGTTCAAAGTTTTGGTAAGATTTATCTGTGGCTAAGAAGGTGTTAAAGGGCACCTTCTTTTTCATATCCCCGCCTACGATGAGACCATCGCGCACCGACCAATACTTTTCTTCTCCCTTGTTTGTGTTCCAGCCTTTTAGAGTCTTTCCATCGAAAAGAGGAACTGCTTTCTGAGCTGTGAGAGGAAGGGTCAGAGCGATGATAATGAGGTAAATAAATTTCATAGATGCGGTATCATAGATCCAACTGATGGATGAATAAAGTAATATTCATCCACAAGTATCTACGCGAAATCCACATTGAGGATTCAAGAAGCTTGGAACTTGGAGTTATTTCCCGTTTTCAAGAGCGTAGTGGAGGGCGAGATGTCTGATGGCTTCCTTGAGTTCATGATCCGTGAGCGGGCGTTGAGGCAAGCCCAGAATCCCTCGTATTTGCCGCCGTTTTTCAAATCACCAAAAAAGGAGTTCACGTCCTTGACTCCCACGCGCTGCTTATCCACTGCAATCACAGTGATCCATGTGTAGCCATTACCAGTGGTGAGGTGATCAAAGGCATCTTCCTCCATGTTGACGAGTTCCTGCTGCTTGAATACGAGGGTTGACTCGCCGTTGAGGGCGTTGACATTTTTTTTCAAGGTGGGGCAACCACTGCCTTTCACCTTGCGACCTCGGTCCTGTTTGATGAACAGGCGCGAAGTTTTTCCAGGTGCCTGATTTTACCATGATGCTACCTTGTCACCATTCTCCAGTTTGAGCCCCTTGGAGGCATTTAATCTAACAGCAAGCCTTTAGTCGGAAGAGTCGCTGGAGCGGCGTGTGCGGCATGAGGCAGTAGGGCTGTGAGCAGAAGGGCTGAGAAATGGATGTGATGGTGTATTTTCATAAGAGAATAGAGATTAAGAGAGAGTTAGTATCATAACTACCCGTCTACTACGCGCTGTGAAAACCGATAATTCACACATTACCATGCTAGAAATCCACAAAGCCGAATAGATCTCTGACTATGTTAACCTGATTCACTCTTTCCACACTCACTTGCTCGCTTATCTGGAGGAAGCAGCTATTTTTGTTTCAGCCGGTGGATTTATAAGAGTATGTGGATTTGGCGTATATGATAGTGCAGTAGAGCTATAGATTTACGACAGAATTTATGGTTGGATTTACAGATGAATTACTACGTCAGGTCGAAAAATAGAGGATTTGCTTTGATAACAACGATCTCGATAACGGGGTTGCTGCTAGTTCTTGCGTTCGCGATGATGGGTCTGAGTTCTATCGAGCTGCGGACTGTAAAGAGTAGCGATGCCATAGCAAATGCGCGTGCCAATGCCCGGATGGCGCTCATGCTTGCGATTGGCGAATTGCAAAAGGAAATGGGGCCGGATCAGAGAATTTCCGGCAAGGCGAGTATACTAGCTAACGATTCTTCAGGGAAAGCTCCGGATAGTAGCGGTTTTGACGGACGGAGTCTGGAATCGGGGTTCCAGAACCCTCACTGGATGGGAGTTTGGAATAGCTGGGACAAATGGCTGGATGGTAACTCTGGTGGAATCACATCCACATATACTCGGGGGAGAAAATCGAATTTTCGGAAATATCTTGTCTCGCATCCCAACCCTAACGAACTTGCAAATATTGAAACAGGACACCAATATTCTGGGAGAATGGTAGAAGTGATCGGGGAAGGTACACTTGGCTCGGATAGCACTGCATCAGAGAATTATGTCGAGGTTCCTACTGTTGATCTGGGTTCCAGCAGCAGTGGCAGCCGTGGCAGCTACGCTTGGCACATTAGCGGTGCTAACCAATGTGCCCTAGCGAATTTCACTCAGTCAGGGGACGCTCCATCGGGCACCATTGCATCGACGGCTCAGAGGTTAGCTGGGCATCCGAAATCTGGGGTTTCGTGGGTGGAAAATATGGATTTACATCCTGGCGATGAAGATACATTGGATAAGATCGTGAGTTTACAAACTTTTGCGACAGCCGTGGACGATGCTGGATATGAGACTGCACTGAAAGGCTATTACCATGATTTAACGACTTTCAGCTATGGTCTTCCCGTTAATGTGCGTGACGGTCAGTTGAAGCGTGATATGAATACTCTTTTGGAACTCGATAGGCTTCCTTCAGAGTATGGATTTGCTGCTGGTGCGGCTGTTCCTATTCGCTCGTTCAACGGTGACTTCGGAACCATTAATGGAGTCGTAGGGACTATTCCCAGAGCTACGTTACCTTCGTGGTATAAGCTACATCAGTATTATAAGCTGGCTTCTGGACCGAGTAGCAATGCTGACGAGTCCGCTGCCGATCAACTAAGCTTGCCCCTCAAGAAAGGTCTTTGGTGGGATAGCAGCAAACCCAGCATTAACTATAACTGGCATAACGGAAATTTGGATGAGTATGGAACTGGGAGAACGCCCATTGCGGCTAAAATAATGGTCATTTTCAGTCTTGTCAGAAAGGCTTCAGCGACGGCAGGCAAGTATAATTACTCGATGAATTATTCTCCTGTAATTACGATGTGGAATCCTTACAATGTGACGTTACACGCTCCGCCCTTTCAAATGCTTTTTGAATCGGGTTCTATTTCGTTTAAAGCTTGGATCAATGATGCAGTTGTCCCCTCTACAAGTAATTGGCTACCTTTGGGCGGAACGAGGCAAGGCGTCGTATTCACTGTTAATGGACTGAATAGTCCAACAAATGAGCAGTCAATCAAGTACTTGCCTGGCGAAACCAGAGTGTTCTCGGTAAGGAGTGGAACCGTTGGCGCGAACCCCTATCCTGTAACTCCTGGATATGACCCTCCTCAGGCCGGCGGTGGACTTGACCTAGCCTTGCCTGGGCTTACGAATTTATCCGCTACGGACAAAGTGGAAATAGCCATGCAGATGACCGATGTGACGAAAGCTCTAAATGCCTGGGTGCAAAACTACCTAACAATTACGCACTTATGGAAAACAGGGCACCGTTACAATGAGATTGCATGTAGCCCGGTAGAAAGGGGGAATCCCATCCCCATTATTAAAGAAGATGACAGGATAAGATTTTTGAATAGCTCGGATCGACAAACAATCGGGAGTTTTGCCCATGTTCTAAAATCTGGAGAACGCGTTGCCAACCCAGGTAAACCTTACGATGAATATGACTTCCGTAGCAAAAACTTTGCCTTCGCTAGGCCATGGAGCCAACGGTCAATATGCACTGCAAATTCAAAATTCATGAGATCATTCGCCCAGTATGATCTGCACATTGTGGGAGGAGTAGGGAATTCTGGCTCCACA
>CAXMPP010000098.1:0-8191 GCA_964195395.1 uncultured Thermodesulfobacteriota bacterium
CACCTGATGCTAAAGTCGACTTCAGCCCGCGCCCTGCACCAACACGTCAAACGCATACTAACAGCCACACCGCCACCAGATGACGTGACCATTGTTTTTGACATGGATGCTCTAGGGTTTTCCTAGGTTAGCAACACACGGCAGTGGCATTCGATACGCTCATGGCGCGAGTGGAGAAGACGTGTTGAGCTTTAGGTGTTTACTCGAATATCCATTTAGACTAGACTAGTCTATATGAAGGAAATTGGACTTTACGAAGCCAAGACCAAGCTCTCGTCCTTGGTTGCGGAGCTGGAGCAACATGGCGAGAGTATTTTACTCACCCGTCATGGTAAGGTAGTTGCACAACTCTCCCTGCCAACGGCGACTAGAGCGCCAAAGCGGGGTTGCATGAAGTCTGAAAATTTTCATATTTCAGCCGACTTCGATACCGTCGATCTAGGGTTTGAAGATTTACAAGATCAGCCAAACCAAAAAGTTGCTGAAGATGAAATGCCCTACGGAAACATATAAATGGATCACTTGCTGGACACAAACGCTCTCATTTTCTTTCTAGAAGACTCCCCAAGGCTGAGTTCGAAAAATGCTGAGTTGATCGAAAGCCCGCAGAGTATGAGCATCATCTCGATGGCCAGCTTGTGGGAGATTACTCTCAAGGCTTCATTGGGCAAACTGCAGGTCAGCTATGCCGATCACACAGACTTGCCCAAACTCCTACGCGAGCATGGCTTCGAAATAATTGAAATCACATGGCCGGCGATGAAGCGCTCGTGCGAACTCCAGCGACACCATCGCGACCCTATTGATCGGCTACTCATAGCTGAATGCCAACTGCGCGGCGTGCCTATCATTTCAGCTGACAGTCAGCTCGACGCCTACGGGATCGAGCGACTTTGGTAAGATAATAAAAATGCCAGCTCCGAGTGGAAACTGGCATTTTAAAATTATTTTAAGGGAGATTACTTCTTCTTTTGGTAGTCTTCTGGCTTGTATTCGAAGACGCGTACTCCCGGAGTGTTCGTGATGTAACTCCAGAGCCAGTGGATGAACACGCTGAGTTTTGAACGGAAATCGACGAGGAACAAAATGTGAATGAACAACCAAGCGAGCCAAGCAATAAAGCCTTTGAGCTGAATCTTGCCAAATTCTACGACAGCGTGAGAACGCCCAATGATAGCCATTGCCCCTTTGTCCCAATATATAAATTCTGGACGCTCTGCTCCAACATTCCCGGGAATGGCTTCGCTTACTAACAGCTTACCGATGAATCGTCCCATTTGCGAGGCAGCGGGAGCCACACCAGGCACGGGAACGCCATTCGCATCCTTCATAAAAGTCACGTCTCCAGCAACAAAGATATCGGGATAACCAGGCAGCGCCAGACTCAGTTCAGGCGTCACTTTTCCTGCTCGGTTGGCCTCCACGGGCAACTTCGCAACGATACTTTCAGCCTGCACACCAGCAGCCCAGAGAATGGTGCCAGCTAGAATTTCACCGTTTGTGGTAATCACACGACCTTCTTGAATGTCAGTCACCATCGTATTCGTCAGCACTTCCACTCCGAGACTCTCTAGACGCTTATGAGCATAAGCTGAGCTTTCCTCTTCATAAGGAGGTAAAATACGTGGTCCAGCTTCTACTAGCACCACCTTGAGCTTACTCGTATCGATGCGACGGAAGTTGCGCTTCATAGAGCGCTGGATGAGTTCGACAAATGCTCCAGAGAGCTCAACTCCTGTTGGGCCGCCGCCGACGATGGCTATAGTCATCAATCTCTCTCGTTCAGCTTCATCGTCAGACATTTCTGCTTTTTCCAAATTCTTCAGAACTGTCTCACGCACTTCGTAGGCTTCCGCCAAGGTCTTCATTCCGAGTGTGTACTTAGCCCAGTGGTCATTGCCGAAGTAACCAGTCTTTGCGCCTGCCGCCACGACAAGAGTATCGAAGGAGTACTTTTTACCTGATTGCCCGTGAACAAACTTCTCATCGGCATCGATCTCCGTCACCTCATCCATCAGCACTGTGATATTTTCGGCATCAGCCAGAATGCTACGCAAAGAACGTGCAATATCATGGGAAGGAAGTGTGGCCGTCGCCACCTGATAAAGCAGAGGCTGGAATAGGTGGTGGTTCGTTCGGTCAATCAGTGTGACGTCAAATGTTGGCTTATTTGCCAGCTGCTTTGCACACTCTAAACCCGCGAAACCACCTCCAATAATCACTACCTTTTTCACTTCAACATCTGCCATGACTTGGCTCTAATCACACAACTCTCGATAGACAAGTGCGACTTTGTGAATTTTTTCACAAAGTCTGACATACACTTATCTCAAGTACTTCGGTGTCTGATTCGCTCAAAATCACATTTCCTCCCCCAGCTTCAATAACTCAAATCACAGCCCGATCTATTACACTTTGGAATCTAATAATTAAGTTTTTAGCCCTCTCCACATGAGAGCAGGAATATTCAAAAAAATAACCAAAAATTCTCTAAAATAATTTAAATAATCAACGAAATCTATATATATAAAGCAACTTCAGGAGGATTAAATAACCCACTCAATTTTATACACCTGTTTAAAGCTTAGCTTGAAAAGAGCAAGATCATTCAATACTTTGAACAGATATTATCGTAACTTACATGAGTCTTGGAGATTACATATCGCTTATCTAAGCGGTGTTTTTCGAAAAGTCTTAGGCAAAATACATAGTCGTGATAAAAACGCTCTCAAAGCGTCTAATCACGATCCCTCCCCCCGTAAGCTGTCTGGCGAGTGAAGACCTCCCTTTCACCCGCCAGACAGTCCCCTAATCCCCTCACCCCTCTAGATTCTTGGCTCCCGCCCCCTTTTGACATGGGCCCCCTAGCCGCGAATCTCCCCCAAATTTCTTGATCTGAATGGGTTTGCTAATTGCGGTTGCTAATTTTTTACACTATTTATGGATCCGTTGATCCACAACTTTTCATCCGCAACTGCGAGCGACTTTCTAAGCCCTCATGCCATCGTCCACCATCAAACCAAGAAGCTTTGAATGAGCTGCTAGATTTGGGTCTTCGTACAGCAAGGCATCAGCCAACCTTCTAGCTTCTCTCACTAGCTCAGTATCTGCGAGGTATTCGATAAACCTCAAATCGGCTAGACCACTTTGCTGGGTCCCAAGCACATCACCTGGCCCACGTAGACGTAGATCAGCTTCGGCAATTTTGAATCCATCATCGGTTTGCACCAACTCTTGAAGCTTTTCAAGGGCTGTAGATTTTTTTCCATCGGTGACTAGAATACAGTAACTCTTGTGCTCTCCACGGCCGATACGGCCGCGGAGTTGGTGTAGCTGAGATAAACCAAAACGCTCAGCATTATAGATCACCATGAGATTGGCATTCGGCACGTCCACCCCGACTTCAATCACGGTTGTCGACACTAACACATCAGTTTTACCATCACGAAAGTCCGTCATCACTGACTCTTTCTCCTCAGAGCTAACCTTCCCGTGAAGGAGTGCTACCTCGTATTCACTCAGGCGCTTCTTCCATTTCTCAAACTCCACTGTTGCCGACTCAGCCTTCAGCGCTTCACTTTCTTCGACCAAAGGGTACACCAGATAAGCTTGGCGTCCCTGATCAAGCTGCTGCTTCACAAATTTAGTCACGTCACTCACCTTAGCCTTTGGCCTCAATGCCGTGATCACCTTACCTCTACCAGCCGGTCGTTCATCTAGGACTGACACCTCTAAATCTCCATAGATTGTTAGCGTTAGAGTTCTAGGGATAGGTGTGGCTGTCATCACTAACACATCAGGCATCACTCCTTGCTGAATTAGTCTACTCCGTTGCTCTACTCCGAACTTGTGTTGCTCATCAATAATCACGAGGCCTAGATCTTCGAAAGCATCCTCGTCATAAAGTAGAGCATGCGTGCCAATCAACAATTGAACCTGACCTGAGCCTCCTTTATCTTGCTTCTTCGCGGAGGTGCGCAACCCCACTCGAATTCCCAATGGATCTAACCATTTACAAAATGTTAAAAAATGCTGCTCAGCGAGTATTTGCGTAGGAGCCATCAAGGCGACCTGAGTTCCACTCTCAATAGCCAATAAGGCAGCGCACATCGCCACAAATGTTTTACCAGATCCCACATCCCCCTGCAGCATTCTATGCATTGGCCGAGGACGCCTCATATCACCCACGATCTCTTTAACTGAACGTTTCTGCGCCCCAGTTAGATCAAATGGAAGACTTTCATAAAAGGCCTTTAGCAGACTGGTCTTCTTACCCAAAACTCTACCACGCTGGGCGTCATAGCGACTTTTTCGCCATGCCACATTGAGTTGAAGTATAAAAAACTCTTCGAGTGCAAAAAAGCGTCGAGCTGCCTGGGCCTGGGCCATATCCTCAGGAAAGTGTACTTCCCTGTAGGCATCAATTCGTGGGTAACTTTCATCCACTTGGTAGGCCTCGCATAAACTAGACGGCTCCACATCGACTCGGAAGCCATACACAATCTCGCGCAACCGTCGTTGAGAAATCCCCGCTACATTTTTATAAATGGGAACAATTCTATCCACGTGCACGCTGGCATCCACCATGTCATTGATAATTTCAAAATCAGGATGATCTATGACTAGCCTCCCAGCTGTCTCCTTGGGCTTACCAAAGAAAATGAGTTCATGACCGACTGCTAACATTTTAGCGATGTAGGGCATATTGAACCATCTCAGAACAATCGTATTATCAGAGAATCCGTCGTCAGTGCCAACTACAACCTCGTGGAAACCCTTGCGCCCACCAAAACCTTTACGCTGACAATCAACAACCACTCCTCGGAGACACATAGCCTCACCAGTTGCTTGCGCGGGGAATACTGCGAACTGTCGACGATCCTCGTAGCGTTTTGGTAGGTAATCTAACACCTGTTGAACAGTCGACAACTTCGCCGTAGAGAAAGCTATAATCTCCTTTGCAGTGAGAAAGCTTAACTCCGTAAGTTCAGCAGACGCATTGAGCAGCATAAGTTTATTCTGGGTGAGATGGCCGCACGTCTTGAATCACCATTTGTAAGCTAGTTCGCCCCCTAAAGGTATTCCTATCAATTGTGAATGCCACATCCCATGGTGGGTCTGGCAAAGTGCGCTCACCGCCACCAAAGAAAATAGCATCGTGTTCAGAAATCCCCTGACGTAAAAATAACTTAAGATGGTTATTTTTTAGATGCCTAGGAGCTTCTGTGAGCCAAACTTCACGACTCATGAATACTGGTTGTGGGTTCTGACTACCGAACGGCTGCAATAGGTCGTAGCTATCCATGAACTCGAGAGAAAGCAATTTCTGAATCGACGTTCATTCTCGGTGCTCTTTGCTCTTTAGTCGTAGTAGCTAACACATACTCAGAAAAATTCTTGCGGAAATCATCTAGTTTCTCCTCACGGATACTCAGACCGGCAGCCATATCGTGACCGCCACCAGAGATCAAATCATCTGGGCAAGCCTGAATAGCCCCAACAAGAGAAATCCCCTCGACACTACGGCCACTTCCTTTACCCAAACCGTCTTCGTCGACGGAGATAACGAACGTGGGTTTATAAAACTGACGCATCAATCGTGACGCTACAATCCCCACCACTCCTGGGTGCCAATTGCGTGAACCTAAAACTATCACGGGATCCTTCACTGGATCACATTGCTCGTGAACCATTTTCATCGCCTCTGCTCTGATCTGCTTTTCATGCGCTTGGCGCTGGCAGTTGTACTCATCTAACAAGGAGGCTATACGATGTGCGGCCTCGAGATCTTTTTCGACAAGAAGTGATAGCGCATCTTCAGGACGATCCATCCGTCCAGCGGCATTGATTCGCGGCCCGAGGCGGAAGCCCACATCCATGCTACTCACTTTGTCTGACAAGCCAGCCACCTGCTGCAAAGCTTTTAGCCCTGCGTTGCTGGTTTGTGGAAGGCGCTTTAGTCCATGACGTACGAGCAAGCGATTCTCTTTCACCAGCGGTACAATATCAGCCACTGTCGCCACAGCTACCATATCAATATAGTCTTTGAGGTCGAAGCCATCGACTTTCCGACGTTTCAGCAAAGCATGGGCTAATTTAAAAACAACTCCCGCAGCACAGAGATAGTGAAAATCATCACCTAGTTTTGGGTTCACTACTGCGATACAATCTGGGCAACCTCTCACTGACATTTCGTGGTGGTCCACCACTATCACATCGATTCCAAGTTCTCCGAGACGATCAATTTCATCTAACGATGCTGTGCCACAGTCCACAGTGATCACTAGGTCTGGCTTCCCGTGTTCTGCTAACAAGTTATCGATAGCTACATCACTGAGACCATAACCTTCACCTCCACGTTTAGGAATATAGATTCCTCCCTTGATACCGTAAGCGTCAAGAGCTGTACGCATCAGCGCCACTGAAGTCACTCCATCCACATCATAGTCACCATAGACGATGACATGCTCGCCTTGGTCGGCAGCTTGAAAAATTCGAGCCACGGCCGGCTCCATATTGGGCAGTAGAAAAGGGTCACTCAAATCCTTGAGTCGCGGATTCAAGAAAGAATCGATCGCTTCTTTGCCTGAAACCCCTCGTTGCCCTAGCAACTTCAAAAGAATGCTAGGCACACCTTCGACATTGACTTCACTACTCGGCGGATCTTTTTTCAAAATCCATTGTCTAGGCTCCTCTTCCATCTACAGCGCCCAACCTAGCCCTGCACCCACAACTCCACAAGAATTCTTTCAGATTTACGAAAGAGTTCTAATTTTGCCATGCACATGAAACTGAACCCATTCACCCTTTGCTGCTAGCAAAGGTCCAATGCCGAGCACAAAAAAGCTCGAAACCAACGGGCTCCGAGCTTTTGAATGAATAATTGTTAGCCTTTAGCTATTGACCACGTCTTCGCAGCGGGCGCAGAGGCCACTTGTTAGGAGTGGTTCGTAGCGGCGGCAACGTGGACACATAGCGTACTCAGTAGCGGAAGCTTCTGCAACGAGAGCCTCACCAGTCTGAACCTTGAGGTCAGCAAGGATGAAGAACTCAGTCGCAAATTCGCGATCATTGAGTTGCTCAAGAGCTTCGAAACTAGCAGGAACAGTCACGAGCACGGATGCTTCGTTGTTCTTGTTGAAGTCTTTAGCCTGCACCTTTTCTTCGATTGCTGTTTGAATCACGCCACGAGCCTCAAGGAGAGCTGCAACCTTAGTGGAAACCACAGACGGGGCCCACTCAGCTTTCGCTTCAGGGAAATCTTGTTCGTGCACGGAACCATCAAAACCAGCATGCTCCCACGCCTCGTCGGCGGTGTACGCTAGAACTGGAGCGAGAAGCTTCACAAGAGACGTAAACACTTCGTGCATCACTGTCTGAGTTGCTCGACGGCGGAGGCTTTCCTTGGAGTCACAGTACATGCGGTCCTTGGTGACATCCACGTAAATGGCTGAAAGGTCAGTCGCACAGAATTGATTTATTTGATTGAACACCTTGCGGAATTCGAAGGTTTCATATGCGGCACGACACTCAGTGATCACCTCGTGGAGGCGTTCGAGAACCCATTGGTCGAGAATTGGCATGTCAGCTTTCGCGACAGCGTCTGTCTCAGGGTTAAATCCATCCATGTTTCCAAGAAGGATACGAAGTGTGTTACGAAGACGGCGGTATGGCTCAGCGATCTGCTTGAAGAGATCTTCACCGAAAGGAACTTCAGTCTGCCAGTCGACACTGGAAACCCAGAGACGAACGATGTCAGATCCGTACTTATTATAGTAGTACGCTGCATCGATCGGCTTACCGCTCTTTTCAGCTTCTGACTTAGAAAGTTTTGTGGACTCACCATTGGTTTTGCCAGCTTTCTTTGCCTTTAGCTTGTCTTGATCGACCACGAAACCGTGGGTCATTACAGACTTGTAGGGAGCGGCATCTCGCAATCCAACAGAAAGCATGAGTGATGATTGGAACCAACCGCGGTGTTGATCTGTTGCCTCGAGGTAGAGATCCGCAGGACCTTCCAGTTCTGGGCGACGCTCGACCACAGCTTTGTGTGAGGAACCTGAGTCGATCCACACGTCGAGCGTGTCACGGCATTTCTTATAGCCAGTTGGAAGTCCTAGACGCTCGCAGAGTTCTTCATCAGAAAGCTCGAACCAGATGTTAGAGCCTTCTTTTTCAATGAGGTCCGCGA
>CAXMPP010000099.1:0-8046 GCA_964195395.1 uncultured Thermodesulfobacteriota bacterium
TACTGTTCGTCTAAAAATGATCATGCCCCAAGGACGACTCATTGCGATCATTTTCACTGTTCTGGCAATCGGAGCCGGAAGCTATGCGTGGCTAATCAGCAATAGGGAAAAGCAGCGAGAATGGCCGTCGGTTCAGATGGAGCGCGCTGTCGAGCTAGCGACAATGGTTTCCGAATACCATCGTCAGCGTGGTGAGTTCCCTCCCTCGCTCAACATCCTCGTTACCTCTGGCGTGATTTCCCCCCAGAAGTTTGCAGACCTCCAGTTTCAGGCGATCCCTAACGGGAAGCGGACCGCATGGATCTACCTACCTCCCGAGGCGATAACCTCTTTCGCGATTGCATCCCCGAACGTGGTAATCCCATGGAAGGGATCACTTGGACTTTACATCGCCGCCAGCCCCGATGGAGGTGCACAAATGATCGGTTACAATAAGCGTTCTAGCATGAGCTGTGACCCGTCACCTCCAATGTTTTTTATGCTTTGGGTTCAGCTCACTACCTCCCCCTCAAGAACGATCGATACGTCTAGCCTCAAGAACTCGTATACCTAACGCCACAACATGTCGCTCGCGAACACTACGATCTCAAATAGCTCTGCGCATCTGCGATGACTTCGTCGAGGCAGCCTGGCTTGAACGGGGAGTTCAGGCCAGCTGACGCCAACAACCCGGCGTAGTCTTTGCTACCACCGAGCGTGCAGAGTTTTGTGTAGGACTCCATCGCCCCCTCGGCATCCGTGCGGGATTTCGACCAGAACTGCATCGCACCAGTCATGGCTAAGCAGTAGTCGATGTAGTAGAACGGGCACTGATAGATGTGTGCCTTCTGTTGCCAGAGTCGCCCCTGGCTCTCCGCCGGTAGGTCGTCGTACTGATACCACGGTAGGTAGATTTTCTCGATCTCTTGCCACATTGCGTTGCGCTCCTCCGGTGTCGCGTCGGGTTTCTCGTAAACCATGTGTTGGAAGTGGTCGATCGATACGCCGTAGGGGAGGAATTGCAGAAACGCGGTGAGGTGGATGCGGCGCAGTTCTTCCGCTGCCTCCTCGCCGTAAAACTTGCCCATGTGCGGCCAGGTTAAAAACTCTAGCCCCATCGAGTGGATTTCACAGGCCTCGGTGGTCGGCCAGACGATGTCGCTCACTGGCTGGTTGCGGCTGCTGTAGCTCTGGAACGCATGGCCAATCTCGTGGGTAAACACATCCACATCGCCCCGCGTGCCGTTGAAGTTGGCGAAGATGAAGGGAAACTCTAGCTCGTGGAGGAAATCGCAGAATCCCCCACCGGCCTTACCCTTCCTCGATTTTAAATCCATCACCTCGCGCTCTCTCATCTCGGCGAAGAAGCTGTCGAGTCCATGGCCCATCTCGTTGAACATCTCGGTCGCACGATCGACCATCCAATCGTGATCGCCCTGCGGCTTCGGATTCCCCTTGAGGGAGTGGACGGAGGTGTCCCAGAACATCAACTGGTCGACACCTAGCGTCTGCCGTTGTTTTTCTGCTAGCTCGACCGCAAGCGGCACGACCTTGTCGCGCACTTCATTGCGGAAAGTAGCCACCTGCTCCGGGCCGTAACCGATGCGACTCATCCGCTGGTAGCCGAGTTCGGTAAACGTGTCGTAACCGAGTTTCTGCGCCATCGAGTGGCGAAGTTTCACCTGGCCATCGTAGATTTGGTCGAATTCAGACGCGTTGTCGGCAAACCATTTGGAGGTAGCACGGCACGCTGCCTCGCGCTTGCCTCGATCGGCATCGTCGGCAAACTTGTGCAGTTCGGAAAGAGTCAGGGACTCGCCTTGGAAATCGATTTCGGCACCGGCGGTGAGCGCGGTGTACTGTGATTCCAGTTTTGCTTCGGCTGCGGAGTCGTCCTCAATCGCGGGGGAGAAACTCTTGGTGTTGCACTCCCACTTGGCAAACAACTGGGCCGTCAGGGCTTCTTCTAGCTCGCTCCGGAACGGCGAATCGAGCAAGGCCTGTTTGAAACCAGTCTCTAGATCGGTGTATTTCGGCGACATCGAATCCAAGATTTCCTTCTCCGCCTTGAATTTCTCGTTCTTCGTATCCTGTTGAAAGCGGATGTAGGTCACGGACGCCCACTCCTTGAGTTGGCGAAAAGACTTGTCCCAATCCGCGACGACGGCGAGGCAGTCTGCAGCCGTTCCGGCGGCGGCGAGGCGCTGGTGGAATTCGGTGTATTCAGCGCGAGTCGTTTCGAGATCGGGCTGAAGAGCTGTGTACTCAGGGAACTTTGTAGGCATCGTCGCTAGCTTGGACATTGTAGGGGTTTTCATTGAGTTTGCTTATTTTATTGGATTTCAATACAGCGTTTTCTAGGTATTTGCAATGAACATTTAGTCGATGATTTACTAAATCATCACAGACAGATCAGAGAAATCAGACAATATTAGTTTTTTGTCGAAGGAGCTGTGTTAGGCAGCCGTGAATAGGTCTATGAAGTGATCGATGGTCTCAAATCTAGTTGCCTACGCCCTGCTTGTAAAAGCGGCAGCTCCAACCAGAAAAAACAAAAATTAGCCGTCATTTGAAAAGAAAGATGAATTTTTTTCCGGTGCTTCGCGTCTACACTACTATGAAGACTCCATTTCTGCTCACAGCACTCGGCGCCCTTACCCTCCTGCTACTATCCTCCTGCGTCGATCCCGGTTATTACGGCGGCTCAGCTCATTACAGCAGCGCAAGCTATACCACTCTCCCCCACGGCTACAACACGGTCTACGTTAGTGGAACACCATACTACCACCACGGAAGCCAATGGTACCGCCGCAGCAGCGGACGCTATATCAACTGCTCACGCCCCCACGGCTACCACGGATCAATCGGCCACAGCCGTCACCAAAGCAGCTACGGTATCAGCCACCTGCCATACGGATATCGCAGCGTCACCGTCGGCAGCAGTAACTACTACAACCACGGCAGCACCTGGTACCGCAAGAGCGGCAGCCGCTATGTGACTTGCCAAAGGCCATCAGGCTACTCGAATCACAACCAGCATAGGAGCCACAGCAACTCAAGCAGCAGCAAATACCACAAATCCGACTCATACCGTCGACCCGACATCCACAGCAGTCGTAGTAACCGCTCCAGCCATGGATCCCACGACAGGAACCGCAATAGCTCTGATAGCAAAAACCACGGCAAAGCTACCAAGAAACGCAGCAGTCATCCTCAAAGTGTTTCCCCCAAGCGTGGATCATCAACATACGTTTCCACTCGCAGCAAGCCGTCCACCAAAACCCATACCAAAAGCTCAAAGAAAACCAAACAAAGCAAAAACACACGCCTCCAATCAAAACCATTGAAGATCATGACGAGTTCCAACAAAGACAAACTTCGTCGGAGATAACACTCCATCATCTCAACGGCGTTTAGTCGAGCTTCAGCTGGTAAGCTTCAGCTGCATTCTTCCAGAAATAACGTTCGCAAGCCTCTTGTCCTTTGGCTGAAAAATATTCATTCACTAGTTTCACAAAGCTGGTGTAGTCGCCGCTGTTTTTGGTGCATGGCCAGTTGCTGCCGAAGATGAGACGTTCCGCACCGAGGTTTTCCCACAGCACATCGAGCACGCTGCTGTAGTGCTTGATGTCATGCGGCGCTGGCTGTTGGACGCTGCGCTGGTAGAGCCCGGAAATCTTGCACCAGACGTTCTTGTTTTTCGCCAGCATCTCAACCGCCGCGACCCACTCGGGGTTGGCTGCTTTACCATCGAAATCATAGCCGAGAACATGGTCGACCACGATGCGCAGTTCTGGAATCGTCCGCGCCAGTTGATCGACTTGTTTGACAGCCTCCACCCCTCCACCATTGGCTAGGATGTCAACGCTGAGATTGCTCTTCGCGAGTTCACGCATACTGGCGATAAATTTTGGGTCGGTGTAATTGATCTTCTTCTTGTCACTTCCGTTGCGCGCCCGAATACCGACAAAGCGTGGATCTTTCTTCAACTTGCCTAACTGCTGCGAGAAGTCGTCGGCATAGGGATCGATGTTGCCGACGAGGGCGACAAAGTAGTCGTCACCCTTGACGAGATCGAGCACCCATCGGTTGTCTACAAGGCGATCGCTGGCTTCAACAATGATCACACCCGTGAGGCCCGAAGGTTTTGAAACTCGTTTGAATTCCGCTGGCAGGTGCGGTTTGTAAAGCACCTCGTCGTCCTTCGGTGGCCAGGGAATACCGTCTTCGCGAGTCGGGTCGTAGAGGTGGATGTGGGTATCGATCATGTGCTTCACCTTGGGGAGCGGACGTTCGTCAGCTGCGCCGATCGTGATGAGAAGTAAAAAGGAGATTAGGAATTTCATGGTAAGATCGACGACTCTAGGAGGCAGATGTGAGGACACCAGAAAATTCCTCCGGCTGAGCGGCCAATGATCGACTGACTCACTGGGTTGTCTCCTCCGTGATTGGCAAAACGAGGCACCGAAACTCGTTGTTCTTTGCTTGATTTGCACATTAGCGAATCGGTTCTAAGGCTCTGTAAAATATCATTTAAAAACCGGATCATTGAGTATAGAAGAGAAATTAGACGATTATAGATCCTTTTCAGATACACTCTTCTTCAAGTCAATGGCACACTCTATGCTCAAAATAACTCTAACACTTTTCTGCTACGTGGCGAGTTTCACGGTTGCGCACAGTGCTGCGGAGATTTCGGATAAATCCGAAGTCAATGCACTGGTTCGTAAGCTTGGGAATGAGCATTTTTCCATTCGCCAGCAGGCAGATAAGGAACTCAAGGAAATGGGAGAGCCTGTAGCCAATCAACTGCGCGAGTTTCGTAATGATCCGAATCCCGAAATACGCGCAAGAGTGCGTGGAGTGCTCGATTATCTTGTTTCCTTACGAAGGGAACTGAAGTGGATCGACCCAGAAAATGTGGGTAAGGGCAAATATCGCTCAGTATTGGGAGGACTTGCCGTGAAGCTCACCTTTCGGAACCTTACGAAAAAACCGGTGCGTATTTTTTGGATCGAAACCGATGGCAGCGCGAAAATGTGGCGCGGCGAGCTCAAACCAGGGGCGACTGCCGTCTGCGCCCAATCTTATAGGGGACATGTCTGGTTGATCACTGATGCGGCAAAAAAGCCACTTGGTGTTTACAAGATCGACATGGATGATCCAATACTCGCAGTGCGCGAGAGCGACTGGAACAATTGAGAACCGTCTGGGGCGACGAAGGAGCGAATGTCCGAGTGAAATTATTTACTAAACGACACCTCAGTTTTCTTTAAATCTGGCCAGTAGACGAGGGTGATTTCGACTTCGCCTTTGAGGCCTTTGAAGTTGAACGTCTTTGAGTCGCCACTCCAAGAGGAGCCTTGTCCATCGAGCTTTTTACCATTTTGAAGCAGCTTCACTTGTTTGATCTTTTTGATCTCACCTTTGATGTGAAGACCTTCCCCTCCGAAAAACCCTTTCGACTTCCCAGCATTCACCTTGAATGGCCCCACCTCGACAGCCTTGTCACCGACCTTCACTTTCTGAGTGATCGTCTTGGTCTCGCCTCCAGTATAGAGAATCACTGAACCCTCGGCTTTGATATTGTCTACTTTCCCTAAGAAATCGCCCTTCTTCTGAATGGAGAATGAGGCCTGAGTTCCGTCGTCGTTTACTTTGGGGAATGAACCGAGTTTCCAGCCATCTGCCTTCAGTGATTTTTCATCAAAGGAAATCATATTTTCACCCGTCACAAAGAAGTGCATGGTCACTCCGTATTCGTAGCCCATCGGTTTCACTTGGAAATCGGCGCCTTCTGGGACACCTGCCGCAGCGGTGACACTGACGAGCTTCGCTGATTGGCCAAATACTGGAGCGAGCATACTAGCCGCCACACATGCTGATAGAGTGAATGTTTTTAACATGCACAATGTATAGAGCTTAACACCTGATCCTTACCATTATAAAAATGAGTGTAATTCCTCATACTCGATCTGAAAGAAGACAAATGTTAGGAACATGCAACGGTAGAAAAACACAGAGTTCGGAGACCTGGAGCTACGCCAGATGGTCTAAATGTGGGAATTTCACCACCCGCTCTAGTGATGATGAGCTGGGCGACGGAGCAACAATTTCCGCGGCCAGGGAGCCATGGGAAAAGCCCACTGAATCCGAGCTCTTTGTGCATTGAGTCCTTCACCTCACGACCCGATTCGATCACACGGTGCGCCCACTCCAAACACCCAACCCCTGCTGGAGCTGGGATCACCACGGATCCGCGTGTGGGTTGCTTGTGGTAATCTTTCTTGAGATTTTCCACGACTCCGAGCAATCGCTCGATCTTGGCACCTGAGAATGTGACTTTTTCACCGTCGGCAGGATGCACCTCCAGCCACACATGTGTTCCCCTCCCGAGGAAGGAACCAAATGCTTTATGACTTTTGAGGATAACCATGTCTGCTTTATAGGAAGAATGAACTGCTATTTCTATTCCCAATTTAGGAACAGAAAAAGAAATCTGAACGGTCTAGTGAATCAGCAGAACCTGCGCATCCGGTAAACACTGGATGGTGGGCTGTTATGCCACTTGAAATAAAAAAGAAGCTGGAAGCATCTTCTACGGCGTAAAAAAGCCGAGTTCGGGTGAACGAACTCGGCTTTAAATTTTTGGTGTCTAGTCAAAGGCTTCATCACGCCGGCACTGAAAACTGCCAACTGAAAACTTCTAACTAGAGCGAAGCGATTACATCATTCCGCCCATGCCGTGGTCGTGACCACCTGCATCAGCAGCTTCTGGCTCTGGGATATTTGTGATGAGACACTCAGTAGTGAGAAGCAGACCTGAGATAGAACATGCGTGCTGAAGAGCTGAGCGTGTCACCTTAGTAGGATCTACAACACCAGCTTCGATGAGGTCCATGTACTCGTCAGTAGCTACGTTGTAACCAATGTTACCAGCAGCTGCCTTTACCTTGTCAACGATGAGTGCGCCTTCGCGACCTGCGTTTGCTGCAAGCTGGCGAAGTGGAGCCTCGATAGCGCGTCGAACGATCTCTGCGCCTGTTGCTTCGTCACCAACGAGGTTGATGGTATCAAGAGCTACCTGAGCACGGATGAGAGCTGCACCACCACCAGGGACGATACCTTCCTCAACAGCTGCACGAGTCGCGTGAAGAGCATCGTCTACACGATCCTTCTTCTCTTTCATCTCTGTCTCAGTGGCAGCTCCTACGCTGATCACTGCAACACCGCCTGCGAGCTTAGCAAGACGCTCTTGGAGCTTCTCGCGGTCGTAGTCGGATGTTGTGTCTTCGATCTGCTTACGGATCTGGCTGACACGGCCAGAGATGTCGTCAGAGGAGCCTTCACCTTCGATGATTGTTGTGCTGTCCTTGCCAATTACGATGCGTTTAGCGGAACCGAGGTCTTCGAGTTCAACGGACTCAAGTTTGATACCGAGTTCTTCAGTGATGACTTTACCACCAGTGAGGATCGCGATGTCTTCGAGCATTGCCTTGCGACGGTCACCAAAACCAGGAGCCTTTACAGCTGCGATGTTGAGTGTGCCGCGGAGCTTGTTGACTACGAGAGTGGCAAGTGCTTCACCTTCTACGTCTTCAGCAATGATGAGAAGCGGACGGCCAGTCTTGGCTGTCTTCTCGAGAAGTGGAAGCATGTCCTTGAGGTTGGAGATCTTCTTCTCGTGGATGAGAATAAGAACGTTCTCGATAGAGCACTCCATGCTCTCAGGATCGTTTACGAAGTAAGGTGAGAGGTAACCCTTGTCGAACTGCATACCTTCAACAACGTCGAGAGTTGTTTCGATACCTTTTGCTTCTTCAACAGTGATTGTGCCGTCTTTGCCTACCTTGTCCATTGCTTCAGCAATGATGTTACCGATCTCTGTGTCCCAGTTAGCTGAAACTGTAGCTACCTGAGCCACTTCCTTTGATTCGGAAACTGGCTTGGAGATTTCAGCAAGCTTAGCAACGATCGCGTCGGATGCCTTAAGGATTCCGCGTTGAAGGCTAATTGGGTTTGCTCCAGCAGTCACGTTGCGAAGACCTTCTTTGTAGATAGCCTCTG
>CAXMPP010000100.1:0-7879 GCA_964195395.1 uncultured Thermodesulfobacteriota bacterium
GTCGTCCCCTGAAATTTGATAACGTTCTAGGACGGAGGAGTTGATGTCTTTATCCTGAAGATTTAGCATAGAAAGTGGTGTTTTCTAAATGTTTTCCCTCAATGTGTCGATGTTGTTTTTTTACATGTATTGGTGCTGTTTCCTGTGGGATGTTGATTGTGGATGTGTGCTTATGCTGTATTTTTTTGTCATGACAGCGATGAAATACATCTTAAAGAATGCTCTTATATTACTCATTACGAGTTCAATAGCTATGGGCGGAGAAAAAGGAACTGTGCTTATCACAGGGGCAAACAGGGGGCTCGGGTTGGAGCTGGTGAAGCACTTTGTCGCGGATGACTACACGGTGATTGGTACCGCGAGAAAGCCTGAAAAAGCGACAGATCTCAAAGCTACTGGAGCCACAATCATCAAGCTTGACGTCACCAGTGAGAAAGACATCGCGGCTATGCGGCAAACTCTCAAGGGACGAAGGATCGATATCCTCATCAACAACGCGGGATACTTCGGTCCCAAACTGATGACGGAAAAACCAGATAATATTGAGAAGCTCACCCGCGAAGAAATGACCCGCTGCATCAGTGTCAATACCCTAGGCCCGCTGTTTGTTACGCAAGCACTACTACCTAACTTACGTCATTCCAAGAATCCTAAAGTCATCAATATGTCCACTCGATCGGCTATATTGAATGCCAGACCTGGGGGGACAGCCTATGGGTATAGGGTCAGTAAAACTGCTCTAAATATGGTCACGCGTACTCTGTCTGCGGATACCGCTCTCAAAGGGATGCTTGTGGTGTCCATTGCTCCTGGTCACAACAAAACGGATATGGGAACGGAGTGGGCAAATCTCAAGCCTGAGGAGAGTATGAAAAAGGTGAAAACTCTCATAGAGTCGCTCACACCTCAACATCACGGCGGTTTCTGGTTTTACGATGGCTCTGCTCGCCCTTGGTAACAGCCGTCTTTTCAATTTTAAATTTTGGACCATTCCATGTTTAAGCAGGATAACTTCTTTAGCAAACTCACCCAGATTGAGCCGTCAGAAATCAAGGGGGCCTTGGTCTCCTTTCTCTTTATTTTTGTGCTCATGGCTTCATATATGATTATGAAGCCAGTGCGTGACGCACTGCCTAGCGACTGGGGAGACGTGAGTTTGGCTCAGCAATGGACCTACACCTTCATTGTTTCTACCATTGCGGTATCTGTTTATAATCTGTGCGCCTCCTTTGTGCCGCTACGCATTTTGGTGCCCAGTGTTTTTGTTTTTTTTGCCGCTTCTTTTCTAGTCATTTATGCAGCTTTTCAGGGCAAGGTGATTGAAGTCACTACTTTGGGAAAAGTTTTCTATGTCTGGAGCAGTGTGTTCTCCTTGTTTCATATTTCTGTATTCTGGAGTTTTATTTCCCAGCACTATGACAAGGGGCAAGGAAAACGTATCTTCGGCTTCATCAATACAGGTGCGAGCGCTGGCGCGATTTTTGGGCCGGCGATGATCTTGCTATTTAGGCATAGGATCAACGAAGAAAACATTCTGCTAGTCACCGCCGGGGTTCTGCTGCTCACGCTTCCGTTGATCGCTATCCTCAATCGCGAGTTTGCCAAAAAAGAAGGGAAGGTGAAACGGCCCCGACTCAGTGCCAACCCGTTTTCAGGATTTCAGGAATTTATCACACACAAGCGTTTGGTGGGCATTGCCGCTTTTATTTTCCTGTTCACAGGAGCTTCGGCTTTTCTCTATTTCGCTCAGAAGGAGCTTTTGACAGACTACTCACGTGCAGATCGGAAGCAATTGCTTGGAAGTGTCGAGCTGGCAACCAACATCCTGACCATTGTGATTGGCATGTTTGCTACTAACCGGATCGCTAGAAGATTTGGTATGCCAACCACACTTTCGCTGGTTCCTTTTGTCATCTGCAGCCTGTTGCTTCTAGTTAGTATGAATCCCGCGATTATGTTGGTACTAGCACTGCAGGTAGTTCGGCGCTCAGGGAACTACGCTATTACCCGGCCAGCGCGTGAAATTTTATACACAGCAGTGGATCGAGAGGCTCGTTTCAAAACAAAACCCATCATTGATGTCGCGGTTTACCGTGGCGGCGATGTTTTCTGGATCTGGCTGATTGCATTGCTCGGTGAAGGGGGGCTCAAACTCGGGCTCACACCCATTCTATGTGTGGGTGCAGCTGTGACCCTCATCTGGGGATTTGTGGGGGTTTACCTCGGCAGAAAACATGATCTAGACGTCAGCGAGTAGGTGAAACCAGAGTGAATTTGTAGAGCGCGACATGGTGTGCTCTACAACTGCGGAGTACTATTTCACGAGATAGAATTTTTTATTTACTCATATTTCTGGACGAAAATAATATGGAGATCTAGGTTGAGAACCATGAGCTGGTTGCTAGTTTTCTATTATTTCTTATCTGCAGAGATTGTAGTTGAGACCGAAGTACGAATTACTCCACTTAAACAAGAGGTACATGACGCGCAGTTGGAGCCAACGAAGCTG
Source organism: uncultured Thermodesulfobacteriota bacterium (assembly GCA_964195395.1). Classification (GTDB taxonomy): domain Bacteria; phylum Verrucomicrobiota; class Verrucomicrobiia; order Verrucomicrobiales; family Akkermansiaceae; genus Rubritalea. The sequence continues at coordinate 2,510 of CAXMPP010000100.1, forward strand.
ATGACTCGTCAGTTCTTCGGCGAGCAATTTAAGATTATTGAAGCAGAGAAGAATGAAAAACGAAGATGACAATTGATATTTCCACACCCGCTTTACTGTTTCCGGCAGTGAGTTTACTTTTCCTGAGTTACACGAACCGATTTTTAGCACTCTCGGCGCTGATTCGCAAACTGCATACAGACTGGATTCATACGCCAGAACACTGTGATAGAGCTCTGTTAGCGCAGATCACTAACCTACGCCGCCGGCTGAAACTAATTCGCTGGATGCAGGTGAGCGGGGCGTTGAGTTTATTTCTCTGTGTTACATCAATGGGGCTGATGCTCTATGACTTTCGCGGCTCGGGTACGGTGTTTTTTGCCACAGCTCTGAGCTTGATGGCTGTTTCATTGGTTGCTCTTGTCCGCGAGGCTTACATCTCTGGTGGGGCGCTGAATATCCTTCTCGATGAGACTGGTAAATCAGCCCCATCGGATGAGGATTGTTAGGGCTGAGGCTCAGAGGTCCCAGGCTAAAACTCGCATGAACCTGGTGTTCTTGCGAAGGGGATGACGTCGCGGATGTTTTTCATGCCGGTGACAAACATCAGCATACGCTCGAAACCTAGACCGAAGCCAGCGTGTGGGCAGGTGCCGTATTTGCGGAGGTCGAGGTACCACCAGTAGTCTTCTTCGCTGAGGCCGTGTTCCTTCATGTTCGCTTGGAGCACATCGAGACGTTCTTCGCGCTGCGCACCACCAATGATTTCACCGATACCTGGTACTAGGACGTCCATGGCGGTGACTGTCTTGCCGTCGTCGTTGGTACGCATGTAGAAGGGCTTCACGCTCTTAGGGTAGTTGTAGACTGTCGTAGGGCATTTGAAATGTTCCTCAGTGAGGAAACGTTCGTGCTCAGACTGCAGGTTCACTCCCCATTCGACTGGGTATTCAAATTTCTGACCAGAAGCTAACAGGATATCGATGGCCTCGGTGTAGCTTACCCGTTGGAATGGACGCTCAGCGACGAATTCTAGACGCTTGCGCAGGCCTTTATCGACAAATTTGTTAAAGATTTCTAGGTCACCTTCGTTGTTGTCTAACACGTCTTTAACTAGATATTTCACAAATTCCTCAGCGAGGTCCATGTCTCCTTCCAGATCGCAGAATGCCATCTCAGGCTCGACCATCCAGAACTCAGAAGCATGGCGGGTGGTGTGGGAATTTTCAGCACGGAAAGTAGGGCCGAATGTGTAAACGTTAGAGAGTGCTGTGGCAAATGCCTCACCTTCTAACTGACCTGAAACGGTGAGGTAGGTGTCCTTACCAAAGAAGTCTTCTTCAGGCTTCGGAGCAGCCCCTTGCTGCTGAGTGGTCACGCGGAACATCTCGCCTGCACCTTCACAGTCAGAGTCGGTGATGATTGGTGTGTGGACGTAGGTGAAGTCCTGCTCGTCGAAGAAGCGATGGATTGCTTTTGACAGGCGTGAGCGCATGCGAAATACCGCGCCGTAAAGATTTGCCCGCGGACGTAGATGGGAAATAGAGCGCAGGAACTCGGGGGTGTGACCTTTTTTCTGCAGAGGGAAGTCGCTGGGCGACTCACCGATGAGTTCGAGCGAGCTGGCATGGATTTCCCATGTCTGGCCTTTCCCTTGAGATTCGATCAGTTGACCAGTGATGCCGACGGCGGCACCGGTGCTCATTTTGTGAATGTCATCATAGCCTGGGATTCCAGCGTCTGCGATACATTGGAGGTTGCCGAGGCACGATCCATCATTGAGCTCGATGAAGGAAAACTCTTTGGAGTCGCGGCGGGTCCGCACCCATCCTTTGACTGTGATAGATTCTGATGGGTGTGCACTCTTCAGTGCATTTTTGATCAATGTGCGCATGTGAATGCTGTAGCACTCAGCCGTGGAAGTTCAACCTTGGAGTGATATTCGCTAGAGCTGGAGACTACTTTACCGTGCGAATGTGAGCCATGATGTCGGCGATCACGGAGTCTGGCAGTTGGTCAAAGATGCCTGATGGCATGAAGGAGCGGGAGCCAGCATGTTCTTCGCGGCGGATGTCTTTGCGCGGGATGAAGACTGTTTCACCGCCTTGGAACGCGACAGTGGCGCCGAGTCCATCGGATTTGATCTTTAGTCCTTCATGGATCGTGCCATCCTTTTCGATCACGCGGAAGAGAATGTAGGCGCCTTCAGCCGCTGCGTCAGGAAGTAGGAGTGCGGTGAGCAATGCTTCAGGTTCACGTTTGGCCGAGCCATCTAGAGCTGGGCCAATTCCTGCACCTTGGTCGCCGACCTGGTGGCAGCTCAGACACATGCCGGTGAAAATGGCTTTGCCTGCGAGGGCGTTACCACCCTTTTTCTCAGCAAGCTTGATCAGTGAAGGAATACGCTCTTTGGCTTTCGTTGTACCAGCATTGTGCTTGGCTGTAGCAGTATCGTAGATTGATTTGACTGTGACGTTCTTTTGAAACGCGAGGGCAAAGTGCATGCGGTCGGCTGTGGTGTAGTCGAAGTCCTCAATGCTCAATACTCCGGCATCGACTAATTCACGGAGCTGAAAGAGGCCGTGGTCAGACTTGGCTTGAACATTGATAATGTCTAGTTTTCGGCCTGGGTTTTGTTTGAGGAATGCTGCGAGCAGCTCCCGATTTTTGTTGCGGCTAGCACCATCGGCTCTGCCCATGGAATAGGCTGCCTGAATGAAACTTTCAAATTGGCTGTTAGGGTCTTTGAGGATTGCTTCAAAGTGCTGCACATATTTGTGCCGGTCTATATCCAGGGCCTTCAGGGCGGCAAGTTGGACAGCCTCGTCGTTGCTGGTCTTGTACCGCTTCTCCCCTTTCGGCAGTGCTGGTTTCACCCGCAATCGCGAAATGGCTTCTAGGCCTTTCACTTGTAGTTTCGGATCGCTGTTATCTAACAAGTTGTTGATAGAGAGAGCTATAATCGAGCCAAAGCTGTCGGACTGAACTGCGCGTTGGTTAGCGAGTGCAAGAGCAACAAATTTCTCAGCATTTGCTTTGTCGGAGAACATAGGCTTGAGCTCTTTTACGATGCTAATTTGCGAGGTTAGTCCTGCGAGAACGACAAAGGTCGAGTCGTTCATAGGCTTAGATTTGAGATTCTTCCAAATCTTGAGGAAGGATTTATCGCCGGCGCCGGGGAGTGCTTGGTTCGCCCAAAGTAAGTTTGTTGCTGGCATGGCGGCGCCTGCTGGAGTTGCTAAGAATTGTTCTAACTCAGAAGGGTATTGCTCTAGTGCTTTGCGAGCGAGGAAACGTTCGAACTTGCGCTCGTAGGGGCCACCTAGTTGGTTGCCTGGGAGCTCTTTTTTACAAGCATCGACAAGTAGGCTGATGGTCGCGTTGCTCGCTGAGCCAATATCGCTCAGTGTGCGAAGAATCTGGGAACGCACCATGACATTTTTGTCATTTGCTAGCGGTTTCACTAGGTTCGCTACTTGGTCGGCGGTGAGCTTGAAGTTGGCTAGCGATCTGACTGCCTCGCGGCGAAGTTCATCTTGCTCTGAAGCAAGCGTTGCAGTCAGAAGATTCCCGTCAAAATGTCCGAGAGATTCCAGCGACCAGAGCGCGTGGATGCGGGTGGTCGTGCTAGCTGACTTATCCGCAACTAGAGAAACGAGCGCTGGAATGAGCGGCTTCGTTTCTTGCGCTGAACGGTCGGCGATCTGATGCCAAGCGGCACGTTTTTCCCAGAGTGTCTGAGCGCTAAGGTGTTTTACCAATGCATTGGCTGGAGCGGTGATGAGGTTCGGGATAGAATGTGGTTTCTGAGACTTGTGGCGGATACGCCAGATACGACCGTGTTTTTTATCGCGATCAGGGTGGGTGGTGGGGAGCTCGTTGTGCGAGACAATCTTGTTGTACCAATCGACAATGTAGAGGCAGCCATCTGGGCCAAACTCAGCATGCACTGGGCGGAACCAATCGTCTTTCGACTTTAGGAGTGGTTTTAAATGCTCCGCAGTCACTGAGCCATCAGGGTTGCGCTTGATCCGCACGCTGTTGATTTCTGAGGTGATTGGGTTGGCTAAGAACGCGACGTCTTTCCACTCGCTAGGGAATCCCTGCGATCCATCTTCAGAAAATGCCACACCGGAGATTCCGGTGCCGCCCACTCGGAATTTATGTAGTGCTGGCAGCCATGGTTGATAAGAACGAAGGCGTTCGTTACCGATGCCTCTGTAGCCAGTTTGTTCTTCCATAGGCACTACAGACCAACTCATATCATTGGCCTCTGTGCCGTACCACTGGCCGTTTGCCTGCATGGTGTAGCCCCAGATGTTATTGAGGCCAGCATTGATGACTTCGATTTTGTTGCCGTCGAGCGAGAACTTGGCGCATTTAGAGTAGTCCATGCGAGCCGACTGGCCTGAGCGCACAGCTGTGATGTTGCCTTTGTTGAGTGCGCCTTGGGTGAAATGAATCCAGCCTCCTGGGCCGCGAACCATGCAGTGAGCCATGGTGTGGGTGTCGGTAAATCCGAAGCCAGTGAGTACTGGGACGCGTTTGTCGCTTTTGCCATCTTTGTTAGTATCATTCAGATAGAAAAACTCTGAGCCTTGCGCCACATAGACGCCATTGCGGTAGGGGATCAATGACTGGGGAATAGTGAGACCTGAAGCAAATGTCTTGGTCTTGATCTTTTGACCAGGATAGATGCCAGAGAGTACGAGAATCTCATCATCTCCACGGGTACGGCCTTGGTAGAGGTCTTTGATTCGCTTAAATTCTGGGTTCTTGTCCTGCGCCGCAGGATCATCCATCAATTTTATTAAGGCATTCCACTTGATGTCTTTGACTGGATCTAGCGGGTACATTCGAGCTGTTTGGGTCCAAAGTCGACCAGAGTCGTCGAAGCTGAGATCGATCGGATTGATGACGCCGTCTTTTTCGCTGGCGACGAGTTCCGCGACGAATCCGTCCTGTAGCTCGAAGCCTGCAAGTTGTGCTTCTGGGGTGCTGGCTTCGGTGCGGGCAGATTGGGTTTTGTTCTTTGCTTGAGTCGTGAGTGTCACGCCAAGTGAGATACCGAGGAATATTGAAAGTGTTTTCATGGGTAGAATGAGAAGTTAGAGGGCGCTTAGAGTTCTTCGATGACGATGTCCTTGTATTCCATTTTGGCGATCCCGCCGCTGTGGAGTTGGAGAGCGATGACTCCTGGAGTGGTGAATTTTTTGTCAGTTTCAGTCCAATCACAGGTTTTCACACCATTGATGTAAAGTTCGTGGCGATCGCCAGTGCAGCGGATGGTGTAGCTATTCCAGCCATCTTCTTTGAGTAGGTGCTTGAGCGTGCTCATGTCGCCTTTGACGAGCAGTCCACGGCGGTGCTCGTCATAGATGTCACCCCAGT
>CAXMPP010000101.1:0-5130 GCA_964195395.1 uncultured Thermodesulfobacteriota bacterium
ATTGGCATGCTGGCTTCACCAGTAGCGAGCGCAAGTGCAACAGTTCCTGAGTCAGCTCCGAACGCCACACCTTTTGACATACGTGTGTGGGAGTCACCACCAATGATAACATCCCAGTCATCGACAGCGAGGTCGTTGAGCACCTTGTGGATAACGTCAGTCATCGCATGGTACTTCCCTTTAGGGTCACGCGCAGTGATCAGGCCAAACTTGTGCATGAACTTCATCAATCTAGGAATGTTAGCCTGAGCCTTCTTGTCCCATACTGAAGCGGTGTGACAACCGGATTGGTAAGCACCATCAACGATTGGCGAAATGACTGTTGCAGCCATTGCCTCCAATTCCTGAGAAGTCATGAGTCCAGTCGTATCCTGAGATCCAACGATGTTCACTTCAACCCGAACATCAGAACCTGCGTGAAGAACCATACCATCTGGAACGCCCACTGCATTTCTGTTGAAGATCTTCTCAACTGCTGTTAGGCCTTGGCCTTCGTGAGAAATTAATTTAGCGGGTGCAAAAACTGGAGCGACTTCCACGCCGAGAGTTTTGGCTGCGAATGTCTGTAGTTTCTTACCAAACACGATGGCATAGGAACCACCGGCCTTGATGAACTCCACTTTCTGCGGAGTGAGTGCGGAAGAAATATCAACCAGCTCCTGGTCTCCATTATAGAGCTTCTTTGTCTTAGTGTTCACTGTCAGCACTGTGCCAGTAGCCACTGAGTAGGCTTGCTCGAGAACTGCGTCGCCGCTCTCATCGAGGACTGTTTTGCCGTCGGCATCAGTCTTCTTTACCCAGTTTTTAAGGTCTAGTCCGATTCCACCAGTCACATCAACAGTTGTTAGGAAGATCGGAGAAATTCCGTTTGTTCCAGCAACCACTGGAGCAATGTTCACGAATGGAACATACGCACTCGCTTGTCTGCCTGCCCATAGAGCCACGTTATTGATTCCTGACATTCTGGATGAACCAACACCCATCGTTCCCTTCTCAGAGATCAACATCACACGCTTGTCTGGATGAGCCGCTTGCAGCGCTGAAATCTCATCTTGAGCTTCGGTCGTGATAAAGCACTTACCATGCAACTCGCGGTCCGAGCGTGAGTGCGCTTCGCCACCAGGAGAAAGCAAATCTGTGGAGATATCACCTTCACCTGCGATGTAGGTAACCAGCTGAATTTCTTCCGGTACGTCTGGAAGCCCAGTGAAGAACTCCGCCTTAGCGTAGCTTTCAAGAAGCTCCTTAGCGATTGCATTGCCAGCCTTATAAGCCGACTCAAGTTGCTCCATATCAGCCTCGTACAAGAAAACCTGAGTTTTGAGTACATCCGCGGCTTGCTGTGCGATCGACTCGTCATCGCCCAAGGCAATGTCCAACAGCACCTCGATCGATGCGCCACCCTTCATGTGGGACAACAACTCAAACGCAAAGGCTTGAGTAATTTCCTCAACCACTGATTCACCTAGAATAATCTCCTTCAAAAAGGCAGCCTTCACACCAGCAGCACTGGTTGTGCCTGGTAGTGTGTTATAGGTGAAGAAAATCAGAGAATCTTTCCGATGCTCATTCGTGAGGTCTTTGATTTGCGCAACAAGTTCCGCCACCAACGCACCATTGTCAATTGGCTGTGGGTTCAACCCTTGGCCTTTACGTTCCTCAATCTCTTTTAAATAGTCTAAATACAAGCTCATAAATTTGCTCGCACTGTCTACTGAACCTCCAATATTTCAAGAAAATTTTCCGATTCCCCCCACGATCAATTAGTCACTTTCATAACTCACACAAAAATCACACATAATCCCCCCATCAGCAGCGCCCTGCTGGGAACGCCAAGCCCCAGATCGGCTAGCGCCATTAGCTCTCCATCATTCGAATCAATAAACATAGAGCCCGCATCGCTTAACATTCTACCAGTTAGACGTAATTTCAAATACCCTATTGTAGTTTTTAAAGCTTCGACCACCTCAGAAAAAACTTCAAAAAAATATCCACCACCCTTTCCGAACACGTCTCCAGGCTTCATCTAGTCGGCCCCCTTCATGAAAGCGTCGTGAGTCCGCTTCCATGAATAACTAGAGCGCAACGCGCTTGAGCCGTAGAAGAGTGCTTCCAGCCTCTTTAATCTCGAATGGTAGTCCAGAACCTTGCATCTAAAGTAGATCAATTCCGCCCAAGCCTTCATCAACCCAGCTCTGAAAACTGAACACTGCCAACTGAACACTTCCTCCCCCATCATTTTAGTCAATAACAACCGCGTCACTATCGCTTAACATTCTAATAGTTAGGCGGATACTTTCAAATATCTACTAGAGTTTTAGGGTTTTTCTCTTAGAGAAACCTCAGAAAAGTCACAAAAACCCATCCAACTCCCGATCCGAACACGTCTCCAAGCTTCATCTAGTCGGCCCATTGACCACTGACTCATGACCAATGACCGCCCGCAGGGCTCTCCTTCTTCACAGAGCTTCTCATACCCCTCCTGCATAAACTCCGCCTCACATTCTGTCGTGCATTCCTCCACGTCCGACGCATCGTCGTCACCCTTCATGAAAGCGTCGTGAGTCCGCTTCCATGAATAACTAGAGCGCAACGCGCTCTCGAGTATCAGATCCAACTGGCATTTCGTCACATAAAGATTGATTCGCTCTTCTTCCATCTGAGAAATCTACCGTAGCCTCCAATATTCGTCCACGGACTATAAGTATCATTTTGGGTTGATTCCAGTTAGAGACCTGGCAGCTTGAAATCATGTCGGATCTGCTCCCTAAAGGTATATATGAGAACCTCCTAACATCGGAGTTACAGCGCCGACTTGATAACCTCGACGCTAAAAATCATATTGCTCGAATAAGTGAAATCGATCCAAGCCTTGCTGGTGATTTCCTTACTCGCTCACTGAGCGAGCACATTCAAAGAGCCCTCAAAACACTAGGTAAAGGTAAGGACTCGAAAAATATCTACCTCCTAGCAAATCGCATACTCCAAACTATTGGTGAATATGATGATTCTCTCAGTTTCTTGCAAGATTTAACCTATCAGAATACAGCTGAAAATCTACTGACTGAAATCCACTCAATCGGAGAAAGTAACATCGAACGGCCTTCAACTCCGCTTACTTTTCCTTCCCTATTTACAGGTGCATCAGGAAGCCCACAGCTAGGTAAGGAACTTGAGTTAGAACTTGAAAGCGCCGATCGAGTTGACCTACTAGTTTCATTTATAAAATCAGCTGGCATCAACCTCCTCTACCCATCTCTTGACCGATTCACGGCACGAGGAGGAAAACTGCGTGTCATTACAACTACTTACTTAGGAGCATCCGACCCAGCCGCAATCCAAAAATTAGCGCAGTTACCCAATACTGAAATAAAAATCAGCTACGACACCAAGCACTCTAGACTGCACGCAAAAGCGTACTTCATCCATCGCAACAGCGGACTATCTTGTGCCTACATCGGTTCAGCTAATCTATCCCATGCAGCCATGACAAGTGGACTCGAGTGGACAGTTAAACTGCCCAAGCCCGAACTACCCGATCTTTTCAGACGCTGCGAGGCACAATTTGAAAGCTACTGGGAAGCCGCTTCATTTAGCTCTTACTCAGAAGGCGATTTCGAATATCTCGTAAAATCCACAAAATCTGAAAGGTATACTCCATCAGAGGGAATCAATCTAACTCCATTTGAACTAAGGCCACACGAACATCAAAAAATCGTCCTCAGTGAATTGCATGAAGCTAGAGAAGATAGAGAGCATTTCCGAAACCTTGTTGTAGCAGCTACTGGAACAGGTAAGACGATGATTGCAGCCTTTGACTACAAACGTCTCCCTCTACAATCAGGAAAAAGGCCTAAACTACTGTTTCTTGCGCATCGTAAGGAAATTCTCCGACAAGCGCGTGATTCATTCCGCCATGTACTCTCTGATGGAAACTTCGGAGATGAGCTCTACGGTGGAAAAGTTCCTGAAAACTACGACCACTTATTTTGTTCAGTTTCCAGCTTCAATTCACGTCAACTCACCTCCCGCTTTTCGGAGGATCATTGGGACATCGTCATTCTCGATGAGGCCCATCATGGAAAGGCTGCTAGCTATAAAGAAATCCTCACCAAACTATCACCTAAAATACTATTGGGACTGACTGCCACCCCTGAAAGAACTGATGGATCTTCTATTGCTGAAGATTTCGATACCCCACTAGCCTCCGAGATTCGCTTGCCCGACGCACTTGAGCAAAAACTCCTCTGCCCATTTCACTACTACGCCGTAAGCGATCACACTGTAGACTTCTCTCGTTTATCATGGCGCCAAGGCAAATATGATTCAGCCGAGCTATCTAAGATTATTACAGGCAACAGAGCCCGTATTGAACTGATTATTAAAAAAATAGTAGAATACTTTCCAGCTCCGCTAGATCCCAACGATTTTGATCGTGAACAAGTCAAAGCAATTGGGTTCTGCGTTAGCCAAGAGCACGCACACGAACTAGCAAATGAATTCAACTCGGCAAACATTCCTGCTATAGCACTAGATGCGAACACCCCAGCAGAGGTAAGAGACAACGCCCGTCACCGTCTAACCAATGGTGAAATCAACTTCATCTTCACAGTCGATCTATTCAACGAAGGAATAGACATCCCAGCTGTGAATGGAATTTTGTTCCTGCGACCAACGGAAAGCCATGTCATCTACCAACAACAATTAGGTCGAGGCTTAAGAAACTACGACGATAAAGACCAACTTATCGTCCTCGATTTTGTCGGTGCAGCTCACAAAAACTTTCGCTTCGACCTCCGCCTAAAATCATTACTTCCGGGAAAGATGCACAATTTACAAAAAGAGATCACACAAGGTTTCCCTCACCTTCCCGCCGGCTGTTACATCAGCTTTGAAAAAACCGCGAAAGAGACCATTCTGAACAACATCCGACAGACATATAAAAATATAGATAATCGGATCATTGATGCGTTTTCAGCATACTCGACTCCTCCGAGTTTCACTGAATTCATTCAAGCTACAAAAGAGTCTCCTGCCGAGCTCCTTACAAAGCGATCGTGGAGTTCGTGGAAAGAGCTAGCTAAGCTGACAACTGTTCCATTCTACGAGGGTAAATCACCAGAATTGAAC
>CAXMPP010000101.1:5140-7829 GCA_964195395.1 uncultured Thermodesulfobacteriota bacterium
CGAGGCCGATGAGACCAGCCTCAAACAACTTCTCATAGGCAGTAAATACACAGCCTCAGCTTACTATTTATTATGGAATAAAAAAGGTGCAGACCTCGGATTCAAATCTTACTTTCAAGCATTTAAACAGCTTCGCTCCAATTTACGCTACAGCAGCGACCTTCTAGAAATCCTTGGATACGCCAGAACTCAGCAGCTTCCCACTAAGCTTGAGAAGCCCCCAGAAACTCACAGATTACGTCTTCACGCAAACTACACTATGCGTGAAGTCACGGCAGCATTCGGTAAAGCCGACGTAGTCACATCTGGACCGACCGGCACAGGCGTAGTTCATATTGAAGATTCGAAAACTTACCTCCATTTCGTCACTTTTGAGAAAAATGAGAAATTATTTTCCGAGAGCACTATGTATCGAGATTATCTCAGTTCAAGAACAACTCTTCATTGGGAAAGCCAATCAAGTACAAGCCAACATAGTCCTACTGGTCAAAATTACATTCACCAGAAAAGACGCGGATATACAATTCTAGTCCTTGCTCGGATTCGTAAAACTGAAGGTAAGCTCACAAGCCCTTTCACCTTTCTTGGATCGACACAATTTATCAGCGCTCACGGAGATCGACCTATTTCAATTATTTACGAACTAGACAGCCCTGTTAGCCACAACTTCTTTCATGAAGCAAAAATAGCTACAGGTCTGAGCTAGCAGAATTCATTCGCCCACTGGATCCACGACATCTTCGAAGCTTCTCCACCATGAACCTAGATTCAATCATTACTGATTACCTTACCTCTCACTGGCAATTCCTCACCATTGCTGGACTGCTCATTCTAGCACTCAAAATCTGTCGCCTCCCTAAGGTTAAAGGTTGGTTCGGTGAGAAGGTTGTCGACCGTGGTCTCAAAAAGCTCAACCCCGAGGAGTACCACATTTTCCATGACATCTACCTCCCTCGACCAGATGGCAAAGGGACGACGCAGATCGACCACCTTGTGGTGTCGCGCTTTGGGCTATTTGTGATCGAGACAAAGAACTACAAAGGCTGGGTCTTTGGCGGTGAGAAGCAAAGGCAGTGGACGCAAGGAATCTATAAAAAGAAGCACAAGTTCCAGAACCCGCTGCATCAAAATGCTCTACACATCAATGCATTGGTAAAATTGCTAGAGCTGGATAAATCAGCCTTTCACAATCTGATCTTCTTCATCGGCGACTGCACCTTCAAAACTGACCTCCCAGCGAACGTGATGACGCGCGGCTTGATCCCCTTCATAAAGAAACACCAAAGCGCTCTGCTCACCACTGACGAAGTGCAGAGCTGCCTGAGCACACTAGAACCACTTGCCACCATCGACAACAAGCGCGTGGTCGCAAAAAACCACGTCCAACAACTGAGGAAGCGACAGAATCCAGCACCAAAAGCACCTCCCGCGATTCCTGTCGCGCCACAAACGCAGGGCACCAACACCTCTCCCCCATCCTGTCCCAAATGCGCTCAACCGATGGTTGAACACATCGCCAATAAAGGAACTCACGCAGGCAACCGCTTCTGGGGCTGCGCCCAATTCCCTAAATGCAGAGGCACGGGGAGCTTTGCGACGAAGTGAGTTTTCAGTTTCCAGAAAATATATTGCAAAGCCTCACTATCCGCGCAAGCCCATTCGTGGAGGTCGCTTTGCTTCAATTACGAATTAGGAATTTTTATGCTTTCGTCTTTTTCGCGGTAGAAAGGTTTCATCGTAAGAGTGGCTACACTCCATTTGATATTTGTGATTTAAGATTTGTGATTAGAAACGCGTAAGCCGCGCTCAGCACTCGCTTCATCGTGCTGGCTCGGAAAACTAAAAATGTAGCCCACCACAGATTCCACTGATTAGCACAAATGTTTTAAGGGCTAAAGTCTTACGACTCATAAACCAATTCTGTAAATTTTGTGAATTCTGTGGTGGGAACTCGCTTCATTATCTGGCCTAGAGCAAAGAGGCTGGAAGTGCTCTTCTACGCGCCTCGCTCCAGTTAGGAATTAACGATGGAGCTACTAGAGGTCTGATCCTTAGTCCGCATATGACTACCAGTGTTACCCACAGATCGCACCCTTCACGGTGACCAGTTACCATCGACTAATGCGCTTTCTACACTCGCTTCATTTGCTGACTTTCACCATAATGTGTTAGTACGATCACAGTTGCATTGAGGTTGACCTTCAGCCAACATACGTTTTTTTGCGATTAACCTAGGGATGCAGGCTCTGCCTTTTCCCTAGGCTTGTATGATTTTCTCCGTTGGAGAACTCGGTAAATCGCCTTAACGAAGCGCCCTTTCCCCTTTCCCCTTTCCCCTTTCCCCTTTCCCCAACCTCCTCAACTATAATGACCATCTTGCAACATCCGCCTAACTATTAGAATGTTAACCGATGTTCAACGCTAGAGCATTGACTAGGATGATCAATCAGCCGAGCTGGGGCTCGGCGCTCCTAAGGAACAACTCGCTGAGCATTCTATAAAATGCTTCGATTAAGAATTTACGTGTTCAGTGTTCAGAAAATCCATTCCAAAGCCTCGCTATCCTAACATGCCCATTCGTGAGATTGATGTCATTCGTGGTGAAAACCGTTTCATCCTGCTGGCCATCTTTTCGAAATTTTCGCGTCTTTCGCGGTAGGGTAACTGTCTCGCAGCACACACCCCGAGC
>CAXMPP010000102.1:0-7816 GCA_964195395.1 uncultured Thermodesulfobacteriota bacterium
CGATTCATTCCGTAAGACCTTCGCAAAATCCCCCATCAAACGGATTAAGCACAATCGATTTATCCGCAATGTTTGCGTAGCAATAGGTAACACGGGAACGCCCGAAGACATCCAACTCCTAGAACCATTGGCAACTGGAGATGACGCACTCGTCGCTGAGCACGCTCAATGGGCAATTGGTGAACTTCAAAGAAAAAGCACCTAAATAGTTACTTCTTAATTTGCAAATCTCCCATCGCCCACTGGATACCATTGAGGTAAATACTCATTACTTTAGGATTCCAGTAGATGTGCTCATTATGTCCCAACGAGCAATAGAACACTCTACCCTTGCCGTAAGACTTCGTCCAACCAACACCGAAGTCGCCATCGGTGCGGTTGATCCCTCGGACTTTCATATTCGATTTTTCCGTGTCTAGACGCAGAAGCATATCAAGCTTCTTGCTGTCGTATGGTTCTTTGAACTGATAAATTTCCTCCTTAAAGGATAACGCTTCATCACCCATGGCCGAAACGATCGGATTATTGATTGCTGTCTCGTCCACTTTGATGACCACATCAGTCTTAGATCCCCACGGGTGCCCACTGAAATACCCCCCTAGCATCTCACCATATGCAGGCCATTTGTAAAGCGTGTCTGAAGCGGCATGAATACCAACAAAGCCACCACCATTCTTCACGAATGCTAGTAGATTTTTCTGCAGGCGTTTTTCCCTTTCATCAATCTTCAACTGCTCCTCTTTAGAAAGAGCCACTCCCTTAACTTTTTTCGGCTGAAACACCTCCTGCGTCGTATTCAAAAAACAAATGGCATCAAATTGCTCGATCTTCCCCTTCTCGAAATTGGAAAGCTCATCACTCACCACAACCTCGAAGGCTCCAGTCTCCTCCCCTAGCAACTTGAATGCCTTTTTCCCCAGATCAATCGACTTATGCCGGTAGCCTCGCGTCACTGAAAACACCAGAAGCTTTCTTTTCTCCTTAGGTTTAGCCGCGTCCTTAGGTACAGCCAATCTCACTTTATCCATCTTGGAAAGTGGGGACTGTGGCTCAGAATCCTTTGCATTGAGCGCTACTAGACCGATTGATACAGCTGACATCGCAGCAAGTAGAGGTAAGCTTTTAAACTTCATAAGCTACTTTGTTAGTCAATTTACCAACAAACATCTAGTCAATAAACAAACAATGACACCCTATCTCTAGAGTGCCATTGTGAAAAATTGGTAATTCTTAGTAGAATTAGTGTGCGCGACAGAATTCCTCGAAACGAGAAACGCCTTCGTTAAGCACATCAAGAGTGGTGCAATAACTGATGCGAATACAGTTATCATTGCCAAATGCGACACCCGGAACAGCAGCAACACGGTAGCGGTTGAGCAATTTGTCGCAGAGATTCACTGACTTCATGCCAAGCTTCTCACAGTTGACGAAGAAGTAAAATGCTCCTTCAGGCTCAACTACGCTGATATTTGGGATTGCCTTGAGACGAGCGAGCATGAACTGACGACGCACATCGTACTCAGCACGGAGATCTTCCACAAAGGTACTTTTCTGCTCTAGTGCAGCAAGTCCACCGTACTGAGCGAAGGTACAAGCATTAGAAGTTGTGTGACCCTGAATCTTGCTAATCGCATCAGCAATTGGCTGAGGTGCAGCGATCCAACCGAGGCGCCAACCAGTCATCGAGTAGGCCTTTGAGAAGCCACCCACTGTGATTGTGAGGTCGTAGAGTTCCTTACTAAGTGAAGCGATACTTACGTGCTTTGCCTCATTGTAAATGAGGTGCTCGTAGATTTCATCGGACAAGATAACGATATCTTCCAGAAGAGCCACCTCACCGAGAGCTTTAAGCTCGTCAGCTGTGTAGACTGCGCCAGTTGGGTTACCAGGAGAGTTGATGATGATCATTTTAGTGAGACCGGTCATGTTTTCTTCAAACTCCTCAGGAGTAAGCTTCCAACCATTCTCTTCTTTAGTCTGCACAATCACTGGAACACCACCAGCGAGACGCACCATTTCCGGGTAAGACACCCAGTATGGAGCAGGGATGATTACCTCATCGCCTTCTTCAACAATTGCAATGATTGCGTTCATACAGGAGTGCTTAGCACCACTGTTGACGACAACCTGACGGGCGCTGTAGTTGAGCTTATTTTCCTTCTTGAGTTTCGCGGCAATTGCCTCACGAAGTTCAGGAATACCTGCTGCAGGAGTGTACTTTGTCTTACCTTCCTGAATGGCTTTGATCGCTGCTTCCTTGATGAAATCTGGTGTATCGAGATCTGGCTCGCCGCCAGCAAGTCCATAAACTTCTTCACCCTTGGCCTTCATTGCCTTCGCCTGATTTGTGATGCTAAGAGTCAGAGAGGGAGTGACCTGAGCTACGCGTGATGATATGCTTTCCATAGTAGTCTATATATAAAAAATGATTCGCTCTCAAATGGCGAATTCTCAGAATTTTGGGAAACCAAGAGTTCGCCCTCAGGAGTCGCTGCATTTCTTAAAGCATCCACTCCAGCTTGCAAGAGAAATGGCATTTACAGACAAGAAATATTCCACACCCTCAGCCATTACTTCTGCTTACTTCCACGCGCCGTGACCCACTTACCTTTTCGGATCACTTTAGAAAATTGTAAGCCAGCCTTCTCGGCTGCTTCACGCGTCGGTTCCCATTGCTCGAAAAGAATTCCAGAGACAATAAAGTCACCATCATCTTTCAACGATTTCTCAATCGTACCAAATGCTTGCTGAAGGATTGTAGAAAATAAATTAGCCACAACGACTTGCCATTGCTGAGGCGGTGCCCATTTCAGTACGTCTTGCTCCACGATCTTGATGCCATCCACTTTATTGAGAACCAAATTTTGCTCAGAAACTCGTACTGCCTGAGGATCAAAATCATGTGCCTCACACTTTTCCGCTCCGAGCATCCTCGCCGCAATCGCAAGCACAGCCGTGCCACATCCTAAATCAAGCATCTGCCAATCCGAACCTTTACGCTCTCTAGAAACATCCACTAACAACCTCAAACAAGTAGAAGTCGTTGCGTGATCGCCAGTACCGAAAGCCATTTCAGCGGGCATCCTTATGACGTGCCTCTTTGGAAATTCTTTTTGCAGTTCACGCACCACCCCGCCCTCGCGGCTGCCAGTGATCAATAGCGCATCACGAATTTTCAACGGGGGCCGAGCCACCTCACTCAACGCCGCCCAGTTCTGCTCTTTGACGACGCGAATAGAACCACCAAACTGCTCCTGAATTCTCTTTGCCTCTTCTTCGCTCTCGCAATACACCTCCACACGGATCGATTTCCCCCCCTTGATCTCATTGATCACACTGTTCGGGTTTCCATAAAAGCGTTCTTCCCAAGCGTCGAGCCACTTGACTGATGATAGTTTGGACCAATGCCACATAAGCCAATAGTTAGAGTAATCAACCACCAGTAGCAAGAACATAGCAAGATGAGCTACTCAAATCTTCCCAACAAAAAAGCGAGTCACAGCTGACTCGCTTTTTTAAGTATCCGATGGAGCGGGTGAAGAGATTCGAACTCTCGACATCGACCTTGGCAAGGTCGCGCTCTACCACTGAGCTACACCCGCTTTACCGGTTATTCTTGTTTTTACTACAGACCCAAATCCTTAGAAGAAAATGGAGCGGGTGAACAGATTCGAACTGTCGACATCGACCTTGGCAAGGTCGCGCTCTACCACTGAGCTACACCCGCTTGTTGCCTGCGGCGGCGGTTTTCTACACGATCACCAACTCTGCGCAAGCATTTTTTAACACCTTTTTCACAACAACCCTCCCAACCACAAAAAGACCAAGCACTTCGGATGGTTGGATTAATTTCCCGAAGAAAGATACTCGACGCATGCCATTGAGAACATTAGCTTACCGCAGCATGAAATCTTGCCTATTTATTATTATCGCCGTCCTCATTCTGGCAGGACTAGTCCTCTCCATCGGCACCCTCTTCTTTATTAGCTCCGACACCAAAGTAAAAGAAGTCGAAGTTAAGACCGAAGAAGCAGCGCCCTAGTAACTCCTCATTCACTCATTAATAACAAAAAGCCGCACTTCTTACGAAGTGCGGCTTTACTTTGATTTGATTCGGCTAGCGAATTAAGCTTCTGCTGGTGCGTCCTCTGCAGGAGCACTAGAATTCTTAAGTTCGCGAGTAGCTGCGCGGATGGACATCTTTACGCGACCTTTGTCGTCGATACCGATGCATTTTGCTTTCACCTTATCGCCGACGCTAACAACGTCTTCAGTCTTATCTACGCGGCCTTCAGCAAGCTCAGAGATGTGGATGAGTCCGTCCTTACCAGGAAGAACCTCAACGAATGCACCGAACTTTGTGCAAGAAACGATCTTACCGTCGTAGATCTTACCGATTTCAACTTCAGCAAACATCTGGTTGATCATCTCCTTAGCGCGCTCGAGTGACTCGTTCTTAGACGCGTAGATGTGGACTGTGCCGTCATCTTCGATGTTAAGGTCAGCACCAGACTCAGCTTGAATAGCTTTGATGTTCTTGCCGCCAGGTCCGATGAGCATTCCGATCTTGTCTGGGTTGATCTTCACAGACTCGATACGTGGAGCGTGCTCAGAGATAGCTGCTGTCTCGTTGATTACAGAGAGCATTTTCTCGAGGATTACGCCGCGACCTTCTTTAGCTTGGTAAACAGCCTCTTCGAGGATGCTGAGTGGGATTCCGTCGAGCTTGAGGTCAAGCTGGTAGGAAGTAACACCGTCTGGAGTTCCACAAAGTTTGAAGTCCATGTCGCCATAGAAATCTTCAGAACCGATGATGTCGAGCAGACGCTCATATTTAACCATTTCACCAGCATCGTTGAAGTCAGTCACGAGACCAACTGAGATACCTGAAACTGGAGCCTTGATTGGAACACCTGCACCGAGAAGGGACATTGTGCCTGCACAAACTGTGGCCATTGAAGAGGAGCCGTTTGACTCTAGAACTTCAGATACCGTACGGATAGCGTATGGGAATACATCTTCGTCAGGAATCACTGGTGCGATAGAACGCTCAGCGAGGTTTCCGTGACCGATTTCACGACGGTTGAGACCACCGAAGCGACCCGCTTCACCAACCGAGAACGGTGGGAAACTGTAGTGAAGGATGAAGCGCTTGCTGTCTTCGCCACCGGCGTAGTTGTCGTAATACTGACGTTCGTCAGCTGGAGCGAGTGTGGATACTGCGAGTGCTTGTGTTTCACCACGAGCAAAGAGAGCAGAACCGTGAACGCGTGGAAGGAGACCTTCTTCAGCGAAAAGTGGGCGGAGGTCAGCTGGCTTGCGGCCATCTGCACGCACACCTTTTTCAAGGATAGAAACGCGGAATGCCTTCTTCTGAAGGTACTCGAATGCTTGCTCGATCTGGAAGTCAGTAGTCTCAGGGAAACGCTCCATGATTGCTGTTTCAACTTCCTTACGAAGTGCGCCAACTTTAGTAGCACGCTCGACCTTAGAAGCTGCGTAGATAGCACCTTCGATACGGTCACCTGCGATTTCGTAGGCGATGTCGAGCAGATCTTGCTCAGCCACTGAAACTGTGTATGGACGAGTCTCTTTACCAGCGAGAGCCTTGAGCTCCACTTGTGCAGCTACGAGGATTTCTACCTGAGTCTGAGCGAAGTAGAGAGCCTTAACAAATTCCTCTTCAGGAACCTGGTCAGCACCACCTTCGATCATGATCACGTTCTTCTCGTCACCAACGTACACGAGGTCAAGATCTGACTCTTCGCGCTGGTCGAATGTAGGGTTCACAATAAACTCACCTTCAACACGACCGATACGCACTGCACCGATTGGGCGAGCGAATGGGATGTCGGAGATAGAAAGCGCTGCAGAAGCACCGTTCATAGCAAGGATGTCAGCATCGTTTACTGCGTCAGCTGAAAGCATCAGCGCTACGATCTGAGTTTCGTATAGGTAACCTTTAGGGAAAAGTGGGCGGAGTGGACGGTCAGTCATGCGGCAAGTGAGAATTTCCTTCTCAGTTGGGCGACCTTCACGCTTGAAGTAGCCACCTGGGAATGTTCCAGCAGCGAATGCGCGCTCTTTGTACTCAACAGAAAGCGGGAACCATGACTGGCCCGGCTTGATTTTTGTTAGGGAACAAGCAGTAACAAGTACTGTTGTATCACCTGATCTTACGACTACTGCGCCATCAGCGAGTTTAGCCATTTTACCAGTTTCGAAACTGATAGGATTCGCGCCGACCTGGCCCGTTACTTTGTGTATGTTCATTTCCATAATTTTCTTTTCTTCTTGTTTCGTCACTCCCACAGCGAGCTGCAGGAAATTCTTACTTTGTGACCTCAGTCGTCTCGACTGGCCTCAGGAAGCAATGCTGATGACGCACCATCATCCCTCCCTTTTTTCAATCTGTGGACACATTCTCAGTGCGCCGCCATCAGTCGAAACCGACAGCCTTTTTTAACGAGAAAAGGTGCTCCATTTCAGAATGGGCACCTAGAAAGAGAAAGGCCACGGAGAACCGTGACCTTTCAAAAAGTAACTTAGCGACGTAGACCAAGACCTTTGATGGCCTTCTGGTAACGCTCTTCTGAGTTTGCCTTTACATAGTCAAGAAGCTTACGACGACGTGACACCATGCGGAGAAGTCCGCGACGGCTGTGGAGGTCCTTCTTGTTCGCATTCATGTGATCTGTAAGATGAAGAATACGCACAGTAAGTAGTGCAACTTGATAATCGGCACTGCCAGTGTCACCTTCGTGAAGCTGGAAGTCTTTCGGGTTGATAGTAATATCGCTCATTTTGAATTAGTGTGTTCAGGACCAGTCGGAATTGACCAGACCTCCCTAGCGGGACGCGGCTTCGTAACCCACCCCAATCGATAAATCAAGCTTTATTCAGCAAGCCAACAACGCACATGGAATCTGGAACTCCAATGATCAATGACTAAATTCTCTTGCCAGCGACTAGTCAGTCCTCTAATCCACGCACATGGCAAAAGAAACAACTCTTATCCTTTTCAAACCTGACACGATCGAAAAGAACCTTTCAGGCACAGTACTCGAACGCTTCCTCAAACAAGGCCTCGTGATCCGCGGCATCAAAATGATGACTCTCAGCGACGAACTTCTCGCTGAGCATTACTCACACGTCGCAGACAAGCCGTTCTTTCCTAGCATCGTCGAGTTCATGCAGAAAACTCCAGTCATCGCAGTCGCTCTGGAAGGCGAAGACGCGATCGGCCGCGTTCGCGACCTCCTCGGCCCCACTAATTCCGAAGAAGCACCAGCTGGCACACTCCGCGGTGACCTCGGCGAGAACATGATGGTCAATGTCTGTCACGCATCCGACAGCCAAGAATCAGCAGTAGCTGAAATCAAGCGCTTCTTCAACGAAGGCGAAGTATTTAACTTCTAAGACTCCCTCACTCTTTCAAAATGCCTGCCAGCTCACAGCTCGCAGGCATTTTTGTGCCTTTTTACTTCCCAGTCGGGCTCACCTTTTCTTTGTAAGAACGGACGGCCCAGTTGAGCCGAGCATAAACAGCAAGCATATCATCCACTTTCTCTTGTGAGAAATTCGCCAACCTTCCATCAGCCATAGCCCTTTCGAACGACGACTTGAAGCGAAGGACATTCTGCTCGAGTAATTGATAATCACCTTCAAAATGTGCATTTTCATCACCCCTTCGCTTCATCTCCATATCTCGATACACTAAGATCGTTTCTGCCGCTACTGCTGCAGTGAGTGCATCGCCCGGATCATTCACCCTTCCCTCACAAGCTTGAAGCGTATTTTGTGAAATTTCATACAG
>CAXMPP010000103.1:0-7436 GCA_964195395.1 uncultured Thermodesulfobacteriota bacterium
AGATGGGTGCATCTTCTGACGACAACGATCCTAATGCAGTTGCCTACCTTCGTCCTGAGACAGCTCAGACTATTTTCGTCCAATACAAGAATGTGCTCGATTCCTCACGCGTGAAAATCCCATTCGGCATCGCGCAGATTGGTAAAGCATTCCGCAACGAGATCAACCCACGTAACTTCACATTCCGTTCTCGTGAGTTTGAACAAATGGAAATCGAATATTTTTGTCGCCCGGAAGACGGCCTCCGCCTCACTGAAGAGTGGCTCGAAAAGCGCCTTTCCTTCTACGAAGAAATTGGTGTCCCACGCACAAAACTCCACGTCCTCGACGTGCCAGATGGCGAGCGTGCTCATTACTCAGAAAAAACCTACGACATCGAATACGAATTCCCATTCGGCATCCAAGAGCTCGAAGGTGTCGCCTACCGTGGCGCGTACGATCTAGGCAAGCACCAAGAGCACTCAGGAAAAACCATCGAGTACTTTGATGAAGAAACCAAAGAGCGCTTCATCCCACACGTTGTCGAGCCTTCTGCTGGCTGTGACCGCAGTGTCCTCGCAGTCCTTTGCGAAGCCTACGATGTAGAAGACCTCACCAAAGAAGGTGGAAAGAAAGACGAACGCACAGTCATGCGCTTCAAGCCATGCATGGCTCCTATCAAGGCTGCCATCCTTCCGCTTCTTAAAAATAAGCCCGAGCTCGTAGCCAAGGCAAAGGAAGTCCAACACCTCCTTCAGCCGTTCATGAACATCTTCTACGATGAGACTGCGGCTATCGGACGCCGCTACCGTCGTCAGGACGAAGTCGGCACACCATTCTGTATCGCTATCGACTTCGAAACCCTCGGTGAAGAAACGGAAGATGGTCAGGACCTAACCGACACAGTGACAGTCCGTCACCGCGACTCCATGGAGCAAGAGCGTATCGCTATCAGCGACCTCCTCCCATGGCTCCTCCAGCGTATCCGCTAGAGAAATCCAAAACACTCCAAATGTAAAAGCGCAGGGCTCCGGCTCTGCGCTTTTTTTGTCGACTCGCCAAGCGTATGAAACTGCGAGCCTTCACAGCAGCGGGTCTTAATCAGGCCAATCAATTTCCCGACTCAAAGGCAACAATGAGATTCAGCTTAAAATCGATGGAGCCAACCCTCCCCTCACGATGGGAAAAATACCCCCGTATCTATCAGCCACCCACAGCTACCGTATCACGGAACATGACCGCCTCGAATCTGAAGAGCACTATGGTTTCCCAGCTAATAGCACTCACTTCTAAACTAAATCATTCCACCTCATCAATAATTTTTGATTATTAGAGGTTTTCTAACTTCTTAGTTGTTCCATATTCTAAAATTCGTTTTACTCCCCAAATCGTAATATTACGTGCTAATCAAGATGAAATGAACGATGAAAAGGCTCTACGCAACAAACCGATTGATGGCCGTTTCAACATGCTCCAAAATTTTAAGTACTCTATCTATCAGTGATTCGTGTGCTTTACATTCCCTTAAAAAACTCAGAAGACCAACACTCATATGATTCTCAAACCATCCCTACCGTTGAGGCTAGCAGCTCTTCTAGCCATCGCAATAGTTCCACAATCAAATTACGCAGCCGATTCACCACCGAATATTTTGCTAGTTGTCGCCGATGACATGGGTTGGACGGACCTAGGTTCCTTCGGGAGTGAAATTGAGACGCCTCATTTCGACAACCTCGCACAAAGCGGCGTTTCCTTCAGCAGTTTCTATACTTCTGTTAGCTGTTCCCCTACTCGCTCAATGCTCCTTTCGGGCACGGACAATCACCTTGCTGGCCTAGGAAATATGGGAGAGCTTCTTGCACCCGAACAGAAGGGGAAGCCTGGATACGAGGGCCACTTGAACGACCGGGTAGTCTCCCTTGCTGAGGTTCTACAAACAGCAGGCTACAACACTCACATGGCTGGGAAATGGCACCTTGGACACTCGGCTGAATATTTCCCCCACAACCGTGGATTTGAACGCTCCTTCACTATGGTCAACGGTGGCGCGAGCTACTGGAAGGACATGTCCGGGCTAGCTCCCTCAGAGAAACTCGTTACCTACGTCAAGGACGGAAAAATCCTCAAGAACGTTCCAGAGAACTTCTACGCGACTCGTAATTTTGCAGATGACTTGATGGATTCAATTCGCAAGGATCGGGACAAAGATAAGCCGTTTTTTGCCTACCTTGCGTTCACTGCCCCACATGACCCGATGCACGTGCCGGAGCCTTGGCAGAGCATGTATAGTGGCGACTACGACGATGGTTACGAGGTTCTCAAAGCAAAACGTACGGCTGCCGCCAAGAAATCGGGCGTAGTACCGGATTCAGCTAAAGTCCCGCAGCGACACGCTATGTTACCGGCATGGGATTCACTCCCAAAGGATAAGCAAGCTATAGAGGCTCGGGGGATGGAGGTCTATGCAGGTATGGTGAGTAACATGGACTATCACTACGGCCGCGTAGTGAATTTTCTGAAAGATATTGGCGAATACGAGAACACCATCATCGTGTTTATGTCCGACAATGGCCCAAACCCTTGGGTAAGCGAAGACTACCCAGAGAATCGGGGCAGCGACTGGTTTGCTCAATTCGACAACAGCCTAGAGAACATCGGTAAACCTATGTCACATTACGCCTATGGTATGGGTTTTGGTTCTGCCTGTTCAGGACCGCTGGATTTGTTCAAGATGACCGTCGGTGAAGGTGGTATACGCTCACCTCTGCTGGTCGCTGGCCCTGGGATCAAGCCTGAACAAAAAAACGACGCATTCGCCTATGTTTGGGACATCATGCCGACTCTTCTCGATTATGCTGGCACCACACACCCGGAGTCATATGAAGGCCGTAAAATGGAGCCGATGCGTGGCAGGTCTCTCAAGGGGCTGTTGGCCGGCTCAGCAACATCAGTTTACAGCAAAAACGACCTCATCGGCGGTGAGATGCAAAACGGTAAATGGATGCGCCAAGGTGACCTCAAGGCTAGCTCGGTTGCCCCCCCATATGGTTCAGGAACTTGGCATCTCTACAATGTCTCAATCGATCCTGGCGAGACTCATGACCTTGCATCCGAGCAACCCGATAAACTTAAAGAACTACAGGAAGCATGGGAAAACTACGCTAAAGATGTTGGTGTAGTCCTCTCCAAGTAGACGACTTGACAAAAGAGCAATTCAACAAAGCGCTGCACGGCAATCAGCTTCTCGGGTCTGTGCCACTTTCTCGGCAAGACAGAATAAAAATGCAGGACTTTGTTCGGCTCCATTGAAAGAGTCTCCTTTGTTGACTCGACACTCCGGCAGGCGCTGCATAGCGGCTGCCGGCTATGAACTTCACTGCACATTCGTGCAACTGGAACTGCTAAGTAATGCTAGCCTCTATGGATCGCTGGAGCAGCTCCAATCTTACCTCTTAAATTTCTAGCTGGACTGCGTGTGGCTTGCACGGCTGACTCGGCTTGACGAGCGCGGCGGGGTCATCAGTACTAGCCTGTAGGACGAAACGATCTCAACAGCCGATCACACGAATCCCACAAATGGGTGCTGATGTTCAAATCCTACATCTTCAATCTGACTTCATTCCTTGGGCCGCTGCGGCTTCCCCCAGCTACATTCATCTCTAGATGCCAGGTTCTCCTTTTATTAATACCACAAAAAACATCTTGACCGACTGGTCGGTTTATGTTTCTTTGTGAGTATGAGCAAAGCAGGAACCAAACGTGACGAGATTATAGAAATAGCTTCAGAGCTTTTCTACACTCAGGGATTTGGCGCCACAGGAATCAAACAAATCATAGATGCTGCTGGCATTGCCAAAGGTACTTTTTACACACACTTTGCATCCAAAGAACAACTCGGCGTCGCATGGCTGACTAACAGACACCACGTGTGGAATGCTTGGCTAGAAACCTCACTCACACCTATTGATGGCAGCGCGAACAAACTTTCAGCCTGCTTCCAGTTTTTGAAAGATTGGCTCCAGGAAAGTAATTTCAGAGGCTGCGCCTTTCTCAATACAATGGCTGAAACACCCGATTCTGAGAACTCCATGCGTGCTGTTGTCACACAACACAAACAGCAGCTTCTAGAAAAGTTTCAGCAACTCACTTCCGAACATTTTTCAGGAATACCTCTGTCACCTGACTCAGCGATTCAACACGGATCGACTATCTACCTCCTCTTTGAAGGCGCACTCGTCGAATCCCAGAACTTTCAGGACACTTGGCCAGTAGACGCAGCTCTGACTCAGGTGCATCAAATTCTCAACTCAAAGGCAGCCTAACTTACCGCTCCCTTTTTTTACACACACCGAGACCGACCGGTCGGTTTAACTTATACCAATATTCAACTAAACAACAAATACCATGAAAACAACAAAACTAAGTAATCGCCTCACTAAAGTGGGCATGACAATTGGAACAGCAGCATTAGCAGCGACAACACCGATACTAACAGCTACTGACAATGACACATCAGTGAAATACCAAACCACTGAGGTAGAAGGTCAAAAGATCTTCTACCGTGAGGCAGGACCAAAGGATGCTCCAACAATCCTATTACTCCACGGTTTCCCTACCTCCTCTCACATGTTCCGAAACCTGATTCCCCAGCTTGCGGACAAGTACCATGTAGTCGCTCCCGACATGCCAGGATTTGGCCAAAGTTCGGCACCAAGCCCGACCGAATTTGAATACAGTTTTGATCACATGGCTTCAGTGATTGATCAATTCACCCAGGAGTTAGATCTCAAGAAATTCAGCCTCTACCTGATGGACTATGGAGCTCCAGTCGGTTTTAGAATCGCCCACAAGCACCCAGAGAAAATTCAAAGCCTAATCATCCAGAATGGTAATGCCTCTGATGAAGGCCTCAAGGATTTCTGGAAGCCGATCAAGCTCTACTGGGAAAAGGACACCACTGAGAATAGAAACGCTCTCAAGTCATTGCTCACTATCGAAGCCACAGAATGGCAGTACACCCATGGAGTGCGCGATAAGGCAGCCATCAGCCCAGACAACTGGACCGTAGATCAACGCCTGCTTGACCGAGAAGGTAATAATGAGATCCAGCTCAACATGTTTAAAAGCTATGGGACCAACCCAGCCCTCTACCCACAATGGCAAGAATATCTCCGTACGCACCAACCACCCACACTTATCGTATGGGGGAAAAATGATCACATCTTTCCAGCTGACGGAGCGCATCCCTATAAGCGAGACCTCAAGGATCTCGAATTCCACTTGCTAGACACTGGCCACTTCGCCTTAGAAGAAGATGGAGAGAAGATAGCCGAACTCATGCGCGATTTCTTAGAGCGTAAAGTGAAGCGCTAACAATATTCCAAATAATAAGCAGCTAGGGCTCCCCCCGCTCTTGCTGCTTTATACAATTTTCACAGTTACCTTGGAGTAATGATCGATTTTTAGGTTTGAGAATAGTCAGCAAAGCTGAATTTCAAGAAACGCTAAACCTTTCCCATTCTAGCAGCGTTCCGCGTCAGTCACATAGCTCGCTATGCTCCTTCCTTGAGCCTTGCTAGAATAGAAAATCTTCAGCGTCATTACACCAATCTAACTACTCAAATCGTATTATAACCTTCAAAAAATAAAATCATGAATGAGAAAAGACACCCACTCCCCCCCTTCACCCTGCAGACAGCCACCGAGAAAGTTCAGCTGGCAGAAGATGCCTGGAATTCACGCGATCCTGAAAGAGTCTCACTCGCCTACAGTCAGGACACAGTCTGGAGAAACCGCACAAACTTCCTAACAGGGAGAAATGAAGTCCGCGCATTTCTGCAAAATAAATGGGTCAAAGAGCAAGATTACCGGCTCAAGAAAACGCTCTGGTCCCACACCGACAATCGAATCTCCGTAAAATTCTTTTACGAATACCACAATAATGCAGGCCAGTGGTTCCGCGCCTACGGCAACGAACAATGGGAATTCAACGCCGATGGCCTAATGACCGAAAGAGAAGCCTCCATCAATGAGATGCCTATCACAGAGCCAAGTCTTTTTCCAAAAGATAGGCTTCGGTAAAACAACTATTCGATTCTTCCCACTTCCCACTTCCCACTTCCCACTTCCCACTTCCCCACTTCCCCACTTCCCCACTTCCCCACTTCCCCACTTCCCACTTCTCACTTCTCACTTTCTCCTTTCTACTTTCCTACTTTTTCCTTAAAAACAACGCATGCTCACACCTGCCGAGAAGCAACGCTACGCCCGACACTTCACATTACCTGAAGTCGGCGAACAAGGACAAGAGAAGCTCAAGCAGAGCTCGGTTCTCTGTATTGGCACTGGTGGACTTGGCTCGCCAGTGGCTATGTACCTCGCGGCTGCTGGGGTCGGCCGTATTGGCCTAGTCGATGCGGATCACGTGGAGTCCTCGAACCTACAACGCCAAATCATCCACGGTGAATCCTGGGTCGGCAAACCAAAGTTAGACAGCGCCAAGGCACGCCTGTTAGAGATCAACCCACACATCGAAGTCGAATGCCACGAAGCACGCTTCACTGCCGCCAATGCCAAGCAGATCGCAGCCAACTTCGATATCATCATCGATGGCACAGACAATTTTCCGACCCGCTACCTCAGCAATGACGTCTCCTTTTTACTAGGTATCCCCAATGTCTACGGCTCCATCTTTCGCTTCGAAGGTCAGATCTCCGTATTCGCCCCCCACCTCGGTGGACCATGCTACCGCTGTATGCTCCCCACCCCACCCGATCCAGGCTCTGTACCCAGCTGTGCCGAGGCTGGCGTTCTCGGCGTCCTGCCCGGAATTATTGGCTCGATGCAAGCGATGGAAGCCATCAAACTGCTACTGAACATTGGCAAGCCACCACTCGGAAAACTCATCCACTACGATGCGCTCAATACCGAGTTCCGCAGCTTCAACCTACGCAAGGATCCCAAATGCCCACTCTGCGGCGACAACCCCACCGTCACAGACCTCATCGACTACGATGGATTCTGCGGCGTACCTAACACCTCTACTATGAAAGAAATAACCGTACTTGAACTCAAAGAAAAAATCGACGCCGGCCTCGACGGCATCCTCGTCGATGCCCGCACACCTCAGGAAGTCGCAGCAGCAGCGCTCGACGGCACCCTCCGCATTCCACTTCAAGAAATCGAGGCACGCTACGCGGAAATCCCTACCGATAAAACGATCTACGTCCACTGCAAAGCTGGCGGACGCAGCGCCAAAGTATGCGCCTTCCTAGCAGCTCAAGGCATCACCAACACAGTGAACATCAAAGGCGGAATCGACGCTTGGCGCGACCTCATCGACCCCAGCTTACCACCAGCGTAAGCTAAACATTCATTTCAAAAATATAAGAGCTCATAGTCCCCCCCGGAATTATGAGCTCTCTTTATGTCATCCCTACTGGTCCTTCAGTTTTTAC
>CAXMPP010000103.1:7446-7804 GCA_964195395.1 uncultured Thermodesulfobacteriota bacterium
AACCAAACCAGCCACTATATGTCCTTCCTTTTTAAAGAGGATCTTATCTCGTTTGGTCTAGAATCACTTACCCTTCCAAATCCAGCCCACTTCAGCATTCAGTGCTTCATCACGTCTTGCTCATGCTATTAGCCGAATGACGCTTTGGCCTAAACACAGAAAAGCCGCATCATTTAAGGTGCGGCTTTGAGTTGATGGTAGAAACGCAACCTATCGACGGCGGCGAAGCAGTAGACCAAGGCTACCTAGGCCGAGAAGTGCTGTTGAGGATGGTTCTGGGACTGCGGCTACTTTTTGGGATGCAGTCGCCATGCTCTGAGACGCCATATTCATTGAAGAGCTATAGTTAATATTTCCA
>CAXMPP010000104.1:0-4894 GCA_964195395.1 uncultured Thermodesulfobacteriota bacterium
CATACACTGGTAAATTCATCTAACCTTTACGGTAATTGCGTCGGTAATCCGTTGGGCTCATCTTCATGACTTTACGGAAACCACGGGTGAAGTTGGCATGGTCAGAATACCCCACGCTCGCGCCCACTTCCTTCACACTCATATTAGTACCGACCAGCCGCTCACAAGCAGTCGAGATCTTGGCTTGGATAATAAATTGTTTCGGGGTGGTGTTCATGTTCGCTTCAAACAAGCGCTCTAGACTTGAAACTGAGACCCCTGCTGCTTGAGCTACATCCACCACCTTGATCTCCTTATCCACGTTTTTATAGATAGTTCCCACAATTGTTGCCATGTCACGCTGCTGACTCGGCACTGGAAGTCCCTCGTCCATCCCCACTCGACGGCTAATGCCCGCAGTCCCGACCATTACTCCAGCTCTATTTCTCAATGGCACCTTGCTAGTAGCTCGCCATTCCACTCCACCATTGATCGCAACGACTAGTTCTACCTTATTCCACTGCGGTTCACCACTCGCCATCACTTGACGATCATCCTCCATGTAGACTCTCGCTAGTTCACTCGGCAACAGATCCGCATCAGTTTTACCTAAAACATCGTCTGCGTTCTTTTCGCAGAGGAAGGCATCATTAAAAAAGATAAACTCTCCATCCACGTTTTTTAACCAAAACATCACGTCCGGCATGGCTTGAAAGAGCACTGGTGAGATCTGCCCAGGAATCAGAGAATCAAGGAACTCTGTTACCTGACCTCCATCAAATGAGCTTTTTGTATTATTCACTAATTGACGATTTATCACAATCTGACCTGTGAGTCGAACGATTTAAAATCCACATGACGTAGTTATTTATCAATAAGTTGAAAGAATAGTCATGAACATCTCCTATAAATCATGACAGTAAATAACAAGATGCTAGACACAAGTCTAACTTCCCACTATGAGGTTCATACGCTCGATTGAAACTCCTATCCACTCGAACACAATAACAACAACATAACACCGTAAATAATGGACACACAATTAACTGAAAGCCAAAGAAAGACACTTTTTTGGGCCTGCTTCCTTTCTCTCGCAGCTGCTGGCGTAGGATTTGTATACCGAGTCATGGTACTCGGCGACTGGGGAACTGAATTCAACCTAACAGGTGGAGAACTCGGCCGTATTTTCGGTGCCTCACTTTGGCCGATTGCGGTCATGATGATTCTCTTCAGCTTGGTTGTCGATTTTGTCGGACACAAGCGCTCAATGTACTTGGCATTCGTTTTCCAAATAACTTCCGGCATACTGACCTTCTTGGCTAAGACTCCTGAAGACCTTTACTGGGCAGCTCTCTGCGCAGGCTTAGGACACGGCGTCGTTGAAGCGGTGATCAACCCAGTTTGCGCTACCATTTATAAGACTCAGAAGTCCAAAATGCTTAATATTCTACACGCAGCCTGGCCAGCAGGTCTTGTTGCTGGTGGTACTGTTATGATTATCTGCAAGGATGTCTCTTGGCAACTCAATGCTCTCTGGATTCTACTCCCTGTATTAGCCTATGGTATCATGTTCATCAAAGCTGTATTCCCAGTCGACGAACGAGTTGCAGCTAAGGTTCCCTACTCCGTTATGCTTAAAGATGTTGGATTCCTTTCCTCATCTATCGCAGCGTTCCTTCTCTTCTACGAGATCACAAACGTTTTCACTGGCACACCGCCAAGTCTTTATCTAGCTCTCGGTGTTGGCGTCGCTATTGGTGCCGTATTTGGATTCATCACCAAGTCTGTAGGTAAGCCACTCTACTTTATCCTCTGTCTCCTAATGATTCCATTGGCAACTACCGAGTTAGGTACTGACGCATGGATCAAAGAGCTTATGACTCCTGTCATGGGAGAATATGCAGCGTGGGCTATCGTTTTCTCTGCATTCATCATGATGATTCTTCGCTTCCAAGCAGGTATCCTCACTTCACGCTTCTCACCACCCACTATTTTGGTGATCAGCTCATTCTTCTCAATGTGCGGACTCATCGCGCTATCACAAGTAAATGGATCTTGGATACTGGGAGCATTCGTTCTCTACGCAGTCGGTCAAACCTTCTACTGGCCAACCGTACTTGGACTCGCATCTGAGCAATTCCCTGAAGGCGGCGCTCTCTCTTTGAACACCGTTTCAGCCATTGGCCTGCTCTCTGTAGGAATTATTGGTGGTCCAATTATCGGTATATTCAACGACAACCACACGACTAACAACATCAAGGAAATTTCTACTGAAGTTTACGATGCTGCTAAAATCGAAAAGGAATTCTTTGGAGCTACCTACGAAGCTACAGATTCAGCAAAAGCTGCTGAAGTAGCTGAATCACTTGGTAAGACCCAAGAAGTTACTGATGCGTCTAAGAAGGCTGGTCGCCAATCACTGATGACTGTAGCGCTAGCATTCCCATGTGTTATGCTTATCAGTTTCGCCCTCATCGGCTTCTGGTATAAGTCTAAGGGCGGTTATCAACCACGCGTTCTTGAAGCTAGTTGGGAGTAATCTCCTACTAAGAACTTGGGAATAATCCCAGCATGGTGTAAACCCCTCTATGCATCTAGGTCTCGATTGCTCAACGCAAAGTCTCTCCGCCATCATTATTGATGTGAGTAGTGGAGAGACACTCTATGAGACATCTATCAATTTCGAGGCTGACTTGCCTCACTATCAAACGAGTCACGGCTTTGTCCGCGGGACAAAGCCTGACGAGTTTTTCTCTAACCCCATCATGTGGGTTGAGGCGCTCGACCTCCTCTTCACACGCATGCAGCAAGACGGCGCACCGCTGAGTTCGGTTGCCACCATTTGCGGTTCAGCCCAGCAGCATGCCACAGTTTATCTCAAAGAGCACTTTGAGAGAACCCTTGAAACACTCTCGCCTAACATCCCGCTAGCCGAGCAACTCTCTGACGTATTCACCCGTCCAGTTTCCCCTGTTTGGTTAGATTCTTCCACCCACCAGGACAGCAAGGAAATCACCGCAGCTATCGGCAGCGCACGCAAGGTGACTAAACGCACAGGCTCAGCAGTGATTGAGCGATTCTCAGCGGCGCAAATCCGCAAGCACGCCAAGCAATTTCCTTACCACTGGCAAGAGACTGACACCGTCCACCTCGCCTCCTCATTCTTATGCTCGATCCTTATAGGCAAGTCCGCAGCCATCGACTTTGCCGATGGCGCAGGGATGAACCTGATGCACATCAACAAGCTAAAGTGGGATAAGAAAATGGCAGAAGCCACGGCCCCTGGAACCCTAGAACGGCTCCCCGAACTTCGCCGTACAACCCAGATTGCTGGCACCATAGCACCCTACTTCAGCAGTAAATTCGGCATGAATTCAACAACACGCTGCACCCACTGGACTGGAGACAATCCAGCCAGTCTCATAGGCATGGGCGTGATCCGCAAAGGGACTTGGGTCATTTCCTTAGGAACCTCCTACACACTTTTTTCTGCCGTCGACACTCCCTTCCTCGACCCACAAGGCTACGGCCACATTTTTGGAAATCCGGTGGGCGGGTACATGTCACTTTCATGTTTCAAAAATGGCGCGCTCGCCTGTGTCGCACTCAAAAACAAACTAGGCATTTCCTGGGAGGAATTTGACGCTGAGCTCTTAACTAAACGCAGCGTAAAGAGCCCAGTATCTCTGCCATTTTTTGACACCGAGATCACACCCCACGCATCCGCGGTAGATCAGTCTCAGTCAACCCCCTCCTCGCTGATCGATGGCCAGTTTCTCAACATGCGCCTCCACAGTCTCTGGCACGGAGAATTCCCCGAAACCATCCTTGCCACAGGTGGCATTTCTCAAAGTGATGGCGTCTGCCAGACGATTGCTAACATTTTCCAACGCCCAGTCCAAAGACTCGCTTCTCACGGATCCGCCTCCCTGGGGTCTGCATTGATAGCAGCTACCGCCGATGGCTATGATATTGACACGCTGATCGAGCAATTTTGCCAACCGATCGAGGGCTCCACCATCGAGCCTGACCCAGCCTCTGAAGTGATATACCAAGCACTTGGGGAAAAGTTCACAGACAAACTCTGCCAACACACCAGAAAGTAGTTATCTGTGCTGATTTTCCTCGATTCCCCGCGAGTATCTCTCTAATTATATCGATCAGAATTTCACAAAAAAATCACTATGCGTAACGTTACATTATTCACTGGCCAGTGGGCTGACATCCCCTCTGAAGAACTCTTCCCGAAAGTTAAAGAAATGGGCTACGACGGCGTCGAACTCGGCTGCTGGGGCGACCATTTCGATGTCCAAAAAGCACTCAACGAAGAGGGCTACTGCGAAGCTAAATGGGCTCAGATAGAAAAAGCTGGCCTCACCTGCTTCGCCATCTCAGCCCACCTTGTAGGTCAGGCAGTCTGCGACCTCATCGACGAACGCCACAAAGCCATCCTCCCACCCCATGTTTGGGGCGACGGAGAGCCAGAAGGCGTACGCCAACGCGCGGCTCAGGAAATGATCGACACAGCTAAGGCAGCACGCAAATTTTTCGACCTCAAGCCAGGTGGCTCACCGGAGAAAGTAGTCGTCAACGGCTTCACTGGTTCCTCTATCTGGCACGCACTCTACGCATTCCCGCCGACATCTCAGGAATACCTGCAAAAAGGCTTCGATGACTTCGGAACACGCTTCAAAGCCATCATGGATGCATTCGCCGAAGTTGATGTTTACTTCGCCCTTGAGGTCCACCCAACGGAGATCGCATTCGACATCGCCTCCGCTGAGCGCGCGCTCGAAGCACTCGATCACCACCCACGTTTCGGCTTCAACTACGATCCATCCCACCTCGCCTACCAAGGTGTCGACTACGTAAAATTCATCTACAACTTCTCTGATCGCATCTTCCATTGCCACAT
>CAXMPP010000104.1:4904-7738 GCA_964195395.1 uncultured Thermodesulfobacteriota bacterium
AAGACGTGTGGTTCAACCACGGAGACGGCACAGTGGGTGTATTCGGCGGTCACACAGACTTCCTCGACCCTCGCCGCCAGTGGGACTTCCGCTCAGTCGGCCGTGGCGACGTCAACTTTGAGGAAATCATCGTTGCCCTCAATGACATCCAATACCAAGGACCGCTTTCCGTAGAATGGGAAGACGGCCGTATGGATCGCTTCCACGGTGCAACCGAGTCCTGCGAGTACGTTCGCAAGTTAGACTTCCCACGGAACACCAACCTCAACTTCGACGGAGCATTCGACAACGACGCTCAGTAGCAGTCAACTTCGCACTTTTCACTTCACACTTATCACTCAAATAATATGGCTAAAGTAAGAATGGGCATGATCGGCGGAGGTCAAGGTGCCTTCATCGGCGCAGTCCACCGCATCGCAGCTGCGATCGACCAACAAATTGAACTCGTCTGCGGAGCATTCTCTTCGGACCCACAACGCTCCAAGGACTCAGGTGCTGACTTCTATCTTCCAGCGGATCGCTGCTACGGCACATTTGCTGAAATGATGGAGAAAGAAGCGGCACTCCCCGTTGACCAACGGATGCAGTTCGTCGCAATCGTCACACCTAACCACGTCCACTTCCCCGCTGCTAAGGCAGCACTCGAAGCTGGCTTCCACGTTCTCTGCGACAAGCCAGCTACTCTTGATCTAGCTGAGTCAAAGGAACTCAAAACTATCATCGAAAAGTCAGGCAAACTCTTCGGCCTCACCCACACCTACACTGGCTACCCAATGGTCAAGCAGGCGCGCCACATGGTCGCCAATGGTGACCTCGGTGAGATCCGCAAAGTAGTTGTCGAATACCCACAAGGCTGGCTGGCTGATGCGATCGACTCCGAAGGACAAAAGCAAGCAGCATGGCGCACCGACCCGAAGAAGTCTGGCGCAGCTGGCTGCATGGGCGACATCGGAACCCACGCTGAGAACCTCGCTGAGGAAATCACAGGGCTACACGTTGACGAACTCGCTGCAGATCTCACAGCATTCGTCCCTGGGCGCAGACTCGACGACGACGGCAATGTGCTCCTTCGTTTCGTAGGCGGAGCCAAAGGCGTCCTCACCGCATCTCAGATTGCAGTTGGTGAAGAAAATAACCTCGCGATCAAGGTCTGGGGATCAGAAGGTGTACTAGAATGGCACCAGAATGAGCCAAACACGCTGCTAATTAAATCAAAGACTGCTCCAATGCAAGTCTACCGCACTGGCAACGATTACAACTGCGACGCCGCAAAAGCTGCAACACGCACACCGGCAGCCCATCCAGAAGGCTACCTCGAAGCATTCGCCAACCTCTACCTCAACTTCTCCAACCACATCCGTGCGGTTGAAGCGGGTGAGACACCTAGCGAGTTTGCTACCGATTACCCCAAGATCGACGATGGAATCCGCGGCATGGCATTTATCGAAGCCGTCGTAGAATCCAGCGCCAACAACGCTGCCTGGACCAAGTTCGACCTCTAAACGTCAATTTAGACCTCCTTTTCCAATGGTGTGGCTCAAACGAGTCACACCATTTTTTTTGATCTCCTCCACTGATTTCTAGTGACAGAGACTGCGACAATTCAATCGACCAACAAATCAACAAAAGACGCTCTTTTACAGAAGGTTACACCATGCTACCATGAGGGTTCATCACCTTCATTTATATGCACAAGATTCTATTATTGGGCTGTGGAAAAATCGGCGGGGCAATCGCTAGAATACTAGCGGGCTCAGGTGATTATGCCTTAACACTAGCCGACCAGAGCAATGCTCGGCTCGAAGCTCTAGACTCGCTCGCCAACATTACGCGTTGCGTCAGCATTGATACCAACAACCAAGAATCCCTCCACTCCGCCATGCTAGGCTGTGATGCAGTCATCTGCGCTCTCAGCTATACCCATTGCCTTCAGGTTGCCCAATCTGCAATGGCCTGCGGCTTGAGTTACTTCGATCTCACTGAAGACATCTCAGTCAGCAAAAAAATAAAACAACTCGCCGAATCGGCACAACAGGGTCAGGCCGTAATGCCCCAATGTGGACTCGCTCCTGGCTTCACAGCTATCATCGCGAATCACCTAGCCCAGCAAGTTGACCGAGTAGAAAACATCAACATCCGAGTGGGCGCCCTGCCAGTCTACCCGACTAACTCGCTCAGGTACAACCTCACATGGTCGACCGATGGACTCATCAATGAGTACTGCCAGCCCTGCCAGGCTTTACGTGACGGTGAATTAGTGGAGGACCGACCACTCACTGGCTTAGAGACGCTCTCGATTGACGGCACGCGCTACGAGGCATTCCACACCTCAGGCGGCATAGGAACTCTCTGCTCATCTCTTCAAGGAGCTGCCAGAAACATCAACTACAAAACCATCCGCTACCCAGGCCACCGCGACCTCGTTCGCTTCTTACTAGAAGAACTACAGCTAGCAAACCGTAGAGACTTGCTGCGTGAGATTTTAGAAAATGCCATTCCAACCACCCAGCAAGACCTCGTGCTCACCTTCTGCAACATCACTGGCTGGCGGGGTGACCAGTTCGTTCAGATCAGTGATGCCAGAAAAATCTATCACACGGAGTTAGACGGCTCTGCAGTTTCCGCCATCCAACTCACCACTGCCGCGAGCATCTGTGCTGCAGTCGATCTATTTTTTAGCAACCAGCTACCAAGCTCAGGCTTCATTCGCCAAGAAGACATCTTGTTAGACGACTTCCTCCACAACAGGTTTGGCTGCCATTTTGCCCTTGGTAACACCAAGGGAACCAAAGTCACCCAACCTACCTCAATCATAGAATAACCATCACCATGAA
>CAXMPP010000105.1:0-7672 GCA_964195395.1 uncultured Thermodesulfobacteriota bacterium
ACTCTATGTTTATCCTTGGAAGAACCGCAAGGGGGGTGAACTCGTGACTGCTGAAAGCTTCAAAGCGCATGAGAAAGCGCAGCACCTCTATCAGTATTTACTACAAAATAGACTGGTGCGATCCGTGGAATCTGGTGATGAGACTCTTCTGAATTACACTGGGCGTGATATTCATAAAATGATCGCTGAAGGAGGTGAAGATTGGAAAGAGCTGGTACCTAAAGTCGCTCATAGGGCGGCGATGCACATTCATTAAAGACCCACTATGAATCCTTCCGCTACTGACCTACGAGGCCTGCTTCACTATGTTCCCCAGTTTCAAGGGAAGCTCTTCGTCGTGGATATTGACTGGAAGGTTCTTTCTGAGACTTCTCAGGCCGAGGTTGTCATGGATTTGTGTGCGCTGCAGTCGATAGGGGTGCGTCTTGTACTTGTTTCAACCGAGCAAGAATTGGAATCTATTATAGATTGGACGGTTGATCACGATTTTCGATCATCGGTGGTTGCTGAAGACGCCACTGTTGAACGGGTCATAGAACGTGGTCAGGCGGCTTTACTCAAGCGTGGTAACATACTTTTGGCCGATAATGTGATTGAGACTTCTGTCTCATTAGGTGCGTCTAAATTGATAGCGTTGACTGATTTTCAGCCATTGGAAGAGAAGGGGCAGCAGCTCAAGTTCTTGCGAGTGAGGGAAATCAAAGCTCTGAGTTCCCAACTAACAGGTAAAGAACGACAGTTGCTAGATGCCGCTGCTTCCGCCTGCGATTCTGGAGTCGAGCGAGTACATTTACTCGATGCTACAGTACCTGGAGCTTTACTTGATGAACTGTTTTCTAATGAAGGTGTAGGGACGATGGTGTATGGTGGAACGTATCGACAGATTCGAATCTTGAAGGAAGAGGACATTTCAGAGCTTCTGGCATTGATCGGCCGATCTGTTCGTCGCACGCACATAGTGCCTCGAAGCTACGAGCAAATTGCCGATGCCTTAGAGAATTACGCAGTGATGGAGGTTGATGGACACGTTGTCGGCTGTGTTTCTCTCTCTAAGTACGATGACTTAGGTGAAGTTGGCTGCCTTTACGTAAAGCAAACCCATGAGGGAACCGGCTACGGTGCCGACCTCGTGAGTTTCATGGAAGCTCGCGCTAAAGAACGAGGAATGCGGTCCGTCTTTGCTTTGACTAACCGTGCGGCCAAGTTTTTTACAGAGCAAATGGGATATAAAGCATTTGCCGTTGATTCCTTACCTATTGAACGGCTCAGAGAACTTCACGACAGTGGTAGGAACTCTCAGGCGTTTATTAAAGGTTTATAGAGCTGCGTTAGCGGATGCTTATCACAAGCGCTCTATGATCGCTGGCTTTGTCCGCGGCTGAGACATCGAGGATAGAAGATTTTTGCATATCAATGTGGCCGTGCATGTTCGGGGAAACGAAGATATAGTCAAAGCGTGAATAGACATCTTCATAGCTCCAATAGTGTGTCCATTTTGAGCCTTTCGAGTCTGTAAGATCCAGAGAACGAAGGAAATTAGCTTGATGTTGATGACCAGCGATAGTGCGAACTGTAGGGGATTTTTTTGTGTCGTTGAAATCTCCATAGACTATTAAGTGCGAATCACCGGAGGCAAGGACTGCATCGACATGTTTACGCAAAAGGGCTGCTTCCCGCCTGCGGATTTGCGCCTGGTCCCAGTACTTGCTGGGACGTTTAGATTTGAGATGCACACCGATGAACCGTGTGGGACCAGAGGGGAGCTCAATAGTGACATCGAGGATTCCTCTGAGCATCATGTGACGCTTCCCATCGAGGAAGTAGGTCAGTTCGCTGGGTTTATGGGATTTGAGAGGGAATTTTGAGAGGACTGCGAGTCGCCTGTAGCTATCTGCTCCACCGTGGAGATAGCTGTGAGGGTAGAGGAGTCCTACGCTCTCTAGCTGGGAGCTGAGGTCGTCGAGGTCAGCTTGAGTTCCAATCTCGCATATCCCTAGAATATCAGGGGATACCTTTTTTATGTTCTGGATGAGATCTTCGATTTCATCCGCGGGCTTTGAGCGTACGTTGCCCTTGCTTGCGCCCCTTCGCATGCTGAGATAGTTGCGAAGGTTGTAGGCCATGAAACTGGTTTCTTCACCTTCGGCGGCGAGAGGTCGAGCTTTTGCTTCAGGAAGTTGTTGGCTCTTGTGGCTGAGTTCAACTTTTTGCTCTGGTTCAGGCCAGTCAGGGGTTTGCTGTTTCGAGTCACATTGGCTCAGTAAGCCAATGATAAGACAACAAAAAGCCCCACGAAGCAAAGCTTGTGGGGCTAGAAATTCAGTAAGAGAAGGCATAAAGCTTAAGCTTCAGTATCTTCTTTTTTCTTTTCTGGAGATTTTTCAGTCTTATTGGTCTCTTCGTGTTCAGCTCGGGTGATTTCGTGTTCAAACTCTTCACGAGCACGCTTGAATTCACCCATGCTTTTACCGACGCCACGAGCTAGTTGTGGCAGTTTCTTGGCTCCGAATAAAAGGAGGATCACGATGAAGATGAGAACCATCTCACCGCCTTGGGGGAGGGAAATGAAGGAAAGTGTTGTGTTCATAATTCTTATATTAGTGTGGAATTGAGCAAAATGCAAACGCATTCGCAGTGTGGAAAGTGGCTATTGTCAAGCTTATCTGGTATTGCCTATACGTTACTTACGTCCGAGTTCTTTCGATTTTTCTGTCGAGGCTTCTACCGCCGCGATTGTAGCGGAACGAAATCCATTGTCTTCGAGAGCCTGGACTGCCGCAATAGTTGTGCCTCCAGGGGAGGTTACCATATCGCGTAAAATCGCTGGATGAAGTCCCGTCTCCGCGACCATTGAGGCCGCTCCTAGGACCGTTTGAGTTGCTAGCTCTAGCGCTTGAGGACGGGGCAATCCCTTGAGTACACCACCGTCTGCCATCGCTTCGATAAATGTGTACACGTAGGCTGGACCACTTCCTGAAACTCCAGTGACGGCATCCATTAGATATTCTGGAACTTCAACCACAGAGCCCACAGCCTCGAGTAGTTTACAGGTCATTGCCGCATCAGTGACACTGGCATTGGAGCCTATGGTGTAGGCGGCAGCACCCTTTCCTATGAGTGCGGGGGTGTTTGGCATACAGCGAACAACACGTGCTGAGCCTGGAAGTGCTTGTTCGATCTGGCCCAGAGGAAGTCCGGCAACAGCGGAAATAAGGAGTGTGCCATCAAGGCACTCTGGTGACTCTGCGAGCTCAATCAGCACAATCGGAGTGACATTAGGCTTGGTGCAAATGTAGACGACGTCGGCTTTGCTAGCGACGTCGGTATTCGAATCCACAGCATTGACTTCGAGCTCCTTGGCCAGAGCCGTCCGAGTTTCTTCAGTACGCGAGGACACATAAACATCCTGCGCCTTTACGATTCCATTTTTAAGAGCACCCTCAAGCAGGGCGCGACCCATTTTTCCGCAACCAATCAGTCCTAGTTTCATAGCTCCAACGTTAGGGCTACTACGCGTAGCTGTCGAGAAAAGCTTGTAGCTTGAATTGGGTGAAACTTTACAGGTTGCTATGTTTACTGATTGTTGGATAGTTCCTGCATATGAAATGGATTTTGGCGTGCACTATAGCACTCTCAGTAGTGGTGGTGGCACAGGAAAAGGCTAAGGAATCCTCAGTGAGCGAGACCTTTGACGTGAATGGGGTGATCGCGGCACCAGTGGCTAAACTCGTTGCTCCAGCGATGCTTCCCCAGACTGGAGAGCCGAAATTATTGGTATTTTCCTCTAGCCTCGAAGCGCAGGAACATGTGCGGCAAGGGTTTGCCCTGATTCATGCGTCATGGGATTTTGAAGCCTATCGTCACTTTACCGCGGCAGTGCAGGTTGATCCTCAGTGCCTGATGGCGTATGTAGGTATTGTTCTGTCACTCACTAGCCCGCAGCACGAATTCCACGAACAGCGAGCTATAGCCTATAACCGGATGCTCACCCTCGCTGAATTTAAAGCCGCTGGTGAATTCTACTACCCTGAGAACGAGCGGATGTACGCGGTTGCTATTGCGGAGCTGATTGCCAATGGATTGGAAAATAGCCTGCGTGTGTTCAAGCAATTAACCAACGATTTCCCCAATGACCTCCAAGCTCAACTCCTCACTACTTACCTCTCACGCGGTGGATACAATGCCCTTGGTAATCCGAGAATGAAGCAACGTCAGGCCATAGAACGGTTCAAGCAACTAGCAGAGAATAATCCAGAGGACCCCATGGCTCTGAACTTTCTCATCATGGTTCAGGCTGAAGCCCCATTCGGTGCAGTAGATTTTAAAAATGACTTGTTGCCTCTAGCTCTCAAACTTTCAGAGATGAGTGAAGGCAAGGTTGCCACTTGGCAGGCATTGTTAGGCTTCATCGCCTTGCGCAGTGGTGACGCTGCTCTCGCTGAAAAATCCTACCGCGAAGCCATTGCGCTTTTCCAACAATGGCAAGAAGCGAATAAACTGGGTATCGCAGATAATGAAGGGCTTGTTAGAGCGCAGTTATTTCTCGCCACGGTGCTTCACGCACAAGGAAAAACCAAAGAAGCTGCCGAGCTCGTTGCATCTGTTCTTAAAGCAAAAGTGGAGAGTGGTCGTGAGAACTCAGCTGGTGCTCTCACTCTTAAGTGGAGTGGGAAGTTGATGCCATTCAGAATGCACTTAGAGCTGGGTGAGCTGCTTTCAGCTAAGAGCTCGCTGCCTATACCAACTTCTACCAACCGGAGAGACATGGATCCCTACAGTGCGATCTTGTTAGCTTATCAGCTCTATGCTGACGCTTCGGTATCAATAGGGAAAAAGGATCTCGCTACCGCACGCAAGCAACATGGCAAGCTGGCATTGATTCTGTCTGATATGCAGAAAATGCAAGAACAGATCAGTCAGAGCTACGAGTTCCCCTACTTCATGCCGGCATTGAGTTCGCTCATCGTTTTACACAAGGAACTTACAGCCCATGTTTCAGAGAAGGATGGACTGGCCTATAACTGGTACCAAGCTGCGATCGAAGCTCAACCTGCTGTGTCGCGGCTGCTTCCGCCTGAAATTCTTTTCCCGATAGAATACCGCATGGGACTTTACCAAAAGAAAGTGGGAAAGACGGAGCAGGCGAAAGAATCATTTCAGAAGGCTTTAAAGCGTCGACCGCTCTATTTGAAAGCGCAAATTGAGCTCGATTCTCTAAATGAATAACCACCTTTGAGCTCAACTATCCCAATGGCTCTTGCTCGTTACTTTATTCTCAGCGTTACTCTCACTTTAGTGGGCTGTGACAAAATGTTCCCTGAAGAGAAAGTGGAAGAGAAAGAACTCGTCAGCCCCGAAGAAAAGAAAGCACTCGAAAAATTTGGCGATCGCTTGCCGGAGACGTAGAAAATTTGGCAGCTTGAGTGGTGACTTTATACGGTAAACGAGAATAGACTGTTCAAGTTGCTATTCAAGGCGTAAGGGATTGGCATGGAAGAGAGAGATCTAGGAACACAGCCATTGGATGCCATGATGACAGCATGGGGCATGAACAACAACGAGATGGTTGATGTCTCTACTGAGCAGCTGACACACAAGCAAGTTCAGCGCGCTCGCAATGGGCGTCGTCTATCACTTAAGATGATGCAGAAGGTCAACCGCGCCTTCAACGTGACTATCTGGTTCAAACTCAGCGACGAGCAGAAAGAAACGTACTTCGAGTACATGCACAAGCATCTCTTCAACTACGCGAAAGGCTTTGATGCTGATTTCGTTGATCCTAATGAAGCGCTTCGCAAAGCCATCGTGGCTCCTAGCGAAGAAGCTTAACCCCCTTTTGAACTGATCATGATGGAAGTGGATTTCATCATCGTAGGTCAAGGCCTAGCTGGCTCCGCGCTAGCGATGGCTCTGATGCGCCGCGGCAAGTCCGTGGCCGTGGTCGATAGTAACGACCCATCCGCCGCCACCCGTGTGGCTGCAGGGCTCGTGACCACACTCGCCGGCAAAGGGATGAACCCTGCGTGGCGCCAATCGGAATACCTTCCAGAGGCTATAGCCTATTACCAGAATCTTGAACGGGAGACTGGAACACCATTATTTTACCCACATCCCGTCCTGCGTTTATTTAAGGACGCAAAGGAAGCTGCCAAGTTTAGCCGTAAGGCAGACTCGGTCAAAGAATGGGTAGCTATGAATGTGGCTGAAATTCCACCGAACCAATTCCATGCCGAGTGCGGTGGATTTGAAATGGCACACGGCGGGCGGCTCGACACCTTAGCCTACCTCAAAGTGGTGCGTCAGAAGATTGAGAAAAATGGAGTTTATCTAGAGCAATCCTTTGACGAAGCATCGGTCGAGCTTTCCGATGGAGGAGTTCGTTGGAATGGCATCAAGGCTCAAAAAATCATTTTATGCCAAGGCTATGCAGGCTTGGCGACTGGTCGGTTCTCACAACTCAAGCACCGCAGTGCCAAAGGCGAAATGCTCACTGTCCGAGTGGATCAATTAGATTCTGATAGAATCATCAGCCGCAATAGCTGGATGGTGCCCTTAGGTGATGGCCTCTGGCGTGCCGGCGCAACCTATGAATGGGATGACCTGAGCACGACTCCAACCGAAGAAGGACGTGCTGAAGTAGAGAAAAAAGTAGCAGATCTCACATCTCTCCCGTTCGAAGTGGTCGGACATGACGCCGGAGTGCGACCCATCATCCACCGTAGCCAACCCGTGATCGGACTAGACCCCGCCTGCCCGCAGGTTGGTTTCTTCAATGGCCTAGGCTCGAAAGGGGTCATCACCGCTCCTAGTGTGGCAGAGCATTTTTCCAGTTGCCTCCTAGCAGAATCAGACCTTGACCCAGAGCTATCGATTGAACGAGTAGAGAAAGTCTGAACCATCTGACCTGCTGCGGGGCTTTATAGTCCACGTCAACCCAGTGAAACGGTTTCTATCGTGAAAAATACGAAAATTTTGTAAAGACAAGCACGATGAAACGTCTCAACTACGAATCCACATCGATGGCACGGGTCCACTGGGCACGAAGGTTTCCCCGAAAGGTCCGTCTAGCTGTCTGTCGGACTTAGAAGACTCTGCCATAGCTGAAAGCTTTCAGGTATGGCAGCCCAATTCGTATCTATAGACCACGACTCACCACTATACAGCCACGCATTAGTCTTGGAGGTTCGTCAATAATATTGGTTAGTCAAACTGCGACACTCAGTTAGTGTCCATAGTCATTCTCGTTAACCTACTAAGC
Source organism: uncultured Thermodesulfobacteriota bacterium (assembly GCA_964195395.1). Taxonomy (GTDB): domain Bacteria; phylum Verrucomicrobiota; class Verrucomicrobiia; order Verrucomicrobiales; family Akkermansiaceae; genus Rubritalea. The sequence continues at coordinate 7,259 of CAXMPP010000105.1, forward strand.
TAACGAGAATGGGCGCAGGCTCAATGGAGAAACTATACCAGCTGAATATGAAAACTACTCCATTTTTGAATAACAAACCGAGTGGGTCAGCAAGGGCGAAAGCCGCCCAAACGTAGAACTCGGACACCGGTTATTCATCGCCACCGATCAATACTGCCTCATATCCACGATTACAAAATCATGAACGGAGGATATGAAGCAGCCGAAGTGGTTCCACTTGTAGAGCTATTGCTAGATATTCCAAGGATGTTTCGAGGAGTCCAAGATCCGAGTTTTTTTTAAGGACTGGGCCACCTAATGGTGGACCGGGAGGTGATCCAAATGATCGAAATGGCCAAGGAGGTGGCTGAGCTCAAGGTGGTGGACATCCTCCGCACCCACCATCGTCATAGATAGAGGGGATAGAATGCATCT
>CAXMPP010000106.1:0-7569 GCA_964195395.1 uncultured Thermodesulfobacteriota bacterium
TGGGGTTTGGAACCCAAGTGTTGCCTGTTTCCTATCAAGATATTCAAGACGAAAAAGTGCTAGGAACTTGCCATCTTGCGACGGGTCGTGATGATCATCTCGGCGGCGACATCATACCAGACATGTTCAAGAAGCATGAAAATAGTACCCACGACGATATTCTTTTCGCTCCCCACAAGACTCCAAATTTCAATGTCAGTGAGGTCCGTATGCAGCGTGGCGGAAAAGAGGAAATCATTATCGAGAATTTCCGCCCAAGCGAGTTCATCATGAACGCGCTCCGCAGCTAACATTACTTTTTTATGCAAGACTACGAATCTCAAAAACTACTCAACGAATACTTGCTCATGCATTATGGGACAAGTGAGGAAAGAATGCCGTGGACGCTAGGTGGGATAGGGGACCTCGATTTTGTGAGTAGAACTGTAGAGTTCTTTACCCAAAAACGCGTTGGTGTGAGTCTTGACCTTGGGTGTGCCGTAGGGCGCTCAAGCTTTTTGCTCAGTAAAACATCGGAGAAAGTAATCGGGATAGATTTTTCACAGAGCTTCATCGATGCAGCCAATCAAATGAAAGAGCATGGGAGTATAGCCTATCAGATTAAGGAGGAAGGCGACCGATGTGCCGATGCAGTCGCTCTGCTTCCAAAGGGTGTGTCACCTGAAAAGGTGAGCTTTGCTCAAGGTGATGCTCTCAACTTACCAGCAGGATTCAAAGGGTTTGATAGAGTGCATGCTTCTAACCTTTTGTGTCGACTTCCTGAGCCTATGCGTTTGTTGGAAAGACTACCTGAGCTAGTAACCAGCGGTGGTGAGGTGGTTTTTGCGACCCCATTCTCCTGGTTAGAGCAATACACTCCGAAACAGCATTGGCCACAAGGAGATAGCTGGAAATGGCTGCAGGCCGCCATGAAGGATCATTTCACACTCCTGCATGAAACCGACGAACCATTCCTCATCAGAGAGCATGGGAGGAAATTCCAACTAGGAGTGTCCAAGATTAGTGTCTGGGTCAGGCATTAGCCTCGTAAAAAGAAGGTTATGAACTGTGCCAGAAATTTGATTTCCTAATGCTAGCTACTTGTTACTGCCTACTCTCAACTTCCCCCATAAGCTCCTGAGCGAGTTTATAGCCTCGGTGTTCGGACTTGGAGTCTTTGGACTGATGGAGGAGTTGTTTGATGCGCTCGATGCCACGTGAAGAAAGATAGTGGATGGTACTTAGAGAATGCTGAGGGTCTTTCTGTAGGAGACTGTCGGTACGTGAGACTGCGCAGCTCATAGCAAAAAGTTCGGTGGCGATATCGACATAGCAACCAAGCAAGAGTTGGCGTTTTTCTAGCTTTGGACCATTGAGAACCATCGCGTGAAACAGTGCTCTAGAGAGTTTACGAGAATACTTTTCGATGTGCTTGTAGTGGCGTTTCAGGCGAGGATGGGTGCCCACTGGAACTTCAAGAGTGAGAGGCATCCAGCGGAGGGGATACCAAACTGCGTAGTGAAGGCCGGCTTTGATCGCAGCTGGAATTCTCTGAGACATCGTACTGCGCGAGTCGATTGTGGCGGCACCTTGGCGGAGGTGTGGATCTAACGCTTCGCGCGCAATGAAGAGCTTCATGATCTCTGAGGAGCCTTCGAAAATCGTGTTGATCCGGCAATCGCGCATCATGCGCTCGATAGGGTCGGCGACTTCGCCTCGGTTTTTTAGAGACTCCGCAGTCTCGTAACCGCGGCCACCTTTGATCTGCATGGTCTGGTCGACCCCGTGCCAAGCCGCTTCCGTTCCCCAGAGTTTTGCCATCGCGGCTTCGATTCTTATGTCAGCCTTCTTGTCCCGATCTACTAGGGCTGAAACATAGAGGACCATGGACTCGGTGGCAAATTGGTCCGCTTTGAGATCTGCAATTTTTGCAGCAATGGCAGCATGCTTACCAATGGCGGCACCCCATTGTTCTCGCCGACTTGCCCATGCTAGAGAAATATCGAGGCAGCGTTGAAGTGCGCCGGAGCATGCAGCGGGGAGTGTTAGTCTGCCAGTGTTGAGAGTGGTGAGGGCCACCTTGAGTCCCTTTCCTTCAGCGTAAACGATGTCATCGTTTTGTACTCTAACGTCAGTGAAGCGGATGACTCCATTGTAAAGGGCTTTCAGTCCCATGAAATGGCAACGGGTGATGATCTCGACTCCTGGGCTCGTGACATCGACGATAAATGCTGTGGATGCGTAGGGTTTTTCTGGGCTTGGAGTTTTGGCCATGACGACCAAGTGTGAAGCTTTCAGTCCGTTTGTGCACCAGAGTTTTTCGCCATTCAGAGTCCAGTGCTCCCCGTCTGGGTCGAGGGTCGCTGTGGTTTGCATTTTTGCTGGGTCGGAACCAACGTCTTGCTCGGTGAGCGCAAATGCTGAGATGTTTCCGCTGGCAAATAAGGGGAGGTACTTCTCCTTTTGTGCATCGGTGCCAAATGCTATGAGTGGCTGGGGAACACCTATCGATTGGTGTGCCGAAAGAAGGGCTGTTAGGTTGCCGCAGTGCGCACCTAACACCATTGCAGCGCGCGAGTAATTTGTTTGGGATAACCCCAGTCCTCCGTATTTTTTCGGGATTTTGATGCCAAATGCTCCTAGTTCTGCGAGTCCGCTAAAGACGCTGTCAGGGATTTCTCCATCGCGGTCGATTTGATCTGGATCGGTGTGTTGTTGGAGGAATGTGTCGAGTTTTGTAATAAATTGATCACCAGCAAGCTTGTCCTCACTTGTTTGCTCAGGGAATGGAGACAGCCTTGAGAGCTTTGGAAATCCCATGAAGAGTGAGCCAGCAAAGCCGCTGATCTCCCGCGTATCGCGTGAGTCTTCAGCCATTTCTAAAGCGGCTCGTTGGCCCTCACTCATAGTTGAGGTGTCGATGATGGATTTGTCAGGCATGGTTTTGATCGAGGTTTCGTTTGATCTCTAGTAAAAGCTTCGCTTCAAGAGGTTTGTGTCGTGAGCATGGCGCAGGGGGCCACCGCGGAAGGGGGCGTAGCCGGTTCCCATAACCATGGCGAAATCGATGTCAGCAGCGGAGCTAGCGACACCTTCATCTAAACAACGAGCAGCTTCTTCGCTCATCAAGGTGGTAAGTTCGTCTTGGATTCTCTGGGCAGATGACTGCGGTGAAGCCCCAGGTTGAATGGTAGGGTTTGGTCTAGTTTTACCTTTTTCGTAAAGATAAAACCCTTCGCTGGATTTTTTACCCAAAAGCCCTTTATCTACGAGCACGTTGAGTATGCTCGGAACCTTCATTCTGTCCGGAAAGGCTGCAGAGAGAGTTTTTGCAACATGGAGTGAGACGTCCAGCCCAACTTCGTCGAGTAATCGCAGTGGCCCCATCGGCATGCCAAAGTCGAGCATGCAGTTGTCTATGGTCTCTGGATCGTGGCCATCGCTGAAGAGTTGCCCCGCTCTGACGAGGTAGGGGAGAAGGATCCTGTTGACTACGAATCCTGGTGAATCCTTGACGATGACCGGAAACTTTCCAATGGATTGGACGAATCTAACCGCCGCAGCCAAGGTTGCATCCGAGGTTTGTGGCGCTCTGACCACCTCGACTAACTTCATCCGTGGCACTGGATTGAAAAAGTGTATTCCGACGAGCCGCTCGGGGTGACTGATGTGCTCCGCCAGTTGGTGGATGGGCAGCGCTGAGGTGTTGGTTGCTAAGATGGTGTTAGGCGATGATTGCTCTGAGAGCTTGGAGAAAATCTTCTTTTTAAGGTCTAAATCCTCGGTAGCAGCCTCAATGACGATTTCTCTGTCGTTGAGTGAAAGATCGGCTGTGCTTGGGGTGATTCTATCAAAGCCAGCATTGGCTTCAGTCTGGCTGAGCACGTGACGTTTGACTGAGGTGTGATAAAGCGATTCGATCGTTCCCATACCTCGAGCTAGAGCATCTGAGTTGATGTCTTTGAGGAGTACGCGGCAATTTTTAGTAGAGAGCCAATAGGCAATCCCTGAGCCCATCACTCCTGAGCCAATGACCGTCACGTGGTCGATTGTGCCCGGTATTTGTTCGCCAACCCTCAGTTTCTTTGCTCTTTCTGAGGAGAAGAAGAGGCGCATCAGTTGGGCTGCCTCAGGACCTTGGCTGAGCTCTTTGATCGCTGCGCGTTCGTTGTCGAAGCTTTCCTGTTTGCTGACGCGTACCCCCGTGCAGACAACGTCTACGGCGCGGTTGAGTGCTGGATAGAGGCCTCGAGTTTTTTTGTAGAGGCTGTCTTGTGCTTGCTTTCGGATAAGTGAAACAGTGAGAGGATTGTGCTCTAACATGTGCACTGGAAGTTGCCGTTTTGGTCTGTTAGCGAAGCTTGAGGCATAGCTAATGAGGTGTTCCTGTGGACAAATACCGTCGACAATTCCTTTTCGAAGGGCTGCTTTTGGTTTCATTATTTTACCCGATAGAATCAACGGTAGAGCTTTGCTTAGCCCAATCAATGCGGGCAGTCGGGTGGATCCACCCCATGCTGGGAGGATGCCGAGTTGCGTCTCGGGTAAACCAATCCGTGAGCACGATGCCGCGGACGCGACTCGGTAATCGCAGGCTAGAGCGAGCTCTAGACCACCACCAACGCAAGCCCCATGAATGGCTGCAATGGTGGTGATATGAAGGTTCTCTAGTTTACTGAAAACAGATTGACCCAGAGTGATGAGACTTTCTAGCTCGTCATCGCTTGCGGTTGAGAGGATCTTTAGATCGGCTCCAGCGATGAAAATGTTCGGTTTGCTGGAGCTGATAATGAGAGCAGTTAGTTTTGAGCATTTTGGGATGCCATCAAGTTGTTGGTCGAGCTCCGCCAAGACATCGCGGTCAAAGATGTTCGCTGAAGAATCTTTGCGATCAAAGATAAGGTGAGCGATGGTGCCGTGCGTTTCTAATTTGAGATGCATGTTAGGTGAGTCTTTCTATCCAGAGTGCCGCGCCTTGTCCTCCGCCAATGCAGAGGGTGGTGAGTGCGTGTTGTTGCTGACTTTCTCGGAGCTGATCGAGGGCTGTGAGGACGAGCCGGGCACCAGTGGCTCCCACGGGGTGACCAAGGGCTATGGCGCCACCACGTCGGTTGAGTTTATCGAGCGGGATTTCACCGAGTTTAGAGTCGAGGCCAGCTTTCTTTGCGAGCACCTCAGAGTCACTCAGCTTGATACAGGCGAGGGCTTGAGCGGCAAAGGCTTCATTGATTTCAATGATGTCAGCTTGAGCGAGACTGAAGCCCGTTTCTTTAAAGAGTTTTTGCATGGCAAAAAGTGGGCCGAGGCCCATCCGTGATGGATCGCAGCCAGCGTAAGCATAGCCGCGAAGTCGACCGATCGGCTCTAGTCCCAACTCTTTCATGCGAATGGATCCGACTAACAGAACGGCGGCTCCGTCAGTGATTTGTGAGCTGTTTCCAGCAGTCACAGAACCCGTGTCTTTTTCAAAAACTGGTCTGAGATTTGCCAGCTTTTCGACCGAGGAATCGGCACGGATTCCATCATCTGAATCGATCGCCTTGCCGCGAGTGTAGACTGGAGAGATTTCTTGGTTGAGGTTTTGTTGGTGATCGAGAGCTTTTTTGTGTGAACTCACGGCGAAGAGGTCTTGATCGGCTCTGCTGATCTCATACTCACGAGCAAGAATTTCTGCAGTTTGGCCCATATTGATTCCTGTGAATGGATCGGTGAGCCCTAGTCGCAGGCCGATGAGTGGGGTGAAGTCTTTAGGCCTAAATTGGAGCGCGGCGGTGAGCTTGGCTAGTGGGCTACGTGCTCTGGCTAGTTTGGCAAATTTTTGGACTGCGGATTTACGATAAAGGACCGGGGCATTGCTCATGCTCTCGCAGCCACCAACGACGAAGAGGTGACCGTGGTCAGCGTGCATTCTTTCGTAGGCCGTAGTGATAGCTTCCATGCCGCTGGCGCAGTTGCGGTGGACGGTGGCGGCGGTGACCGATTCTGGAATACCGGAGCGCAGCGCGATCACCCGTGCTATGTTTGCCGAATCTGCAGGTTGGCAGACACAGCCCATGATGACTTCGTCGATCAGTGCTGGGTCGATGGCGGCATTTGCAAGGAGTGAGCTGACCGCACTTTTGCCTATGTCTGCAGCATTGAGGTGGTCCATAGCTCCTCCCATTTTAGTGAAAGCTGTTCGAGTGCATTGGTAGATATAGAGCATATTTTCTGAAAATGGTTAGGTGGGGCGATTATCGACGACTTTAAGTTCTTTGAGCTCTTTGCCCACTCCTTGGAGCTCCCGCATGTGTTGCCAACTGTGAAACTGAATGGAGTTTGGACTGAGCTCAGTCTTGTCTCTAAGTTGGTGGGTGATGGTGACTCTGAGCTCTTCCTCGGTGACGTCCATTGCGACCAGGTGGATGTGGATTTCATCGAGCCCGAGCGGATCATCGTTTTCTTTTCTAAGTTCAGCTTGCCAGGCCCCCACACCATCGGTGTCGTCGAGGGCGTGTTCGAGTGTGTTGAAGTCGACGAGTGTGCCTTTCAGTTTGCCTAGTTGAAGCCGTTGGATATCGGTGACACGGGAGATTTTTCCCAATAGCCGTGGGCAGGTGCGTCCGCAGTGAGGGCAAGGTTTGTAGGTGATTCCTCCGTCGATTATGTCGCCAGTCCGGTAGCGAAGAACGACGGAACCCCGTGCGTTGAGTGGGGTGAATACAATCTCGCCTGGTGTCTCGTCCGGGACGCGTTCACCTGTCTCGGGATCGATGATTTCGACAAAAGCTAAGTCTGGGTAAAGGTGAAATCCGCTAGGGTCTTTTCCCTTTGGTGGGCAACACTCGCTGAAGGCCATTTTAGCCTCGGTGAAGCCATAGGTGGAGATCACATCCACGTCCTCAGAGCCCATCGCTGCACAGAGTTGCTTTAACTTACGGCGCATGCCGAGCGGGACTTTCTCGCCGCCAAGAACCAAGCGCTTTAAGTTGGTCCAGCGCATACCATTTTCCGCAGCATACTGTAGTAGGTGATAGAGGAAAGTGGGCATCGCGATGATGCCGTCGGGTTGAATTTTATTGATGGTTTTGGCGTTGCCAGAGGTTCCCATGACTTTCCCCCCGCCAGTGCTGAGGACAAAGCATGTGTTTCCTAGAGCCGCGTACCAAGCCTGCCAAAAGGCAAGGTGAGGAGCAAAGGGGAAAGCATTGATGAGTCTGAAATCAGACTGCGTGTTGCTGAGTTGCATCAGGCGCAATCCACTGACCTCTAAGTTTGCTAAATCATGCTTGGTGTAGAGAAAGGGGACTGGTTCGGCTGAGCGTCCAGTGGTCGAGGTCATGTGAATCGGCCTGAGCTCTTCCGCTAAGACTTGTTTCACACCTCTCGGTCCGTGGCGCAGGACTTTGAGAAATGTGCCGACTTGCTTTTTTAGAATTTTCTCGTCTGGGATGAGGACGAAATCGCGAGTCTCACCAAGATCACGTTTCGATGTGAAGGGGAGCTTCACTAGATCATCCGTGCTCCGGATGTCATCGGCAGTGAGTTCCTGCTGCTGGAATATTCTACCATAGTGGGCCGAGAATGGGATGACTCGGTCTTTTAGGAATC
>CAXMPP010000107.1:0-7474 GCA_964195395.1 uncultured Thermodesulfobacteriota bacterium
CCAGAGCGCTAGGCCAATACCAATCAAGGCGGGCCACAGGAATTTCCATACCGGCCCCCAGCTCCCGTATTTGCGGTAGGCTGGATAGACTAATAGGTCCGCCATGATCAACATCGGCAATGCCACGCCGAGTGATTCCTTGGCTCCAAAATTTTCAGCTAACAGGAAAACCGAAATCAACGAGACTCCGGAGAACCCAGCCTTTGATACACCAATAAAAAATGCGGATATAGCAAGGACGATGACTAGCTCAGTAGTCATTTAGTCCCCTTGTAGAAAACACTCTTCATCGTTGCGGTTCGTTGCCATCTCCAAACTCAATACTCCCTACAATCTAGCGTGACATCAACAAGCATCTTCTTATAGCGGCGTTTTGCAACGGCCCAAGAGGCTTTCGGAGTCCCAAGAAGCTGTAATAACCCCTTACGTGCGTCTTTATCACCAAGGCAGGCATGGTAGAAACTGGTAAAAAAGTAATCTTCAGGTTCATCAACTAAACCCACGATCATGGGGAAAGCATCCACACTCACTACTGCAACGATAGTCTCTGGAGTTGAGTGCAACTGGCTCAGCTTATACCGATCTCTCCAGATTCCATGCTCTCTCCCAGTCGTGTATTTCACCCAGCTAGCCACACGCTGCTGAAACCTTTTTTGGAAACTGACTAAAGGCCTGCGCTGCTCAGTTTTACGCGACGCAAACCCTTGATGCGTCTTGAGAATGATACGGTAAGAAACTGGAGTAATACACCACGCCAAGATCTCTACGCCAGCCTTCTCAGCAGCCGCAAACAAAATCCCCCGAACGATCTCTCTTCCTTCTAAAGTCAATGGCTCAACGTCCTGCTTAAAGGCATTATAAACAAATACGGTGAATTCAGATTTACCGCTCATTGATTTTCTTCTAATAACTCTCATTTACTCTCCTTCTTTTGAAATTTTTCTTCCCACTTAGCCAACTGCCCTGCCACATAATGGCTATCTTCTACCAATGAATCTGTAAGTTGATACTTGATTCTAATTTTTGAGAAAAGCTGTTGATCACTATTTCTCCGCCCCGTTTGTCTGTAATGCTCTGAGTCTTTATAAAGACTAACAGCACGAGACTCTTTTCTAGTTAGCTGTTTTGGTCTAACATTCTTCTTCCACTCCTTAAATTCATCTGAGATTTGATCTCGCCAACGAGTATGATTGGTCAATAGGCCATTAGGGTTTTGATGAGGAACCACCGAAAGTCCAAGTCCACGCAAGACGGTTAAGCCCTCACTCATTGGTACACTTACGCCAAACTTCTTTAGGACCAAGGCTTGGAATTCCATCACAGTCCAGTGTCCGACATCCTTACACCCACCTTTAAGTTTTTGTTTATAAGCGGAACTATTTATCAAGACATCCTCTAGCTCGTGTTTCTCATCCTCAGTCAGGCTAGTAGCAATCCTAAAGGGCGGCTTAGTATAGTGTTTCAAGTAAGTCTCCCCCCTCTCCTCATACAGCTTCACAATTTCCCTCACTTTTTGGAGGGGAATCTTTAACTTTTTAGCAATCTCACTCAGGTCCTCTCCGGACTTCTGGCGATTCACAACTGAGTTGCGAACCCGGAGCACTTTTTTCATGCGCGCTGTCGATTTTTTATTCATTAAATAAAGTATTACAGATCACTGGAGATAAAAGCAATATCCATAATGAGCCATTCTATTTGAGATCAAAAAAGACGAGAACTCACTAGTCATTTAGTCCTCTTTCAAAAGACGCTCTTCCTCATCTTCGATATCGTCTTCAAAGTGATGAAGGTCACCCTGCAGCACTTTCTCACCCTCGCTAGCCCCAACAACCACAGCTGCACAGCTATCACCGAAGACATTGACTGCGGTGCGCGACATATCCAACAGGCGGTCGACACTGAGCAGGGCAACCACAGCGGTTTCTGCACCTTCGATGTTAGAATTTTTAAGAATCAGCAAGATTGCTACCAGACTAGCAGAAGGAACACCCGCGACTCCGATACTTGTCAGCAAGGCGGCGGCAACGATGACAAACTGCGCTCCGAACGCTAAATCCACTCCCATCACCTGAGCCACAAAAATGACGGCCACACATTCGTAGAGCGCCGTGCCATCCATATTCACCGTGGCACCAAGCGGCAAGGTGAAGCTTGATGTGCGCTTACTAACACCCGCATTTTCCTGCACACAGCGCATTGTCACAGGCAAGGTTGCGGAGGAGGATGCTGTTGAAAAAGCCGTAAGTAAAGCAGTCTGCATCGCCTTGAAATGCGACAAGGGATTAAGTCCACCTACAAATCTCAAAATCAATGGAAGCGTGACAAACATGTGAATCGCCAGCGCTGTGAGCACCGTCCCGAAGTAACTGCCCATTTCGATAAAGATCCTCCAACCCGACTCATAGACCACCGGAAACATCAAAGCGAACACACCGATGGGAGCTAACATCATGATCCATCGCGTGATCAATATCATCACATCATTGATCCCTTGCATCGTCCCCTGCAAGGTATTCATTTCTTTCAATGGCAAACGAGTCATCGCCACTCCAAACAAAATACTAAACACGATCAGCCCAAGCATCTGGCCATTGTCGGATGCAGCCTTGATGATGTTAGGTGGAAAAAGCTTCTTAAAAAAGTCCCAGTAGTCGGTGGCTACCACCTCATTTGCTGTTGCTACTTTTGCTACTTGTTGGTCTGAGGCCTCGTTTACGCTGCGATCAAACGCCGCACGAATTTCTTCATTGGGACGACCATCGACCAAACCAGGTTCGAACAAATTCACCACAGCGAGCCCCACCAAAATAGCCGCCAGTGAAGTGAGAGCGTAGAATCCAATCGTCTTTAATCCCAATCGACCAAAACCTTTGACTCCACCAAGGGCTCCAATCCCCGCAATGATCGAACTCACAATCAAGGGCACGATGATCATTTTAAGAGCACTCATGAACATGTCACCGATAAACGAACTCACTCCTACAGTTTTCGATGCGAAGGCTACAAAGCTCGAATCTGCGCTATAAGCGGCAGAGAAATTTCTAAAAATAACTCCAAGAAATACAGCCAAGCCAAGGGCGATGAGAATTTGCCAGTGGGCAGCGATCTTTTTCATGGAGCCGAGACTAACGAGCTAACAGCTTCAGCACAAGTCAGCGTTGCAAATCAGTGACGAATTCTGATTATTACACTACTGGTAAGGAACCTTATCTAGCTCCGACTGAATGTGGCGGTGGTTTCCAACCGCCACGTCCCAGCAATCATTGACTAGGCGGTTAGAAACCACCGTCACGGTTCACACTCAAATTTATCCTCTAAGAGCACTTGGCACTTGTAAGTTGAAACTGAGACACTCAAAACCATCTACATGAGCAAACCTGTCCGCACCCGCTTCGCACCTTCACCAACTGGCTACCTTCACGTTGGTGGTGCACGCACCGCCCTTTTCAACTACCTCTTTGCCCGCAAACACGGTGGCACATTCATCCTCCGTGTCGAAGACACAGACAAAGCTCGCAACACAGACGAAGCCCGCGCTGCAATCTTCGAAGGCCTCAGCTGGCTCGGTATGGACTGGGATGAGGGCCCTAACAAAGGCGGCGAATTCGGCCCATACAATCAGTCCGAGCGGATGGACATCTACAATCGTTACTTCGAAAAGCTAGTAGCTGCTGACCGAGTCTACGAAGATGGTGGCGCCTACCGTTTTAGGTTTGAGCGCAAGCCTATCGTCATGAACGACCTCGTTTGTGGAGAAGTCACAGTCGACTACAGAGACGAGTCGATCAACCCAGACATGGTGGTCAAACGCTCAGACGGCACTTTTACCTTCCACTTTGTCAATGTCGTCGATGACATTGAAATGGGAATGACCCACGTGCTCCGCGGTGAAGACCACCTGATGAACACACCGAAGCACCTCCAACTTTTTGAAGCCTTCGAGGTTGAGCCACCAGCCTACGCCCACATTCCTCTCATCCTCAACATGGACGGCTCTAAAATGTCCAAACGCGACCAAGGTGCCGCGATCGGCGAATACGCCACGCAGGGCTACACAAGCGAAGCGGTTTTCAACTTCCTCGCGCTGCTTGGTTGGTCGCCTAAAGATGAAAATGAAATTTTCTCCACAGCTGAACTGATCGAGAAATTCTCCATCGAGTCCGTCAACCGCGCTCCAGGAAAGTTCGACATCGATAAATGCGGATGGGTCAACCAACAACACGTAGCCAAACTTTCTGTCGAAGATTTTGCCGCAGCCGCAAAACCCTACGTCGACGCCGCCGGCATCACAACCGACGACAAGTACAACACCATCGCAGCCTCTATTCAGGAAAAGGTACGCCTGCTCACTGAAGTCCCTGCAATGATCGCCTTCTTCTACGACGCTGACTATCCCTTCGATCCTGAAACTGTTGAAAAAGTCAAAAAGAATGAAGCCGCTGCTGGACTCTTAGAAAAACTCGCAGAAGCTCTCACTAATCTTAGCGATTGGGCTGAAGCTAAATCCACCATCGGAGCAACAGCAAAGGCGAACGGAGCAAAGCCCGGACAACTCATGTTCCCAACCCGCGTCGCCCTCACTGGTGCAGCTGGCGGCCCTGACCTCGGAGCCATTCTCGAGATCCTTGGCCAGGCCGAATCAGTCCGCCGCATCCAGCGCGCTGTCACTGAGCTTTCCTAGCATCCCGATAAGTTACCACCTCACAATGCCCGCAGAGTTCTCAGCTTGCGGGTGTTTTTTTGTAAACTTTTCTAAATATTCAGTATGTTTTAAAAACAATTTGACAAATTTTAGCTGAAATTTTAAAAACTTCCTTACCCCAAAGAAGTTTATGTCTAAAATTCGTCAAATACTCACCCTCGTTCTTTGCTTGCTCATTGACAATGGAATGCTCCATGCCGGAAGCTACAGACACGTGGTGATTGACGCTGGACACGGCGGCAAAGACAAGGGAGCAATCTGGGGAGGTGTCAGAGAATCTGACGTCAATCTCAAGGTGGCGCGCAAGGTAGAGACCCTACTCAAGGCACGTGGAATCCCGGTGACAATGACTCGCCGAATCGACCAATGGGTAGCGCTGAGCCGCCGCGCGCAGATTTCCAATGGCAAGCGCAACGCCATTTTCGTCAGCATTCACTTCAATGCCACAACCCACACCTACGTCCGTGGTGTGGAAACCTATTACGCAAGCTCTAGCGGCAAGAAGCTCGCAAAATCTATCCAGTCAAAAATGATTCAAAAGCTGCAGCTCAAGGATCGTAAAACTCGGATCGGTAAGCAATACGCAGTGCTCAACAAGACCACTTGCCCAGCAGTCCTCGTCGAATGCGGCTATATCTCGAATCATTCGGAGCGCCAAAGGTGCAATCGCTCATGGTACCAGTCACTCGCCGCCAGCGCGATCGTCGACGGCATTCTTGAACATTATTAGAGAGCTCCCGTAGTTTCTTGCGCATTTTGCATTTTTCATTGGAGCTACTTGACTCAGCTTGTTAGTGCTTTTGGGTGATTCGCATTTCCCTTATTTTACTCGCAGTCGTAGGCCTGCTTCAGGCGCAGCACTACGCACCTAGCAACGAGCAGCCGCCCGCATTTCCTCGTGAGTTCCGTGCCGCTTGGGTTGCTACGGTCTACAACATCGACTGGCCAAGTAAAAAAGGACTCAGCGCGTCTTCTCAAAAGGCTGAGTTGGTAGCCATGCTAGATAAGGCCAAAAGCCTCAATCTCAATGCCATCATTTTCCAAGTCAGGCCGAATGCTGACGCTCTCTACAAGTCAAAGTACGAGCCATGGAGCCATTGGTTGACCGGAACTATGGGCAAATCCCCAGGCTACGACCCCCTCAGCTTTTGCGTCAGCGAAGCCCACTCCCGCGGGATCGAGGTCCACGCTTGGTTCAACCCCTTCCGCGCGCTTCCTAATAAAGACCTTCCTACCTCACCCGACCACGTCAGCCGCACTCACCCGCAGCACATCAAGACCTACAAAAAATACAAATGGCTCAATCCCGCCGACTCATTCACCCAGAAACGAGCCCTTGCTGTGATCATGGATGTGGTCAAACGCTACGATGTCGACGGTGTCCACATCGATGACTATTTCTATCCCTACCCTACCGTCGTCGACGGCCGACCTAGCCCCAATTTCCCTGACGGAAAATCCAACGCCCAGCGCCGATCCTACGTCGATGCCTTTGTCAAAAATATGTATCACTCAGTCAAGGCGAGTAAGCCATGGGTGCGTGTAGGCATCAGTCCTTTTGGTATTTGGAAACCCGGTGTTCCCGCGGGAATCGAAGCTGGGATCGACGCTTACGACCACCTTTGTGCCGACTCCAGAAAATGGCTCAAGAATGGCTGGCTCGACTACCTTTCACCGCAACTTTACTGGCGCGACGAACCGCGCAAGCAATCCTTCAGCGCCCTACTCACTTGGTGGCGCCAGCAAGGGACCCGCCCCGTCTGGCCCGGCATCGCTACCGCACGCATCAAGAGCACCGAAGACCCAGGGCGACCAGCCTCCGAGATTATAAAGCAAGTCAACTACAGCCGCAGCATCGGCCGCAACTGGGCTGGAGCTATTCACTGGAGCATTAAGTCGCTGATGCAAAACCGTGGAGGAATCTCCAGCAGCCTTCAAAGCGGAGCCTACTCTGTCCCAGCACTTGCCCCCCCCATGCCGTGGATTTCTAAAAAAGCCCCTAAGCCTCCAACTCTCGGCGCTCAAAGTTCCCGCGGCAACACCACGGTCAATATTGGCCGAGCTCTAGGCTGTCAGAACTTTGCTGTTCAGGCCCGCTATGGCAAGAAGTGGCATTCCGTAGCAGTGGTTTCTCGCCGCAGCATTAGTGTCAAAGGCGCTCCAGACGCCATTGCTGTCTCTAGCGTCGATCGCTATGGAAACACCAGCGCTCCTAGGGTCCTCAGCCTGCACAAGCGCTAAAACTTCAGCCAAATCTCGCTTCAGCGGTTGACAACGGCACTCATAGCACTCAAAGGCAGCGTGTTCAGAGCAATTTCTAGCTTTACAACTGCTGGAAAAGATGCACAACTAATCAACGAAACTTAACTTTCGCCAAGCGTTACCTATTTATGAAGATCAAACTCTTTCTCACCTCTTCACTACTCCTACTCGGAGTATGGCTCGCAGCCGCCTACAACCACACCGTGGATCTCTCAAGCTACCACAGCTCTCCAACCGCTAAAGCACTCCACGCTTCGATCGAAGCTGCCGATACCGAGACTCCCAAAGAAGAGAAAGTAGCCCTCGCGGCTCAGTAGTCTCTAATCTAGCAACAAAAAACTAACCGCGGCCTTTCAACTATTGTTGAAAGGCTTTTTTATTTGGTTCAGCCCACAAAAAAAGCTCCCATCCATAACAGATAGAAGCTTTCGGTCAGAGTACTTTTTGAAAGAAGATACTAATCACCGAGCAAGGTGCTGCGTGAGTAGAGTGACACGACTGGGATTCCGC
>CAXMPP010000108.1:0-232 GCA_964195395.1 uncultured Thermodesulfobacteriota bacterium
TGCGTCCTTGGTTGCAGCCTATTTATGATGCTTTGGAGCTTCTCATGTCACCGCCAGCTCACACCAGCCAAGGTCCTCGACGAAAGCAAGTAAAGAAGGATTCAGCGACTAAAGACGTCACCAATGCCAAGCCATGGGAGCCTCTTATTGAGCAAGGTCTAATTGAGATCGAAGCACTTTGTTACATTCGTGGTAGGTCTATACCGAACAGATTTTTTATTCTCGATGAAGC
>CAXMPP010000108.1:242-7427 GCA_964195395.1 uncultured Thermodesulfobacteriota bacterium
ATTGGTAATGGTGGGAGATCCAGCGCAGATAGATAACCCCTATGTGGATAGTCGGAGCAATGGTTTAGTGTACACGCGTAATCGTCTAAAGGGGCAGCCTTTCACGGCGCATGTATCGCTTTCACGTGGTGAACGTAGTCCACTTGCAGAAGCTGGTGCTCAGTTGATGTAGCAGTTTAGTCTTTAAAGAAGCGCTGGAAATTGAGCTCTAACTGCTCAGCCAGCGTTTCTTTTTTTTCATCCATCACTTCAGCTAAACCAGTAAGGATTGAGCTGAGGTTTGCTGGGTGATTCGCTTGGTTCACAAGACTATGGCTAATCCACTTGGTTGGTGGGGACATATCCGGGGCGTCGGTTTCTATCAGGATCCGCTCGCGTGGTAGGGTGCGAAATGTTTTTTGGACTCCAGCTTTGCGTTGTTGCAGGAAGTAGCCGGAAAAGGAAAAATACGCACCATACTTTGCTAGCTGTTTTGCGATTTCTGTCGAACCGCCAAAACTATGGAGGAGGAAGCCGCAAGCTGGTGTGGGAGTTTGCTGTAGCACCTCTAACAGCCACCCCCAAGCCTTGAGTATATGGATGGAGATTGGGAGGTTTCTTTCGCTCGCCAGCTTGAGTTGGAAGACGAATGCCTCTTCTTGAGTTTGCTTATCTAGACCAGTCATCCAGCGGTCTAGTCCGCATTCGCCGATACAGGCATTCGGATGGGAGTCGAGTTTTTCGATCAGCAGCTCTTTCCATCCATCTTTTATTTCTGGAGTTTTCCAGGGATGAAGACCGAACGATGGGATGACGATTTCTGGGTAGCGACGCGCGAGTTCGCTGACATCGTCCCAGTCAAGTGGGCTTGTCCCATTGACTACCATCTTGTTGATTCCGACATCCTGCGCTTGCTTAACAATGGCATCACTATCAGCCATCAAGCGTGGCGACTGAAGGTGAAGATGCGCGTCTTGTAGGCGGAGGGGAGCCATGGATTTAGATATTCAGATTGACGAGGTCTTCGGCAGATTTGTCGTAGGAGTCTAGCGAGGCGGACTCGACAGTGAGTTCGGCTACAGGAGCGGAGTAGATGGACTTTTGATCGCTCGGTTTCCGGTAACTCAGGTCGTAATGGTCGACCAAGATGGACTGAAGGAATGCTTCCCAATCGCCTTTAGCAATTTGCTCTTGCCATTGGCTGACTTGCTCGTGCCCTCTCAAGCGTTTGAGCACCTCGAGTAATTCGGTGAGGGCCGTTGGGTTTTCACAAAAATGTGGATAGTCCTCGCGTAGCAGAACGCAACGCTCAGCGATTGAGAGTTTGAGTTCAATGAGTTTACTTTGGCTCAATTTCTTCCACAAGACGGGTGGGCAATGCACATTGCCGATTCGGTTGCTTTCCGCTTCGGTCCAGACCTTTTTCTGAGCGTCATGTGACTGTAAGACGTTCCAGAGTCGTGTTTCAAATTGCTTTTGACTTGGTTGCTCGCCTACTTGTGGGCTGCCTAAAAGCGATCCCTTGTGGTTAGCTAAGCCCTCGAGGTCGAGGATTTGTTCACCACGCTTTTGGAGCGCGTGGAGCATGCGTGTTTTACCCACGCCAGTTAGGCCAGACAGGACAGTCAGTTCCAGTGGCGTTTCAGTGAGGATGCGATTGAGGTCATCGACTACAAATTTCCTAAATGATCGGTAGCCACCTCTGAGTAGATGGGCTTTGAATCCGATGGAGCTAAGGATGTGGGTGAGCGAACGTGAGCGCATTCCTCCGCGCCAACAATAGATCAGTGGGTTGTAGTCCAGTTCTTTGTCGGCAAAATGTCCAGCGAGAGCTACCGAGGCATTTGCTGAGATCAATCCAGCGCCAAGCTTACGAGCCTCGAATGGCGACTCATTGTAGAGTGTGCCGACCTTTACTCTTTCCTCGTCGTCGAGTACGGGGATGTTGATAGATCCAGGGATATGATCTATTGCAAACTCCGAAGGTGATCGGACATCGATGATCTCAGCGTGGATGCTCAGATCGCTTGGCAGGGTGATGGAGTCGAGAAAGTGCAAAGGTGTGTTGGATTGTTTACTTTATGATACGAAAAAGTGCTCGAACTCCATGGAGTGACAAGCGCTCGTCATTTAATAGCAGCCAAAGTTTGAATAGGATATTGTGCTAGAAGGAATATCCGAGGTTTACTCCGATGAATGGAGACGGATCGTAGTCCTCTCTTGCTATACGGTGACCATTAGAGTCATCGAGTAAAAGATCATTAGCAAAACCTACACCAGCAATAAAAGAGGTTTGCAGGTTATCATTGGCTTGCCATGTGAGTATGCCAAATACTGGGATGCTGTTATCTTCACCAATTGCTTGTTTGCCGTTTGTAATGGAATCATCAAGACGGAATCGAAGGCGTTCGGAGCGAGCTCCAAAGGTGAAACGTAAGTCATCTTTAACTTGCCATTTGATGGCTAGACCTGGGCCGAGTGAGGCTCCCACAATGGGGCCAGTCGTAAGGCTAAGGTTTTCGCAAAATTGCCAATCAACAATGAGGATCGGAAAGACGCTCGCACTATCTTCCAGTTGTCCGACATATCCCATACCTGGTCCAATAGTCAGGGTGTCACTGAATTTGTAAGAGGCACCTAGCAGTGCTCCACCTGTGATGGTGTCACTGAAATGGGCGCCGCTTTCACCGGATGTTCTCACGCTAGGTAGAGCGAAGAGTTTCCAGTTGTCTGCAAATTTCCAATTAATGAGCGCACCTAAATTACCAGTGTGTATGTTATCCCAAGGGGTGAGTCCAACAAAGCTACCTGCAGTTCCTCCGTCGAAATCGTAGGAATGCAGTTGGTAGGACGCCGTGAGTGCGACAAATAGGTCGTCGTTGTTGTTGTAAATTGGAATGCCTCCAGAAATATGGAAAAATTGGTTGGAGACGTCGCCGCCACCATCAACATTACCTCCGAAATCGTAGATGTATCCAGTCTGGAAGGGAGCTACTTCCATTGCATGGGAGGAGCATGTGAGCGCTGATGCTAATGCACAGCTGAGTGTTAGCTTTTTCATGAAGTATCAAATAAGTGATTTACTTTCTTATTTCCCAAATCTCGCAAATTTGATTATCGAGCGCTTGCTTTGAGAAACGATCGGTCTGGCCGAGGAATACAGCACGGGTGTTACCGTCTTTGGCGTGTTTAACGATAGATGCTATTGCGACTGCACGTTTAGCTGAGAGAATTTTATTGTCCACTTTGTTACCGGTCTCGGAGGCGTAGCCGACGATAAGGAAGAATGAATCTGGGCGAGCCGCTGTAAGCGTGTCTAAAATTTCTGAGCGGTCTTTGTCACCGACTTCTGACGAATTGGTCTTGAAACGGACTGAGCGAACCATGTGATCGTTGAGCTCGGTATTGATGAGCCCGTAAGCTTCAGCCAGTTGTTTAGGGTTGAAGTCTTCTAGCTTCTCTAGTGCTTTGTAGAGTCGTGATGCTGCGGGGTGAAGTTCGTCTACAGACTTAGCATAAAGGCTGTCGTAGTCATTTGCTGCACGGAGTTGTTGAAGTTCGATTCTCATTCTTTCGACTTCGCTAGAGTTTATCGCTCCGGCTAACTGTACTTCGAGGTCAGCAATCTTCTTGTTGAGCTTTTCGTTAGCGAGCATGGTCTCGTTGAGTGATGCTCTAAATTGGGCAACAGTTTCAGGAGTTGGGCGACCAGCGAGTTCGCTGATTTGTTTGTCGCGCTCAGCGAGCTTGGCTTTGAGGGCTTCGGCTTCTTGTTTGAGGTAAGCAACGTTTGCTTGTTGGCCTTGGAGTTGAGCTAATTGCGAACGTATTTTACTAGCTTCATCACTCAGCGACTGGTTCATAGAAACCGCTGCTTTGAGGTCGAGCTGAGCCTTAGTGAGCGATGCTTCTTTAGCGCTTAGAGCTGTCTGAAAGTCCTCGATGTTGGTGCGCAAGGCCATGGCATCGCGGCTGATGCGCGTGCTGAGTTCGTCAATAGAGCTGGTGTCAGCTGGAAGTGCTATGCCGAGTGACTTGAGTTCTTGCTCTTTGGTGGCGACACTCTGTCGGAGCCCAATGAGCTTCTCGGTGGTTACTCCACTTGTTGCAGTAACATTACCTTTCTGCTGCATACTGAAGAACATCATGAGGGCTATGACGGCTAGCATGGCTATGACGATCATGATGAGAGTGTTTTGGTTGCTCGCTGGGGCAGGCGTGGGTGTAGAAGATTTCTCGGGCATTTGAAGCTTGGTTGGGTGTTAGTAGGTGTGGGCTAGTCTTTAGTGAATAATAAGTGGGGCGGCAAGCATAGGTTTGACGCCAAGCCTATTTACGTAATATCAGTGTGTTGAGCGGGAGGTTAGGATTGATGTCACAACACAGGTCAGAGAACTCATTCCTGAGGAATTTATGGAGTCCTACGAAAGCTATCATGGCAGCATTGTCAGTACTTAGGTGTTTACTACAAACCTCGAGCTTCATGTTGTGCCGACTACAGGCGTCAGCCATGGCAGCGCGAAGGGCTTCATTACAGGAAACGCCGCCAGACATGGTGATGCGATCTGCTTGCACAGATTGGGCCGCCTGAATGGTTTTCTTTACTAAAACTTCGATTACTGCCGCTTGGAACGAGGCACAAAGATCAGGTAGTTGTTCAGTAGTTGCCAGTCCAGTCTCTGGATTGAGTTCCGAGATAGTATAGAGCACGGCTGTCTTTAGACCGGAAAATGAAAAATCGAGATTGCCTCGTTTCAGCATTGAGCGTGGTAGGTTATAGGCTTTTGGATTTCCATCACGTGCAGTTCGTTCGATTTCCGGCCCACCAGGATAGGGGAGGCCTAGCATCTTGGCGACCTTGTCGTAGGCCTCGCCAGCTGCATCATCCAAGCTCTTACCAAGCAGCTCATACTCGCCAAATTGCTTGGTGTGTAAAATCATGGTGTGACCACCAGAAACGACGAGTGAAATGTTTGGGAGAATTCCTTTGTCTCCCGCTATGAATGGTGAAAGCAAGTGGCCTTCCATGTGGTTAACCGAAATGAAGGGCTTGCCAGCCGCGACTGCCATTGCCTTAGCGGCGGTGTGACCAATGAGTAGAGATGAGGCTAGACCGGGACCTGCCGTGGCAGAAAATCCATCTACTTGTTCGAAAGTAACTCCTGCATTTTTTAAGGCAGCGTCGATGAGTGGGCGTAGCGCTAGCGAGTGATTCCGCGAGGCAAGTTCTGGAACTACTCCTCCGTACTCGCGGTGGATATCGATTTGTGAAGAAATCTCAGAACTGAGGACTTCGGCATTATTTAAATTTCCACGTAGAATCGCGACCGCTGTTTCATCACAGCTGGATTCGATGGCTAGTAGGGTGGCTGTCGTATCGGGCACAGCTGTGAGTAATTGCCGAAAGCCTAGTACTTGCAAGTGGATTTCTCTATGATTCTATCAAAATTCAGAATAAATGGATTTATCTTCAGTCACTCACGGCTGCTTCTTTGTAAGGTTTGTGTGCTTTGAGTTAAAAGTTAAGAATGCCAAAGTTTATCTATCGTGTTGATTATAAGATGTCTAAGTGTGGTGTGTTCTGATCTCTGAAAAAATATGATTTTTTTAGGTAAAAAGGACTTGCACTGAGTGAAGAAATAGGTAGGTTCCTGCCGCCGCAAGGCAAAGCAACGAAAGACGATGGAGCGGTAGCTCAATTGGTTAGAGCACCGCCCTGTCACGGCGGAGGTTGCGGGTTCGATTCCCGTCCGCTCCGCCACTCGTTGATTAAAGAGCGCATCCTTTTAGGGTGCGCTTTTTTTATGTTCTTAATTGAGCTGAAATCTGGTGGCATTTGTTGCTGTTTGACATGTTGCGATTTGACAGTTTGGCGTGGATGTTGCATAAAACCACTAGCTATGATTCCTATAAAATATAAGGCAGCTCTTGCCGTGGTCTTGCTTAGCCTTCCGGCTCAAGCTAGGACTTGGACGAGTGCTGACGGATTAAAGACATTTGAGGGTGAGTATAAATCCTTCAATCAAGAAACCAATGAAGTCACGGTTATACGGAAATATAAGAAACTTAAGTTTTCGATGGATGTGCTTTCACAAGCGGATCACGATTGGGTGAATGTAAAAGTTGAAGAGATTTCTGCTGAAGTGGCCGCTGCAAATACTCCTACGGTCGAGGAGCAATTGTTAGCCCAAGCTGTAGGTGCTAAGTTGAATGAAAAAACTTTAGTCCGACTTGATGGCAAGCGCTTCAAGAAAGCTCAAATCGAGAAAGTTCCCGAGTACTATTTACTCTATTTTACAGCAAGTTGGTGAGGACCTTGTCGTAGCGGAGCGCCACAGTTAGTGGCCAAATACAACAAAGAAGTAGCCGGCAATGAAAACGTTGAATTCATCCACGTGAGTCTTGATAGCAATGAGAATGCTGCTCTCGAATGGGCGAAGAAAGAAAATTTTCCATGGTTGCACGTGATGAAAGAAAAGGCCTCCAAAGCGAATTTGTCGCAGTATCACACCTCGGGAAGTGTTCCCTTTTACTGTTTTGTAGATAAGGGTGGTAAAGTCCTGGCAAAGGGCTCTCAAGCATCCTTCGCCAAGGCAAAGGAAATGTCTCAATAACCATAGCTTGAAACTCATTTCAAATTTGGTCTCACATCATTGATGTGGGCATCTTTGATTTTTCAATGCTAATTTCAAGTGGTGGGTTTACCGCCGCTGACAACAAAATTAACGGAAGGTCAGCTAGTCGATCGTCTCCGAGCTTATTTAGGTGTGTTTCAAATTTCACGGATTTCCTTGAGACGTGATCCAGTAAAGTGGGGTGGCGTATTGAAAGATCTGGCAGTTCATCGCTTGTTGACGTACCCAAAAATAGATAAATGAGCTGGACCCCGAAATTCGGACAGGTAGTTAAGCTATGATTTTGATGGTGGGGAGCGGTGAAAACCGCGAACCTAAAAACAACAAAATGAAAGCAAAACGTAAAAGACACGAACCCGAATTCAAAGCACGAGTGGCTCTAGAAGCGCTCAAGGGAGAGAAAACGATTCAACAGATCGCCAAAGAATATGAAATCCACCCTGTACAAGTTTCAGATTGGAAGAAGGCAATGATTGAAAGGACGCCTGAGATATTCAGCTCTGGCCGAAAGAAGTCTCCTGAAGAGCAATATGAACGTGAGAAAGCTCAGTTGCATGCCAAGATCGGACAG
>CAXMPP010000109.1:0-7414 GCA_964195395.1 uncultured Thermodesulfobacteriota bacterium
GCTGGTAAGCTTTCGGAACTTTCGCGTTTTTCGCGGTTCAATTATCTGCACCCGTGTCAGGGATTGGCAGTATTAGTCAAAAATTTGAATGAGCTCTGGGGATGCCATTATTTGTTCTTTGGTGAATCTGGGGGTGATGTATTTTGGGCAATTCCAGTCGTAGGCCTCTACGGTTAGAGTGATCAGTCGCTCGACCTTTGCTCCGTAACTAGGGTCGGTGAGGCGCTGTGCCAGCTCCGGGTCATCGGTGGCATCGACCACGTTCGCGGTCGCCCAGATTTTCAATCGCACACGCTTGGCAAAGTCGAGCAAGATCAGCGCGACTTTGCCTCCGCTTTGGATGTTTCCAACGCTGATGAACTGACGGTTCCCCGCATAGTCGGCAAGCCCCAGGGTCTGCTCATCTAGCACTTTTAGAAAGCCATTTGGACCGCCACGGAACTGGACGTACGGCCAACCATTTTCGCCGACGGTTGACATAAAGAAGTGATCGATACCGGCGATATAATCGATCTCGTTTTCCGTGAGAACAAACCGATCGCCGGACTGCTCCATCCGAGCATAGGAATCACGCGAGCCATTTTTTTGTTGGACGTTCTTCACACTCGGAGTGAACGCCAATTGGGTAAAATTCTTATTCATTGGTGGTTTTTTTGCTTGGGTTAGCTACAAGGTCACATTTTTCGATTCTTTGTTGAGAAGCCTAATAAATATATAAGCATGCGTCACGATTAGTAAAGGTACCAGCATTGTCGGAATATACCAAGAGGCACCGAAATTCTCCATCCACATGTCCCCTTGTCTTAGGGCATTGATAAGATCGATCGACCCTACGATGCTGAACAGCCAAACGAGAGGTCTAGCCACGGACCATGTATTTCGGAGAGCAATAAGTGCTAGGAATGCTAACAGCCCTGTAAACAAATCACCCAAGGCAGCGGGGGCGGCAAACGATTCAGGCAGCGGCCCCGCAACGACTCCAGGGACTAGGAATACCATGCCAATGTGACGAAAGGCATGAGGGATGGTCAGAATGAAAAGCGCCTCAAATGTGGACTTTCTATTCAACCAGGGAACCAACAACCAATGTGCTAGTGCGCCCCAGACTAGAAGGCTCATGGTAAACTGGATCGCAAAAATGGTTATTACGTTCATAATTTATGGGGTTTAGCCCCCCAGCGCGGCAAAGGGTGTTGCCGGCGCTGGGGAGATTTTTTAAATAGTGGAAGCTTATGACTCAGAAGATTTTGAGGGCTAGCTCTTCACATGGCTAGCAAGGAATCCACGCATCAGGCTGGCAATCTTTTGCCCGTCTTCTTCTAGCGCGAAATGCCCGGTATCGAGCAAATGGAACTCTAGGTTCTGCAGGTCTCTCTTGTAGGGATGAGCTCCATCGGCTGGGAATATCTCATCGTTCTTACCCCACACAATCAATGTTGCAGGTTGGTGGTCACGGAAGTATTTTTGCCACTCGGCGTAGAGAGCTGGGTTGCTCCCGTAGCTATGGAAGAGAGCCAGTTGGATCTGCTGGTTGCCTTCACGGTCCAAGAACCTTTGATCAACTTCCCAGTTGTCTGGGCTGATGCGATCTGGATTTCTGACGCCATGGGTGTACTGCCACTTGGTTGCATCAATCGTTAGGAGTCCACGGAGGGCATCGGCATTTTCAGCCGACTTATCTGCCCAGTATGCCTTCAAGGGAATCCAGAAATCACGCAAGCCTTCATCATAGGCATTACCATTTTGTATAATCAATGACTCCACCTTTTCCGGATGCTTTGATGCGATACGGAAACCCACTGGTGCACCATAGTCCATCAGGTAGATACTGTACTTCTCTAGCCCTTTCTTGATCAGGAATTGATCCATGACATCCGCTACATTGTCGAAAGTGTATTCGAACTCGTCGACGCTTGGAGCTGAGCTTTGGCCAAACCCTGGCATGTCAGGGGCAATCACATGGTAGCGATCCGCTAGTTGCGGGATCAGATTTCTATACATGTGTGATGAGGTTGGGAAACCGTGCAAGAGCACGATGGTAGGAGCTCCTTTTGGGCCTGCTTCTCGATAAAATATCTTCTGCCCGCTAACTTCGAGATACTTGTGCTCCACTGAGTTTGTTGAGCACGATTCCTCCTGTGAGGGAGCATCACAAGCTCTGCTAGTGCTGCACTCCGTCGCTGGTTCAACTGGCGTCGCCGTTGCACACTGTGAGCTACTTACTTCCGTCTCAAGCGAACATTCACCTGTCTGACACTGCTCACTGACTGCATTTACTGTTGTTTCTGTATTCATCTTTATGTTTGGTTATTTGTTGTTTGGTATTTGTTGTTTGCTGTTTGTTGTTTGCTGTTTTCCTTATCTTAGAAATTGTTTTCTATCGGCAAGTTGACCGACCAGTCGGTTTGATTGAGGCTAAAAAAAATGAGCCGGCTGAATATGTCGCAAAAACCAGACGAATCGGATTCATCTTGTTTATTTCTGTTTTGATCACCCGTGTTGCTCATGACCAATCACTACCGCAGACCGACCGGTCGGTCAACTTCTTTTTACATTATTTATGAATGAGTCGTCGTTTTGCTCCAATTAAGTTGCCAGTTGCCAGTTGCCAGTTGCCAGTTGCCAGATGCCAGATGCCAGATGCCAGATGCCAGATGCCAGAAAATCCATTCCGGGCCTCACAATTCAAGCAAGCTCATTCGTGAGATTAGTGTCATTCGTGGTAGAGGTCGCTTCGCACCAATTAAGAATTTCAACTATGCCTGATTTATAATGCCCTAACTACATGGCTGGTTGGCTTTCGGAACTTTCGCGTTTTTCGCGGTTCAATTATCTGCAACCGTAACCCTGTCCTCGACCGTCCAGCTTGCCGCTGAGCTGTGCTGGGTCACTACATTCTGAAAATGTAAATTAGGTAAGCTGTGATCATGTGGGCTATGCAGATATTCTTCAGCTACTTTAACAGCCCGACAGGTAGGCTTCGCCTTCGAGCTACTGATGTGGGCTTGATTGCTGTTGATCATGAAAACCAACAAGAATCCACCCAAAGCGAATGGCTAGTGAACACTGAGCATTCTATTCTCAATCAAGCCTCTCGCGAGCTGGCTGAATACTTCTTAGGTTCACGTCAGACATTCTCCACTCCTCTCGTCCCAGATGGTACAGCTTTCCAACACCCAGTTTGGAGCGAATTTTCTAAAATACCTTTTGGAGGAATTGTAAGCTACAGCACGATTGCTGAACGCATTAACAATCCTAAAGCAGTCCGTGCTGTGGGAGCGGCCAATGGACGTAACCCGCTTTCGATCTTTGTCCCCTGCCACCGAGTCACTGGGAAAAATGGCACACTCACTGGCTACGCCGGCGGGCTCTCCAACAAACAATTCCTGCTAGAGTTTGAGAGTCGCTTCGCTCCAATGAATCATTTACTGTGAATCATAGTTACTCCAACACATCTAGATTAGTAAATGTTTCGCGACTCTCGTGGTAAGCCTACAAACGATAGCTTTCGTCCAGCTCTGGCCGAGCCTACTGCTGAGCGGTGTCTAGTCACGGTATTCCAAAAATTCATATTTTAGCGTTACCTACTTTTCATCGTACTGGCTCTGAAAACTGCCGACTGAACACTAAAAACTCAATCCCAAGATCGCTCGTTCTAGCCCAATGACTCTTGACCAATGACCTCTGACTGTGCATGGAATGCAGCTGTGAGCGAGAAACAGAGCATTTTAGGAATCACCAAGGAAGGTCTTACCACATTTTTCACCGAGCACGGGGGTTCCGCCTACCACGCTGGCGAAGTGCTCGATGCCGTTTACCGCCGTGATGTCCGTGACTTTTCACTCATCGACTCGATCACCGAGCGCTACCGCGCCCTGCTGGCTGAGCATTTCACTGCCGAGCTGCCAAAGATCATCAAGGTCCAGGGCTCCGAGGACACCACGCGCAAGTACCTCTTTCAGCTCCACGACGGACGCTACATTGAGTCTGTGCTCATTCCAGCCACCCAGGCTGCAAATGGCGATCGCTCTGACCGCATGACTGTCTGTGTCTCCTCGCAAGTCGGCTGCGCCTACGGTTGCAAGTTCTGCGCCTCTGGCCTCGACGGACTCACCCGCAACCTCAGCACCGCTGAAATCATCAGTCAGTTGATAGCAATCGCCGAACACTCAGGCAAAACGATTACCAATGTCGTGTTCATGGGCATGGGCGAACCGCTGGCTAATTTCAAGAATCTCAACCCAGCGCTCGATATCATCACCGGCCATTGGGCGCTCAATTTGGCGCCACGCTCGGTCACGGTCTCGACCTCTGGTCTGGTGCCGATGCTTTACAAGCTCGCCGAGCGTGAGAACCAAGTCTCGCTCGCGATCTCCCTCCACGGTGCGACCGACGAGGTGCGCAACAAGATCATGCCAGTCAACTCGAAGTGGAATATCGACGAGCTCTTTGAATCACTGCACAACTTCCGCGCAAAGAACAACCAGCGCATCACGTTAGAGTACATCCTGATCAAAGGAATCAACGACGACCTGGAGCAGGCTAAGATCCTCGCTGAGAAAGCCAACAAGCTAGGTGGCTTCGTCAATCTCATCCCCTACAACACTGTAGAAGGCCTCGAGTGGGAACGCCCATCCGATGCGCACTGCAAACTCTTCCGCGACACTGTCAAAAACCTTGGCGTGATGACTACCATGCGCTTAGAAAAAGGCCACGACATCGATGCCGCCTGCGGTCAACTCCGGCTCAAGGAGATGAAGAAGACGGCTGAGGCGCAAAGCGCCAATTAAGAATTAGGTGGTTCCGCGTTCCATTCCTAAGCCTCACTATCCAAGCAAGCCCATTCGTATAATCTGAGTAATCTGCGCTAAAACAGTCTCATCCTACTGACCATTTTTTCGAAAGTTTAGCCTCTTTCGCGATAGGAATATCTGCAACGGTAGTCTTCCGCGCTCGCCGAACCGAGCTAGCTCCAGAGCGGTGCCGAGCCACCGTACTCCATATCAAGCCATTCGTTTGGTGCGATTTATGGTAGAGTCGATTCATCGAGCGAGCAGCCTCACAGCATTCGTTTTTCTCGCGGTTAGAAATTTTTCATCTACACCACTCTAAACGCGTGTGAGAGTTTTCTGGCAGTTTCCACAGACGATGTGGAGTTCTGGCTTCCCCCAGACATTCATGTTGCAGCTTGGGCAGCTGTATTTACACCTGTTAGAGCGATTCTTTTTCACTCCAGCCTGACGCATTTGAGTTTGTCTCTGCTGATCTTCTAGCGTTCTGCTCACCAAGCCATCCTCATTGCTAGACTGTAGTTGGACGACAACACCTAGCTTACGCAGTTCATGGCAACAACGCCGAAACTCCCCCTCAGCATCGACGTAGTCAAACATCGTTTGGCCGACTTTGTTTCCACCAGGGCTGCCAGTGGCTGATGGGATGAGCCCCACGGCCTCCATCTTATGGGCCCATTCTTTGTTGTGGTAACTCTTGCGCGATGGTTTGCCGAAATGGAATTGCCATTGGTGGCACATCTCGTGCACTAATGCCTGCCAGACCTCGATGTCAGGAAGGTTCACATAAGCATCTGGGTTGATGGCAATCTCGTCAATCACTTGGCTATGATCCGCACGGTCCTTGAAACTTCCCCTGCGGTACATTCCCACATTCTGTGATTTCCGCTGGAGTGTGATCAACACACCTGGCAACTCGTTATCAAAAAGTTCCTTGTTGAAATACTCATACGCTTTCTCAAAAACTGCATATTCACTCGATGTCGCTTGCTCCATAATTCTAGTCGATAGTCATAACTAAAAAAATGTATTGTGCGATACATTTATCTCACTAATTGTCAGACAGCTCTAACAAGCACCTCTCCCCCTCAAGCTCAACCTCGATAGTGATGTGCTCGAATTGCTCATCACCTAGAAGTTCAAGGATACGCAATTTCGTCTGATAAATCGCATCACGGCTGGTAGAGCTCTGCATGACTAGGTGAGTTGAGAAGACATGATGCTCTCCCTCTAATGTCCAACAGTGCGTATGGTGAGAACTCAGTACACCTTCTAGGCCATGGAGTTTCTCCGTAAATTCCTCGGGGTCAAAACTCGCTGGTACTTGCTGTAAGAAATAACCAAAGCTCACCTTTAAATTTCTAATGACATTCCAAAGAATGAATAATGAAAGCATGATTGAGAGCAATGGATCAATGATAGGAAGGTCTACGATCATCATTATGCCCGCACCTATCAGCACGGTAATCCAACCTAAAACGTCTTCGAAAAGATGCCATCTAGCAATCTTCTCATTCATACTATGGCCACCACTCAACTTCCACACAGCCACACCGTTGAATACAATTCCAAGAACAGCCATACCTAACATTCCTGGTGCATTGACCGCTTCAGGTGCAGCCAAGCGCTGAATAGCACCGCCCAAGACAAAGCAAAGTCCAGCAATCAACACTCCGCCAGTAACCAAAGATCCTAACATCGAAAAACGCCTATACCCGTAGGTGAAGCTTTTAGTCGCAGCCTTGTTAGATAAATTCTGCAAATACCACGCCACACCAAGGGAAACGCAATCACCAAAGTCGTGGACTGCATCGGTCATAATGGCGATACTGTTAGTCCACAATCCACCTACCACCTCAATTATGGTAAATACGAGATTCAGCAAGAAAACAAGCTTGAGGCTAGATGTCGCATCATGATGGTGATGATGATGTCCCATAGCTTATATCTATAGAGGACATTGGCTCACACCACAAGAAGGCTCTTTTCCATTTACTCGACGCTCGTATCAACTAGCAGTCTGTCGGGCTTTAGATATTCAATTACAATTATCAGATCGAATGAACTCAAAGTGTTTTTTGAGTTCTTCCTTTTGAGGTTTTACCGCCTCAATCTATTTGGAACATGATTATTGGTAGATCTGAGTTTATTTGAGGTGCTATTTGTCGCTAAATTTAACGGTTTCACTCTCCATTTTGGTGTTTAGGCGTTCGTGAACCTCATCCCCAGCGCAAAGAGTTTTTTGAGATTATAGCTGGAGCTCACTAGGTCCCATTCGATACCACACTTCGCGAGTCCACGCATTGAAAAACGGCGAAATCCAAGGACTTCTTTGATGATTCCAAAAACGGGCTCCACGGTTTGCTTGCGTAGCCCGTAGAGCTCTTTCCCGGCTTTTGTCTCAAGTCGGCAGCCCATGATTTCGGATGTGGTTGCGTTAGAGGGTGGCTCCGGTGGATCGTCGCGTTTCTCAAGATCTTCAACGCTTCGACCGTGGTGGTGACGCTGCATCGCAGCGTAAATGGTTGGTGTGCTTTCCCGACCCTCAGCTTCAGTAACGGCCTTCTCGCTATAGTAGCCAGTGTCGACGAGAGCTTTATCAATCCTGCCAACGACGGGGCTAA
>CAXMPP010000110.1:0-7351 GCA_964195395.1 uncultured Thermodesulfobacteriota bacterium
ATGGTGATCCTATAAGAACACTTTCTAGTGACTTTTTTATGGAGCCTTAAATATTAGATCGGGGTGACGATACCGAATTCAGATGCCACGAAAAACGCATTGAGCAGGAGGAAGAAAACACAACCCAGTACAAAAAACACGGTGTAAGTCACCGATGGCCACTCTGTAGGAATTTCAGACATGGCGGAGGATAATAGCTGCAGACTACTCTGCAGCATCATACTGTAAGGCTCAATTTCGGTTGTATTCATTAGTGATCACAACTGCCATGGTGGTTCTTTGTAGATCTGGCAGTCGCTGGGAGTGGTTGATGTCCTATCAACCAAGTTGTTGGAATTCCAAGCGTTTACAATTTTTCGTAGTTTCCATCAATACGTTTTTCGAGAACGGTGAACCCAGCGTTCTTCGCATCGATAGTGGACATTGGTTTGGTGATAGTGGGAGTATTGATCAGGCTGATCACCTTCTTCACCGGATGTTTACAAAGTGGGCATACCTCCAAAGGAGCTCTATCCACTGGTCGTCTTAGCTCGAAACCCTTGGAACACATCCGACAGCTCTTACCGGTTTCACCGGCAGATTTTGATATGTATTCGTATAAAGGCATCTTCTAATTATGCGTGATAACGCAGACAAAAATAAGCATAAAAACGTGAGATGGGTATTTCACCATCTCACGCTTATAAAAAATTTGTGTCTATAGCACTGTAGTGCAGACTACCAAGAGGACTTGGTAACACCCGGGATCATCCCGTGTGATGCAAGTTCGCGGAAAGCAATACGAGAAAGCTTAAAGCGACGTAGGAAACCGTGACGACGTCCTGTGTACTCACAACGGTTTACAACGCGTGTTGGCGATGCATCACGTGGAAGCATAGTTAGTCCAACATAATCTTTCTCTTGCTTAAGTTGCTCACGAAGTTTCGCGTACTTAGCTACAGTTTTCTTTTTGCGCTCGTTCCGCGCGATCCAGCTCTTCTTTGCCATAGGGATTGCGATGTGTATCTAGAACCTCTCGTCAATCAAGACATTTTTGGTCTTTTTCTGAAGTTCTTCCTTCTAGCTACGTAATTACTATAGATAATGACTGCGAAGCCTCCTTTTAGGCTCAAGTCATTAAGCTTACTTAACAATTCACTATGATCACCAAACCAATCACCGCGATAATCGCGGTAGCTAGTCTCACATTTTCAGCCACTGCGGCACCTCAGAATGTGACCACATTAGAAATCGGCGCATCAGCCCCGGATTTCTCACTCCCAGCCACCGATGGCAAAACCTACACACTCAATTCCTTTAAAGAAGCGAAGTACCTTGTCGCAGTATTCACCTGCAATCATTGCCCGGATGCCATAGCCGCACGGGGTAAAATCAACCAGTTCGCAAAAGACTACGCGGATAAAGGTGTCGAGGTGGTGGCCATCTCCAGCGCATCGATGGCCGGCGTCCAGATCTGGGAAAACGCCTACTCGAAGTACAACGACGATTTCGAATCCATGAAAGCTGTGGCAAAAGAATACAAGCTATCCCACCCGTACCTCTACGACGGCAAAAATCAGACGGCCTCAATCGCCTACGGAGCTGTCGCCACACCCCACGTCTTCATTTTCGGCCCTGAGAGAAAACTCGTTTACCAAGGACATTTCGACGACGCCAAGCGCGATCCTGGTCCAGCGAAGAAGAAAACCGTCCTCAATACGATGGACGCACTTCTCGCTGGAAAGCCTGTGCCAGAAGCTAAAACCCGCGTCTTCGGTTGCTCCACTAAGTGGAAGGGAAAGTCTGAACTCGTCGATCAATATAATAAACAATGGAACGCCCTCCCAGTCTCCGTTGAAGCTATCGATGTAGAACTCGCCACGAAGCTCGCTAAAAACGACACTGGAAAAATGCGCCTCATCAATCTCTGGTCGACCAGCTGTGGTCCCTGTGTCGCTGAGTTCCCGATGCTTGTAGAAACTTACCAACGCCATTCCCTGCGCCCGCTTGAGCTCATCACTATCTCGATTGATCCTAAGAAAGATGCGGATTCAGTTTCAAGCTTCATCAAGGAACAGCACCTACCATTGGCCAGATGGACCAAGAAATCCGTGGAAAAAGAAGGACGCAAGACCAACAACTTCCATTACCGTGCTGGTGACCTCGAAGCTCTCGCCAATGCTATCGACCCAAAATGGCAAGGCCCTATCCCCCACACTCTGCTCATAGCTCCAGGAGGAAAAGTTGTTTGGCGCAAAACCGGAGAACTCGATGAGCAAGAACTCAGAGACGTCCTCATCGACGAAATGGCCAAAGCTAAAATTCGCTAATCCCTCCCCCTAAAAATCGTTTTTCATCATGAATGATTTAGCATGGATCGGCCCCGCCCTCATTTTTGGTCTAGTAGCCACCCGCTTCGGTCTCCCACCGATGATTGGCTACCTAGCTGGCGGCTTCTTGCTAAATCTATTCGTCGATGGCAATAGCGTGAACCTAGCAAGCACCGGCAACATGGGGGTGACACTCCTGTTGTTCACCATCGGACTCAAACTCGATGTCCGCTCCTTGCTGAAACCCGTGATTTGGGCGGGAACCTCACTGCACATGCTTGTCACGGTGGCTCTGTTTGGCCTCGCAATTTTCTGCATGAGCTTCACCGGTGTTGCTCTTCTAGCCGACGTCGGCTTTACCACAGCCATTCTGATCGCCTTTGCTCTGAGTTTTTCCAGCACAGTCTTTGCAATCAAGACCTTGGAAGAAAAAGGGGAAATGTGCTCCCGCCATGGTCAGATCGCTATTGGTGTACTCATCATGCAGGATATCTTCGCCATCCTGTTTCTTGCTCTCTCGACTGGTAAAGCGCCGTCACCGTGGGCGCTGGCTTTGATTTTGCTTATCCCACTGCGTCGTTTCCTGCTCCGAGTAATGAGCGATGTCGGCCATGGCGAGCTGATGGCTTTACTCGGTCTAGGCATAGCCTTTGGCGGTGCTTTCCTCTTTGAATTAGTCAGCGTGAAAGGAGACCTTGGAGCGCTGGTTTTTGGAGCAATGCTTGCGGCACACCCCTCTGCCAACTCGATGGCTAAAAAGCTATTGGGCTTCAAGGAACTCCTACTTGTCGGATTCTTCTTGAGCATCGGCATGTCTGGCTCGATCACTACCGCTACAGTTCTAACAGCAATCGTGCTCGCGGTCGCCGTCATACTCAAGACCGCCTTATTCTTCTGGCTATTTACCAAGTTCAGACTTCGCTCCCGTACCGCAGTGCTGAGTTCGTTCAATTTAGCAAACTTCAGTGAGTTTGGCTTGATCGTCGCCTCAGTGGCCTTAGCCAACCAATGGCTCAGCGGAGACTGGGTCGTGGTTATAGCCCTAGCTCTCACCTTCACATTCATAGCGGCATCGCCACTCAACAACCACGCTCGCTCTATCTATAGTCGATATAAAGCAAAGTTTGACGACTACCAATCTGACAGCATTCTAGAGGAGGATTCCGCTGTCGTACCAGCGGGTACTCAGATCGTCATCATCGGCATGGCGAGCATTGGCTGTGGAGCCTACGACACACTCGTTAAGGAGTTTGGCGATGTTATAGTGGGCGTCGATACTGACTCGTCTGTTGCCTCTGGGCACATTGAGAACGACCGCAAAGTAATTCTAGCTGACGCGACGAATGAAGAATTCTGGCATCGCCTGTCACTAGGGAATGTGAGAATGCTCCTGTTGGCGATGCATGACCACGAAACCAATATCGCGGTTACGAAACTCAGCCAGCATCTGGGGGCTGTACGATTTGCAGTTTCCGATTATGACGACCAAGCTGAAGCACTAGAATCGGCAGGAATCGACAAAGCATGGAGTCTAAAATCCCAAGCTGGCATCCAATTTGCCGAAGATGTCATTGAACTCGATGGCTATAAACTGACGCTCCCCACTCACAGTTAAGAGTATTCTCCCCTTGCGGCCTTTAAGCATTGAAAACCCTGCCCACTTCAAACTTAATACTCCCAACAACATTTTTACACACCGATGTCCGATAAACCATTTCACTTTCAAAAGCCATTCCCGCTCGGTCCAGACCAGACCGAATACGAGCTCATTTCCACAGAAGGCATTTCCGTCGCCAAACTCGGCGAGCGCGAGATACTCACCGTTGCACCAGAAGCTCTAACACTTCTAGCTAACGAAGCGATCAAAGCAATCTCCTTCAAACTTCGCCCATCGCACCTCAAGCAGGTAGCAGCAATCCTCGACGACCCAGAGTCCACCGAGAACGACCGCATGGTAGCGCTCACGCTTCTGCGCAATGCGGAAGTCGCGGTGAATGGAATCCTCCCTAACTGCCAAGACACCGGCACTGCTATCGTCATGGGTAAAAAAGGCGAAGATGTCTACACTGGTGCCAACGACGAAGAAGCGCTTTCTCACGGCATTTACAAGACCTACACTGAGGAAAACCTACGGTACTCGCAGACTGTCCCACTCACCATGTACGAGGAGACAAACTCCAAGACTAACCTACCCGCGCAGATCGACCTCTACGCCACTCAGGGCGACTCCTACGAGTTCCTCTTCATCACCAAAGGCGGTGGCTCGGCGAACAAAACCTTCCTCTTCCAAGAGACCAAAGCGCTACTCAACCCAAAGACCCTCAAGTCCTACTGTTTGGCTAAAATGGCGACACTCGGCACCTCCGCTTGCCCTCCATACCACGTTGCTATCGTCATTGGTGGCACCTCCGCTGAAATGAACCTCAAGACAGTCAAAATGGCGTCCACTCGCTATTACGACGCACTCCCGACCGTAGGCAATGAACACGGCCAGGAATTTCGCGACCTGGAGTTAGAAAAAGAACTTCTTGAACTCTCAGCCGGTATTGGTATCGGAGCTCAATTCGGCGGCAAGCACTTCGCCCTCGATGTTCGCGTCATTCGTTTACCTCGCCACGGAGCATCCTGCCCAGTCGGCATCGGAGTTTCTTGCTCAGCTGATCGCCAGGCAAAAGCTAAGATCACCAAGGACGGAATCTTCCTCGAGAAGCTCGAAACAAATCCTGGCCAGTACATCCCAGATAAATTCAAGGACTGGAAATTTAAAGGTGTCGAGATCGACCTCGACCAAGGTATGGAGAAAACACTCGAAACACTTTCCAAATACCCAGTCACTACCGCCCTCTCGCTCAGCGGTCACATCATCGTTGCCCGCGACATCGCTCACGCTAAACTCAAGGAAATGATCGATAACGGCCTAGAGCTACCTGACTACGTCAAGGACTACCCGATCTACTACGCTGGCCCAGCGAAAACCCCAGAAGGCCTAGCTTCTGGCTCATTTGGCCCGACAACAGCTGGTCGCATGGACGCTTACGTTCCAATCTTCCAAGAAAAAGGCGCTTCCATGGTGATGCTAGCGAAAGGAAACCGCTCCCAACAAGTCACCGACTCGTGCGAGAAATTTGGCGGATTCTACCTTGGATCCATCGGCGGCCCTGCTGCAATCTTAGCGAAAGACCACATCAAGAAGGTCGAAGTCGTCGATTTCCCTGAACTTGGAATGGAAGCAGTCTGGAAAATCCGCGTCGAAGACTTCCCAGCCTTCATCCTCGTCGATGACAAAGGCAACGACTTCTTCCAACAGCTCAATTCCTGTCCGACTTGCACGTAGCTGAACTAACTACTTACACCGTCAGAGGTGAACTTGGCAGCCAGTCATCCATTTGCGATGACTGGCTATGCTCTCGTGCTTAGACCGCATGATAGATTCGATAATTTAGACTAATATGCCATCTCGCCGTACTTTCATTGGGTTCATCGCTTTAGCTGGTATTGGCGTTTCGATTGCTATCATTCAACGTAAACGTACCACTCCTCCCGCAGGAATCTTAGATTGGCCAGGGCACGGAGAAGTGGTCCACACCCACAATGGCGTCCCGATCTATTCCAATGGCCTGCAAGTTTTTAAAAGCAGTGGCAAACACACTGCGGATGATGGCTACTACTATGGAAGAAAATGGCAATGTGTAGAATTCATCAAACGCTACTACCACGACGCCCACGACCACCACATGCCCAATGTTTGGGGGCACGCTAAAGACTTCTATCAATCAGACCTATCACACGGTTCACTCAATCAGGGCAGAGGAATGCTACAGTTTAAAAATGGAGGTAACATTGCCCCTATGGTCGACGACTTACTTGTCTGGAATAACGAGCCATACGGTCACGTTGCTGTGATCTCAGAGGTCCACGACAACTACATCATGGTGGCTCAACAAAACATTTACGGTGGTGCTACAGAGCGCTTCCCCCTCGCAAATAAAGACGGAAGATTCACCATCACTTCATCAGTAAATCCGGCTGGGTGGTTAAGACTTCCGTAGTTCTGCCTCGACTCGCATCCATCTGACAGGCTACAACTCAGTACAACATTCGACCCATGAAATTCTTTCTCTTACTTCTACTACTTTTGGCTGGTGGCTTTGCCTTCTGGAAATTCAACGAATCCCAAGAATCGGGTAAGATTATCAATGATGGATCTATCACTCATGTCGTAGTCAAGGGAGACACCTTGTCCTCACTCGCTAGGAAGCATCGAACTACTGTGGCTAGCATCAAAAAGCGTAACAGTTTGAGTAGCGACACGATCCTCCTCGGAACCACCCTCAGCATCATGGCAGGCAATCGAGCCCAGACACCTGCCGCTACAATTGCTCGAAATGAAAACCATAAAAAGGATCTCCCCAAGCCAAAGAAGATCATTA
This sequence comes from uncultured Thermodesulfobacteriota bacterium, assembly GCA_964195395.1. Lineage (GTDB taxonomy): Bacteria > Verrucomicrobiota > Verrucomicrobiia > Verrucomicrobiales > Akkermansiaceae > Rubritalea. Next base: position 6,740 of record CAXMPP010000110.1, read on the forward strand.
CTAAGAAAGAACTTCCTAAGTCTACAGTCATGGAGAGCTCTAGCATTGGCATCGACATCGATGACAAAAACCAAGTGTACCTCAAGACTAAGGATGGCAAATTCGCCCCGGCGGGCACTATCATTTATGGCTCAGATGCCGACGCCTATGGCATGGAAATAAAAACCATTACCTACCGTGACCTCAAGGGGAAAGAAACCACTCTGCCAGGCTCTGCTGACCCACAGTCGGTGATCCGACTTGCCCTGAAGAAGCGATAGCTTTCCAAGCCTCTGGATCTTTAAGCCCCCTGTGGTGGAAAAAGATGATCTGACTGAGCTTCGCAAAAAGTGGGTTACCTAACGATAGGTTCAGCAAACTGTTTGGTAGTGCGATGTGATCCATCGCCCAGCGCATTGCCTGTTTCGTTCGCCACTCAGGACGCCTCCATTCTAGCAATGCTGCAGGATGGCTAATTCTTCCAGCCAAAGTATCTGCAATAGCCTCCCCAGCCGCCTCTCCCACTTGTAGAGAGGAATGAATGCCACCTGCTGTGAGTGGAGAAACCCAGCCCGCAGCATCGCCCAACAGCATAGTACGCTGGCTGTACCAATTCCGCTTTGCTCCTCCGCA
>CAXMPP010000111.1:0-7281 GCA_964195395.1 uncultured Thermodesulfobacteriota bacterium
ATATCGTTGCTGAGCTGCAACACCTCACCACTTCGAACGAGCGGTTCCATGATTGCTTGCCCAACATTACTGTTAGCCAAGCCTACGATAGCACTCATTGAGACCACAGCTGAGGCTATTTCCTCAGGAGCAACCACAATACCTGTGCGCGTTCCTGGTAGACCGATTTTAGAAAGACTCATGGTGAGAATCGTATTTTCGTTCCACAAAGGATTGGCATCGGCAAAAAAGATATTCGGGAATGGAGCTCCGTAGGCATTATCGATAATCAGAGGTATCCCATTTTCTTCGGCTAAGGCGGAGAGCTTTGCCATCTCATTATCTGTGAGCACATTGCCGGTTGGATTAGTCGGTCTAGAAACACAAATTGCGGCGATCTCATCATCGATTTTAAGGTTTTCAAAATCGACTCGGTACTTAAATTGATGATCGCCAATAAGTTCAATCTTTGGTTTCACCGCTGTAAAGAAGTCTACCCCTACCGACTGGTTTGAATATCCAATGTATTCCGGCACTAGTGGCAAAAGTATTTTTTTACGACGTCCGTCGCGTGTCCGCCCAGCTAAGGCATTAAAGAGAAAGAAAAAAGCAGTCTGGCCACCAGCGGTAATGGCAATATTTTTCTCAGTCACATTCCAGCCCAAATGCTCGGTGAAAAGTTGGGCTAATGCTGAGATGAATTTAGGATTTCCTTTAGGTGGGTCGTAGTTGCCAACCATAGCCTCCATAGCGCTTGGTGTCGCCATGATCTCCTCCAGACGACGACGCCAAATCGCGTTCATCTCAGGAATGCTGCCAGGCTGACCGCCTCCGAGCATTTTTATATCAGGCCCACCATTGTTGAGGGCATTACCGAGATCATCCATGAGTTCCTCGATACCACTTCCTCCGCAGAGGTTACTTCCAAATATTGAAAAATCTACCATAATCATAGGCGCGTTAGCTTGCAGCGCCAATGACGTTTATACGGCTAGAGTGACGGAAAACCATCAGAATTTAGCTATTTTTTAAGCCCTAAGCTCGCTTTCTAGCGCCAACTCTCAGTCGCGGGTAGCGCCAGATGAAATAAACCCATAGAAAAAAAGCAACATCCATAGGAATCCACCAAACAGCTGACACATAATAGTCACCAATCACTAAAGAATTCGCAGGGTAGAAAAATGCAATCCCCCCAGCTATGGCATCGCAGAAAAGGTGCAAAACATAGGCTGAGATAAGTATCCACCCACAGTTGAAATCGAGTTTGGTGGACTTCCATTTAGAAAGAATCAGCACAACAAGGCTAAACCCAAGCAAGCCAAACACACTGTGCGACCAACTAGACAACCGTGCCTCTAGGGTGAAATGCGGATTAAGCAAATCAGGTGTAGCTCCAGCTAGGGCAATCATCATGTAGGTTTTCAAAGAAAGAGCCTCATGAGACTTAAGCTTCCTGTAGAGATAAACTCCCAGAACTGGCAAAAGTGCATGCGTGATCGTATTCATCTTAGTCTTACGAAATGTGCATCCTCATTGCTAACAAAACGGCCCCCAAGCAACTGCCCAGTAATGGAACTGAATAAATAAGCTGAAGCGACACAAAATCCAGCTGAGAAAGGTGCATCACAATCATGAAAATCATAGTGACCAGCATCAAGGGCAATGCCCAAAAAATAGGATTCAACCGATACTCACAACTAGGATAAGGATTTCGTGTAGAATACTTCACACCAGCAGTTTACGGATTTACTCCCGCTCCACTAGCTAAATTTATGGTGACTACTCATCACTCGCTGCCACATCACTCTCGGAGATTGGCAAATCCGCAGCTAGGAGTCCTTGCGGCACTACTGTCATTATGGACACATAGCCTTCATCCCCCTTCTCATTCTGAACATGCATATAGCTACCATTCAACCCGAGCACATTCAAAACTACTCCCTGACTTAAATGTTTTTGTGGTCTGGTTCTACCGCTTGGGTATTGAGAGTACATTGGAGTCTTGGGTTGAGCGACCTCGACATAATCACCTACACGGTAAGCTCCATCAGCAGTCTCTATAGCCTCTGTAGTACGGGCTCGACTAAAACTAACTGGGTCTAGTGGGTTCACACCACTTGTAGGTAGTGAAATCTGAGCCTCTGACTCAGCAAAATTACAGCCAATCATCGACACACACCAGCCAACCGACAAAAAAGACAAGATGAGCAGTTTCATATCTCACATAATGCACCCGTTCCCTCTCACGGTCAAACTCTTAGCGTATCGGACGCAATTGCCATGATCAGAGTAGATACAAAAAATGCGCAACAGCAAAGCCGATGCGCATCTTACAAATGAGTGCTTAATCACCTAGATTCCAATCTCGTCACTGTAGATATCCACATCAGGAATAGCTGCACCATCACGGATGTTCGCTAAAGTGCGCCGACTGCCACGACGTGTGCTTGGTCCCGCCACTTTTTTCTTCACCACATCAGCTACACATGGCGCAATTGCAGCCATACCAAGACAAAAGAGAGACACTGCCACTGGCCGACGCGCACCTCGGTGCATCATATCACCCAAGAAAATACCTGCAGCTGCACCAAATAATGCAGGCGCCGCAGCAGATGATTTATCAACCCATTTCTTTGAACTTTCACTTTGTCCGTAATCCATGAATTCAAAGTAATCTCTATCACCTCCAAAAAAAAGCTCAAATCTTCTACTTTTCTTATTTTATAGTCACGCGATGCATTGCAGGTTCAATCCATGGCTGAAACATACGCACTAATCCTCGCTGGCGGCAGCGGCACCAGATTCTGGCCGCTCTCACGCGACGCCAAACCTAAGCAATTACTAAACCTTTTAGGTGACACCACTTTACTTAATCAGACTATTACTAGACTTGAGGGTTTGATCCCTAAAGAGAATATTCTAATCCTAACCAACGAACTACAAATTGATGCGGTTAGGGAGGTAGCCAGTGAACTTCCCAAAGAAAACATTTTTGCGGAGCCCGCCAAGCGCGACACAGCTCCGGCTGTAGCCTTAGGTGTTGGACTTATCGCAGCACGCGACCCAGAGGCGACAATGATTGTGCTCCCAGCCGACCAATTGATCGATGATGTCGCGAACTTTCACGATGTCCTCACTGACGCCATCACCACCGCTCAGCAAACCGAATCACTCCTCACAATCGGCATCAAACCCACTTGGGCTTGCCCATCCTACGGCTATGTTGAACGGGGTGCCCCAAGCGCTCTCGCCCCTGTTGGAATCAAAAACATCCCACATGACGTTACTTGCTTCAGGGAAAAGCCAGCGCCAGAGCTTGCTGAGAAATTCATCAAACAAGGAAACTTCGCATGGAATGCAGGGATGTTCATCTGGTCGATTCCGACAGTTGTGCACGAACTCGAACTCCATGCGCCAGAGCTAGCAGGATTTATTAGCCAACTCATGACATCCGACGACATCAAAGCCACGGTTGCGGACAAGTTCTCAAAGCTCACCCCAATCTCAATCGACTACGCGCTGATGGAGAAAGCGGCTCACGTGCTCAATATCGAAGCTAGCTTCGACTGGGATGATGTTGGCTCCTGGGTTTCCGTTGCCAAATACCTCGATGACGCGGAAGGCGACAATAAATCCAACAGCCCTCTCAAAGTGGTTGAAAGCCATAACAACATCATTTTCACTGAGTCGAAACAAACTCAGGTTGCTATGCTGGGCGTCAGCGATCTCATCGTCGTACAAACTGGTGACTCCATCCTCATCGCAAATCGCCATCAAGCAGATGACATCAAAAAGCTCGTAGCAATGCTCCCTAAAGAGCTTACCTAGCATGTCAAAATTTCTCTCACTATTATGGGCTTCTCAGCCCATTTATCGACTTGGCGAGAGAATCTCGACGAAAGGCACACCTTTGGTTCATTTACGAATCAAAGGTGGCAACTGTGTTTGGAAATCTGGCAACCTTTCATCAGCAACAACACGTACGATTACAGGTTTACTAAGAGAAGCTAACATCTCTAACGCCGTCGTTAAGAGGTATAGAGACAAAGGCTTCCATTTCTCACCTAGCATTCCAGAAGCTATGCGACAAAAGTTGAGAAATGTCCTTTCGTTGACCTGATTTACCCTCTCGGGTGAAACTGCTGATGCAGCCCCTTCAGGCGTTTCTGATCTACATGGGTATAGATTTGGGTCGTGGAGATATCTGCATGGCCTAGCATTTCCTGAATCACTCGTAAATCAGCACCATTCTCCAGAAGATGCGTGGCAAAGCAATGGCGGAACAAGTGCGGGTACATTTTCGTTTCTATCCCAGCGTTACTAGCCCGTTGTTTCACGATAGACCTTACTCTATCCGTACTTAAAGCCCCTCCCCTAACGGAGATAAATACGTGTGAGCTCGTTTTTGAAGTAACCAGATCCCCACGCTCGGCACGCAGGTACATCTCTATAGCATTCCGGGCGGCATCCCCCACTGGCACAAGGCGCGTTTTATTCCCCTTACCCGTGACTCGCACCACAGCCTCTTCGCTATCGTAATGCTCCAGCCTCAGCTGACAAATCTCTGACAAGCGAAGCCCTGATGCATAAAATAATTCTAGTAAAGCACGGTCTCGCTTACCCAGCCGCTTCATTGTATCGATCGACTCTAACAATGATGTAAGCAGCTCAACTGAAACAGTATCCGGTAGGTAGCCTTCTACTTTTGGCGCAATCAAAGGCTCAGCCACATCCGCAATGACATGACCCTTGCTAGTAAGGTAGCGGAAAAATACCTTTAGGTGAACCACTAGGATCCTCAGTGAGGAATTTCCTAATGACTCATCTTTGCGCTTTGCGACGAAGCTAGCCAACTCCTCAGTGCCGATATCCTGCAGCGAATGATCCCCGTCGGCTGCCCACTGACGCAAAGCATCCAAGCTCTGCCTAACTGATGACTGATAGGACGTGGAGAGACCTCGCTCCACTGCAAGATACATGATAAATTTTTCAATCTCCCCGTCCATAGAAGTACTACTTGATAGCTGCCAAGATTTTATCGTGAATCCCGCCGAATCCCCCATTGCTTAAAACAGCAACAACATCGCCAGACTTAGCCTCACTCGCAACGTGAGCAACAATCTCGTCTACCGATTCAAAGTACCAAGCTGGAGTGCCTGTCGCGCTCACATCTGCGATCAATTTCTTCGGAGACAATCGGTCATTTTCAGCAACCTTGTCTGGATCAGGAACGCCGGCAACCACAGCCTTGTCCGCATTTGATAGAGCGCTCGCTAATTCATTCTGGAAAATATTACGTCGCGTAGTGTTAGAACGAGGTTCAAAAATCACCCAGAGATCATTCGGTGCATACTTCTGCCGTAGCGCATCAATCGCCTGATCAATAGCTGTAGGATGGTGAGCAAAGTCATCAACGACCTTGACGCCATTCTTTTCGCCGCGCAGCTGTTGGCGTCGAGCAATTCCTTGGAAGCTCATCAAACCCTCACGAATTGCATCAGCAGAGACTCCGACAAAAAGCGCGGAGCATACCGCCATAGCAGCATTGCGCACATTGAATTCGCCTGACATTGGAATACAGTAGTGCTCACTATTCATACAAAAATGGCTCAACTCACCTGCATATTCCACGTTCTCGATTCGGACATCACAGCTCTCAGAAAAACCCACTGACTGGATAGGCGCGGGAGCGCCCTCAGCGACTTCTAGGCAATTCGCATCATCACCATTGATGAACGCCACACCTGAGCGTGGTACGATGTTGAGTAATCGGCGGAATGTTAGCTTAATCTCATCCAAGGAGTCATAGATGTCCGCGTGATCAAACTCGATATTATTCACCACTACTACCTCGGGCAGATAATGTAGAAATTTGGATCGCTTATCAAAGAAAGCGGTATCGTATTCATCTCCCTCCAACACAACAAAATCAGACTCCGTGAAACGTGCGCCTTGGCCCAGATTCGTCGGAATCCCACCAATCATGTGGCTCGGGTTCACCCCCGCGAACTCTAGTAACCATGTAAGAATAGATGATGTCGTCGTCTTGCCATGGGTGCCGGAAACCACTAGATTCCTCTTACCTCGCAGAAAGTGCTCTTTCAGCACCTCAGGCAGGGAAACGTAGAGCAACTTCCGATCAAGCGCAGCTTCAGCCTCCTCGTTACCACGGCTCACCGCATTACCAATGACGATGACATCGGTGTCCTCAGGGATATGCTCGGCAGCAAAACCAGCCGTTATCTCAACCCCTTGTGACTCCAGAAAGGTAGACATCGGTGGATACACATTTTCATCTGAACCTGTAATTTTGTAGCCACGATTTTTCATCGCCGCAGCTACCGACCCCATTGCTGTCCCGCATACTCCCACGAAGTGGAAATTCTTCTTATCGCTCATATTCCTTATTCCTCTAAAATGATGGTGCAGCGACTGTGCCGCTGTCGGTCTCCTCCTGACGGTTCAGGAGAATCCGATCCGCAATATCAGTCACCATTTGCTCTAAAATCAATCGCAAATGACTACCAGGGCGATAATCAGCTGGCGCGATGTTCCGCACGCGGTCAGATCTGGTGCTGAGTTGATAGCATTTCTTGAAGCTTCTACGGCTTTTATCCTTCGGATTATACACCGCGATCGCATTCCCGCCATTGCGCTTCATCACTGTAAAACAAGGCACATCGGTAGGGCCATCGCCTAAATATATCATGTTCGAAAATGGAATGGGTCGTAGATTTTTCGGCATGTGATCATTGACATCTTGGTCGTGATTCAACAGGCCTTTATTAATTCTAAATAAGTACTGAGTCTTCGTCGTATGTGAAATCGCGCGCTTCGGGAAACTAATCACACCACTTTCATCTTCACCATACTCACAGCCGTAAATCTGCTTGAAATGCTTCGCAATTTTACAACCATCCATCAGAGCCTTCAAACCAGAGGAAACAATGTAATGCTCGATTTTTATTCCCGCGGATTGATGCGCCTCGGTGAGACATGCTCCCTCTATCTCATTCAACATTTCAGGGAGACCTGGAAAGAACGATAGATTCTGCCCCAACTCGGTAAGGCGCGCATTAGAAACCCCATCCATTGCCAAGTAATCTAACAAACACTTCAGGTAGGCTAGCTCCCCATCCCACTTGTGCTCGGTAACTAGCGCATTACACTTGTCCCAAAAGGAAGCTGGGTTGATTCCGAACTCTGGGAAAATCACATCATCCTGCATGAAGCTCGGGCTGAGCGTTTGATCGTAATCGTAAACAAGCGCAATTGTACTTTGGGGTATGGCCATAAATGTAA
>CAXMPP010000112.1:0-4267 GCA_964195395.1 uncultured Thermodesulfobacteriota bacterium
TGGTCGAAAAACGCGCAGGGCTCGACTCCTGGATTCAATGCTTCAAACAAGGTGGCAAAGCTGAAAATCAGCTACAGACCGAGACCCTCCAACTGCAAGATCGCTACCAGATCGACAAGCAACTTTTCCTGGACCTGATAGAAGGGTGCGAGTCCGACCTCCACCCACACCGTCGCTTTGACAACTGGGATGAACTCAAAGACTACACCTACAAAGTAGCCAGCTGCGTCGGACTCATCTCGATAGAGATCTTTGGCTGCACCAACGAACAATCAAAGAAGTACGAGCGCGACCTCATCGGTAAAGTCCACGACCACCGATTCGTGGCCATCATGAATTACCTAGCCGACCGCGCCGAAACCTACTACCAAGAAGCAGTAGACAATCTACCAGAGTGCGACAAACGAGCCCTCCGCGCCGCCGAAGGCATGCGCAAAATCTACCACGGCATCCTCAAAAAAATGCGTAAAGACAACTTCCAAGTCTTCCACCAACGCTACTCCCTCTCCAAGCCGAAAAAACTCCTCCACCTGATCAGCTCTCAACTAGGACTGTAGGAGCTTCGCTCCAATTAAGAATTAACCATGAACAATTAGTAATTCCTGCGCTTTCGTTACTTGCGCGTCTTTCGCGGTAAAAATCGATCTACCCTAACACCCCGATTTTATAAACCACAAGTTCTCCACCTTTTTCCTGAGGAACTATTTTACGCACAACCTTCGTCCCTAGTAGCTGTTCCATCATCCGCACCTCTTGATTGATCGCCGATGGAAATGTTGCGAAAATTTCCTGCATTGGGTGGTGATATTCCTCGATCCGAAATCCACCGTCACGGGTGTAATGGCATTGGCAAAAAACTCCTGATTTTTCACGTAGCTCTACCAGCCGAGTGGCCTTCTCCACCATTGATTTACCGCGACTCACGTGGCCAGCCCATTTGCTGCGTTGTTGCTCGTAATGGTGGAATAAGATTTTCTCCGGAGCAGAATCGCCAAAAAACCGCTTCACGCCTTCCATCACATTGAGCGAGAGTTCAACTCCAGCTTGCGGAAAGAGTGTGCTGCATTTTTCAGTCAAAACATAGAGCTTTTCAGGTCTACCTGCGGCCTTACGTGGAACTCGCCAAGTCTTCAAATATCCCAATGCTTCTAACTTATCACATTGTTGTTTTGCCCCCATATAGCTGAGATCTACAGCTTTAGAGAGTGCTGTGACCGTCATCCCCTGCGACTTTTTGATCGCCTCAATAATGTTAAGTACATTGGGCTTGGTCAAATCTCTGAAGGCGTCGGAAAACATTGCTCCAGAAATCTCTACTTATCTCACCAGAAATTCCACACAAAAAGGTAGTTAGTTCAACTTAAATTTATTCTCTCGGAATACATTCTCCCTTTTGACATCTTAACAATTACAAGTATGCTAGCCGAGCACATGACCAACGAGGAATACGACCAATCGATGCAGATGAAATCCCACGCACCAGGCTATTGGCCTGCTGAAGCGCTGGAACGCTGGAGCGACCACAAATGGCAACTCCGCAATCGTATCAACTCGCTCGAAGCAGTTGAAGAAAGAATCAACCTTACCCGCGAAGAGCGCTCAGGCATCTTACTCTCTGGCAACAAACTCGCGATGTCTATCACCCCCCATTTCATGAACTTGGTGGACAAGGACGATCCTAATTGCCCTATTCGCAGACAAGTCATTCCTAGAATTGAAGAGACTTGGGATGACCCTACCGAGCTTTCTGATCCCTGCGGCGAAGACTCACACATGCCTGTGCCTGGCCTAGTCCATCGCTACCCAGATCGCGTTCTCTTTCTTGTGACTGATCGCTGTGCCTCATACTGCCGCTATTGCACACGCTCTCGTGTAGTCTCTGGCGTCGGTGAGCAACAACTCGATACACAATACGAAGCTGCCTACGAATACTTGGAGAACACGCCGACAGTTCGTGACGTGCTACTCTCCGGTGGTGATCCCCTGCTCTTTACCACTGCCAAGCTCGACAAGATTCTCACTCGACTGCGTCAAATTCCGCACATCCAATTCGTCCGAATCGGCTCACGCATCCCTATTTTCCTCCCCCAGCGCATTACTCAAGAGCTCTGCGACATGCTTAAAAAGCACCACCCGCTATTCATCTCAATACACGCTAATCACCCGAAAGAACTTACAAGTGAGGTTCAAGAAGGCCTGATCCGACTTGCTGAAGCAGGCATTCCTCTAGGAAACCAATCCGTACTACTCAAAGGGGTGAATGACGATATTGCGACGCAGAAAGCCTTAGTCCACAAGTTACTAATGTGCCGCGTAAAACCGTACTACCTCTACCAGTGCGACCTCATCGAAGGGTCATCCCATCTCCGTACTAGCGTGAAAAAAGGTTTAGAAATCATAGAAGGCCTACGTGGCCACACAACCGGCTACGCCATTCCGCAATTCGTCATTGATGGCCCCGGTGGTGGTGGGAAAATCCCATTGAACCCTAACTATGTGGTTCAACACACAGACAACCAAGTGGTGCTGCGTAATTATGAGGGTAAAGAATTTCTCTATCCCGAACCTAACAGCGCTCCGGCCTTTTTAGAGTAAACAGCTCATTTTGAGAGGACTGCTACTCTTCTTGTCGCTCCATCAATGCTTGCACTCGATCCAAGTAGGGATCAATAACTTCATCTTTCCGCTGCTCGCGCTCTATAGTCAAGCGCTCCTTGAGCTTCATGTAACCAGAGAAATCACCAGTCACCTCATAGGCTCTTGTAATCTGGTACCAGTCGAGATAGTCACGACATCTTTCATCCGCAATCACCATCCTCATCCTCTCTTCTGTTAACAAAGGTAGGCGCTCGTTAAGGTTCTTAAGCTCCCCTTGGCACATCTCCGAAGCCAATATTGCATATTCTAACAAGAGAGGACGGTACATTGGGTGACAGCTATTTGATAGCTTAATCACGCCCTGCCGCATCGCCTCAGTCGCTTGAATTTTTTCAGCAACTTTCATTCCATCTAAAACTTTAAAGTTCTCGAAGGGAACTAACTTAGCATCGCCAAGCTCATCGGGAACATTGAGCACCAGCATTTCTGTTAATCGTTGATCAGACTCAGAAATACTTAGATTTTCAGCTAACTTGGGAGCAGCCATTTCAGCGACTTGAAGACTCCAAACTTTTTGCATCGCATTTGCCCCTATACTCAACGGCGGGAAGTGCTTACGTAAAATAATATCCATTTCACCATCAAACAACACAGTTTCTGAAAGAAATGCGCGCATAGAATCTCTCCCTCCATCTTGTCTCAACAAAGACATCACAAGCGCACAAGATGCGGCTCTAAAGAAGGTCTTATTAGTCTCGTCAAACTCTCGGACATCCCCACCAGTTGAGGACAACACTTTGTCTAAAGGAAACAATTCTGGATTAGATAAAAGATGCTCATACACCCTTCTTTTTGAACCATCCTTCTTCCACGCCATCGTTTCGATAATTCCATAACTCAACCATATCGGAACTTGAATCTGCTGTGACTCATCGAGCGTCTTAACACCTTCCAATCCTCTACGATAGAGTAGCACATCGATAATACCGTGGGCTAAAGTTTCACGATCAAGTCTAGTGTTAGCGTTAACGAAAAGCTTAATGGTTAGATCTGAGTCTTCAAAACGTGTCACTCTTGGCCTCACTTGGATGCGTGATTGCTTCCCCTTATCATCCAACATTTCAATATAAATATCACGCTCTCCTGCGTAAGATTCCTCTTCGTCTAACAACTCGTGTAACTCCTTTACCATGGTATTAGCAATCGACGCGATTGCCATACGCCACTTAGTTCTCTTCCCTCGGACGACAATTTTCTGAATCTTATTAGTTGAAGTCTCAACTACATGACTAGGTTTCAAGTCCTCACCCACCTGGGGAGACACCTCCTGAGCACGAGATGAGCTAGTGAGCAGCACGCCAGAGAAAACTGCTAGCCAAGAATATAAGTAAAGCTCCTTCACCTATTACGGGCGTCCTAGTTCAATAATCACAGGCTTAGAGTTCAGGGTCATGATTCCATCCCCGATAACCACACTCGTCATTTCTTCATAACCAAGTTTGATCTCCTCCTGAAAGACCTCAGCAATGACATCAAAGCTGGGCTTAACAACTCTAACTAACAAACCTGGCGCTGGTGATTTGCCAAAATTCCCACCAGGAAATTTCACTACTCTCACCTTGCCACCATCAACATCATCCACTGTTCGTAGCTCTAATTGCATAGAAAC
>CAXMPP010000112.1:4277-7265 GCA_964195395.1 uncultured Thermodesulfobacteriota bacterium
TCCGCTCTTTCCCTCCATCATCACTATCTGTGGTCTGAAGCTCTATCTGCATAGAAACTGTCTGAGAAAATGGCATAAAACCAAGTTTCTTTGACCCGTCTGATTGTTGATTATTAGGAATATCAAATTCACGCTCGATGCTGACATCTATCAAGTCCGGCTTCAAATCAACGTAGACGCCTGTAATTTTAACATAATCATCAACGATTGATGACTGTGTGAGCTCTAGTTTAGATGCAATATAGCGATTCAATTCTTCTTCCGTGATCTTCACCTCATAGGATTTCTCTATGGCCTCTTTGAGGCGCTCCGCAAGGTCTGGAATCTTAGCTCCTTCCTCGACTGGGCCAGCGCCATCGACATCTTGTAAATTTCTTGGAATCCAAGACATGACAGTATGAGCGGCCATACTAGTGAGTGCCACCAGCACAACGATAGCTATAATAGTTTTGAGTAATGAAAATCCTCTGCGATGCATGCCGTGAACCCTAGTGAACCCATCCTAGCATAGCAAGAAGCGATCTCAGATATTGGTAACACTTAGAATTCCACGAGTAGTCGTGAAAACTGTTGTAGCACAAGCGCTATAGCTCCTCTCCCTAGGAGTTACTCTTTCAGACGAATAGAAGTTCCGCAAAAGATGCAGCGAAACCATTTGTACCTCACTATGTGCCATGCAGTTGGGAGCATGTTACCAAAGATTGGCCAGGAATGTGCCTTCACATGCTTTCGGCATGCCTTAGGCACAAACTGACGTTGACGACAAACTGGGCAAGAACTTTTGCGCGCAATGAGCACATAGACGACTAATGCCAAAAAGAGGATAACTGGCGTTATCCAGCCCCAAATGTAGTGCTCAGGTTGACACAGAATATAAACAATGGGTGTAATCGAGCCCACTAACAATACACAAAAGAGAATCAGCCCCCAAGCTCCTAGATAAGTTCTTTGTGCATCATTGTGTAAGACGCCTCTGATGTATTTCTCAGAACGTGGGTCCAGCCCAGCATTAGTTCCAGACATCGCTTCACGTAGGTGATTCGCGTCTTCTGGCTTCTCATGTGGGGTCACGGCACTGCCATTGTTACGGTAATCATCTACCGACTGCAGCTTCGCATTATCAACCTCAGATTTCTTAGGTTCCACTCTGATTATAGCAGGAGCTTTGACTTTCTCATCTAGAGATTTGGGTAGGGAATTTTCCGCCGCAGGCACTAAAGACCCCTCTTTGTCTCCAGATTGATCTGATATTCTTGTAACTCTAGGAAAATGAGCTACTTCAACCTTTTGATTTTCTACAAATTCTTCCGATAGAGGTAATGCTACGGCCACACGGTACTCAACTATAATTGGGGCGGGTTGAGTATCAACCTCTACAACACTATGATGTTCTATCTCCTCAGCGAATGATTCACACCAAGATTTAACTTGTTCAAGACTTGGCTCCTGCTCCATGATATTCAGCATTTTATTGGCCTTCGCCAACTCAGCATAGATCACTTCTGGCTTGTTAGACTTCAGCGCATCGAGATCAGTATACCCTGCTGCTTCAAGTAAAGTACCAGTCACTCTATCAACACCTTCAATTTCTAACAATTCCTGCATAGTAAACAATTCGAACTTCCATGAAAAATTGAACCAACCCCATTTCCACGGCAAGCATGAAAATGAGATAATTCAAAATTAGTGTCTACGCTAGGGCTCCACGCATACTGCGAAGTTGCTCAAGTTTACCTTCCCATTCAGCTAGCCGAGCACGTTCGACCTCAACAACTGCGGGCTTTGCTCGCTCGATGAAGTTCGGATTACTTAGCTTCTTCCCAGCTTTTTCCACTTCTTTTTCAATCTTCGCTATTTCTTTGTCGAGACGCGCCTTCTCCGCGTCAAGATCCACAAGACCATCGAGGGGCATGTAAACTTCACCGAAGTCAGTGACTGCGGCTGGTGTCCCCTGTGGGGCATCGTAGTCATCTGAGAGCTGAATTTCTTTCGCACCTGCTAGAGTAGCAAGCGTGTCACATTCCCCACCAACCCAGTCAGCGACTGGCTTCACAACAAATTTTACGTCCTTGCTAGATGCGAGGTTGTACTCGGACTTGAGGTTACGTAGGCGACCAGCAGTTTCGTAGAGTGATGCTGCGATCTGCTGGCTCTCAACAACCTTCTCAGCAGAGAGACCTGCGAGAACTGGAGTCTTGTCAATAGTTGAACTCATCACGAACTGACCTGTAGGGAGGTAGCCCATCTTGGCAGTTAACTCCTCAGTGATGTGCGGCATCAGCGGGTGAAGGTGCGCAAGGAAACGAGCAAGAACAGTATCGATTACTGAAAGAGTGCGAGCCTTTGCGGCCTCATCGTCAGATCTGAAATCAAACTTAATAGCCTCGAGGAACTTGTCGCAATACTCAGTCCAGAAGAACTCGTAGAGCTGTCCCGTCACATCGTTGAAGCGATAATTTTCGTAGGCCGCATCGAGATTTACATCCAACTTATCAAGCTTTGCGAGGATATCGATGTGGTGTGAATCAAGTTTGTCGAATGACTCGAGTTTGATCACGCCAGCACCCTGCATCTGCCTAAAACGACAGGCATTGTAGAGCTTGTTAGCAAAGTTTCGACCTTCGGAAATGGTGTCTTCGTCGAACTTGATGTCTGTGCCGGTTGGAGCAATTCTCATCAATCCAAAGCGGAGACCATCAGCACCAAACTTGTCCATCAGGTCGAGTGGATCTGGTGAGTTACCAAGCGACTTGGACATCTTGCGTCCTTGGCTGTCACGCACGATAGAGGTGAAGAAGACATTCTTGAACGGGAGTTCATCAGCAAATCTGTATCCAGCCATGATCATGCGAGCCACCCAGAAAAAGATAATATCGAATCCAGTGACCAGCACACTGGTCGGATAAAACTGCTTTAACCGCTCGGTTTGTTCAGGCCAGCCCAGAGTCGAAAATGGCCACAGGGCCGAACTGAACCAGGTATCCAGCA
>CAXMPP010000113.1:0-7242 GCA_964195395.1 uncultured Thermodesulfobacteriota bacterium
CCATATAGCGACAATGCCCTCCTGCAATCTGAAATGGAGAAAGTCACCTGGGCCTTTTTTGCTGGTGGCCTCCCCCTTCGTCTTGGAGTGTCTGCGGTATCAGGAGGAGCATCTGCAGCCATGACTGCCACAAAAACAGTCGGTCTCCCAGAAGACATTTACGATGTCACTCCCAGTGAACTCCTACTGCGTGACCGCGAATCTATGCTAGCTCTCGGAGCCAGCGAAACATTGATTGAATCAGTTTTCCGTAACCAAGACCTCAGCATAGCACAACGCCATAGTATCATAGAGGCACTCAAAGAATTCCCCAAAAATGGTGACAGGCTCAACGCCCTCGGCATCGCGGCCAATTGCCTCAGTAAAGAGCAAGCCCGCTACCTCAATCAGGTAATGATGAAACTCAAAGCTCAGAACAAGAAGACCCCCTACGCAGCTCTCACCACAGTGGGTAGAATGCCTGCAGGTGTCACCAAAGAAGGAATCGTAGAGATTGTCGCGCCTGTCGACTACATATCGTGGACACCACGTATCGCCGATTTTGCGCAAGCACCAAAAATGCCGCAGATGAAATACCGAGCATTGATCTACGGCCAAATGAGTTCGAAAGCGAAATCAGGATTTAAATCTGCAGGCTGGCAAGTAGTCCAACGCTAAACGATCTGCTCTAACACCAGCAGAAACTTTTTATTATACCTGCCGCCACTGAATTTTTGGCAGCAAGGGAAACAAGCGACGTAGCGCTTCATTTTACGGACTCGATCGACTCCATCACCGCAGCTAGGGCAAGAATAGCGCCACTTCTTTTGCTGCTGCCGACGAGGCAGTGGCAACTTATGCGTGGCGCTCTCACCAGGAATACCTAAATCAGCGCAGGCTAGCTGCCATTCCACCCCATGCGGAGCTATTTTTCGGCGACCACAACGATGGTAGGCCAAGAGGTGAGCCAACTCATGAAGCAAGGTTCTACGAACTTCCTCTAGACTTATAGCAATCAATTTAGGATTTAGCTCGATCTTCGCCTCTGGCCAAAATGCCCGACCAGCAGTAGAGCGCATCCGCGTGTTCCAGACAACATTCACCTTAGAAGCAAAGGCTGCATCACTAAGCTCTTTAAGCCGCAGCATAGACTCCTCCAACAAGGAGCGCAGTGCTCGGCGAATCTGTTCCTCTTCACTCATATAAAAAAGAACCCGCCCGGCTAATTACCGAACGGGTTCTATAAAATAGTGTGACTACTTGTTCAGGACGCCAGCCATCTTTGCCTGGTTCGTCATCTTTACCAAGTCATCTAGAATTGCGATGCCTTCACGTTTTACTGGATCCATAGCAGAGGGCCATTCAGGGGTGATATCGAGTTCCTCTATCTCGTTCACAGCACGCTTCATGTAATCGTTATCATTAGAGGATGGATCAAAAACAGGAAGTTTCGCTACCTTAAGATCATCCAAATGCGCTTTGTAGAACACCATCATCGCTTTATCTTCTTTCTGAACTTCCGCGAAACGGACGATGCGCTCTTTATTACGCTCCTTAGTCCGAGCTTCAGCTTTGGCTAATTCAGCCTCACGGAGCTTAAGGTTGAGAGATATTTTGTTCTTTTCGATTCTTTCTTTAGTCCGGTTCACATCCTCTTCTAGGTACATGAAATCTCTCGATTGCTTCATGCGCTCCAGACTCATTCCTTTCAACTGGGCTACGAAAAGATTCTCACGCGCAGCCGGCTTATAACCTGGAGCTTGGCGGATCTTATCGTATGCCAAAGCGTAGTAGAGGTACTTTTCCCCCACTTCGACCGCATCCATTATATTGGGAAGAACTATGTCAGATTCCACCCCTTTGTTCTGAGTCGACATGCCGGAAACTCTGTAGAACTTCTGGATTGTTGGCTTAAGGTATCCTGCGCGCTCACGATTAGCAAAGAACGGCATAAAGCGTGAAATATCCATTGGCTGCTGGACTGTGCCTTTACCAAAAGTAGAACTGGTTCCAACAACGAGTGCGCGGTTGTAATCCTGTAAAGCTCCAGCGAGGATCTCACTCGCTGAGGCACTCGACTTATCAATCAACACGACCATTGGCTGCTTGAATATAGCATTATCATAAGCACTTTTGAGTTCGATGCTTCCCTTGTAGTTTTTCACCTGAACCACGGGACCTTTACCCGTGAAGAAGCCTGTCATGCGGCGGACTTCTTCGAGCGATCCTCCACCGTTTCCACGTAAGTCGAGCACTAGACCTTCCACCTTTTCCTTGTTGAAGCGAAGAAGGATTTTCTCCACATCTACAGAACAGCGTGTTTCGCCCGTCTCAAAATTCGCGTAAAATGAAGGTAAATTAATCACGCCAATACGGCTCAAAGCGCCATCTGCGTTTTTACGTTCAATAATCTCACCCTGAGCAAACGACTCGCCCATTTCGACGGTGCCTCGCTTGATCACAATAAATTTAGGCTCACCGCCATCTGCAGGCTCGACCTTGAGTCGAACACTCGTCCCTGCTGCTCCTCGGATTTTATCCACCACTTTATCGAGTTTCATGAACATGATATCGATCACTTTGCCAGTATTATTGATGTCTACTCCGACCACCCGGTCATTGAGCTTGAGTTCACCAGTTGACTCAGCTGGGCCACCCTTGACGATTCCCATGATCTTAGTCGCGCCATCTTCTTCGCCCTGAAGCAGTGCTCCAATACCTACAAATTCGTTACTCATGCTCGACATGAAACGCTCCATCTCACGCGCACTAAAATAATCAGTATGCGGGCCGTAGGATTTGGCCACAGCACTTAGGAAAAAATTCGCGATGTCTTCGTTGTCCACGTCATCGATTGTGCGCTTAACTCGCTCATATCGCAGCTTCAGTTTTTCACCTATAGCCTTCTCATCTTTCAGAGGATTCTCTTTACCTTGCTCTTTAGCACGAGTCTCAATAATCGAGCGACGCAGTGTCTCTGCCAGCATCGCATCTTCAATCATACCGCTCCAGAGCTTGTCAGCTGCCTCTTTATCCGCAGGCCAGCCATTATCTGTAGGTTCCTTAACATCGCGGCGCGAGCGGACGACGGTATCGTCGCCACTAAAATCAAATTTTGCATCCGTCAGCAACCCTTTGGCGAATAGAGTGCGTTCGTCGACTCGCTTGCGGTAAAGATTATAGATCGCCTGCGCGGGTTTCATGCTCTCCTTGTGAAGCAACAACTCCGTGAGTTGGCTGCCATATTCTTTCTCGAGTGAAGCTATGTCCTTCTGCGTGAAAAACATTTTACCGTAATCCAGCTCATTGATATACATTTTGAAAATTTTCTCACTCAACTTCGCGTCAAATGGGAGACGATCATAATGCCGATTTTGCAACATAATCGACATTTGCTTACCGACCTCATTGAAATCAGTCTCAGCCGCCGCCGCTGGCATGACAGTAGACAAAGCTGCAGCACCACTCAGTACAACATTACGTATCGTGTTTTTTATCTTCATAATTCTAATTCTGCTCAGACATAAATATTCAGCTTATGTATGAGGTAAGTATCATCGTTCAGAGATTCTCACTTGTCGAATCCTTTCCTCCAATCAAGCGTTTCAACTAGCCTCACTTGTCCAATTTTCTATAACTACGCCATAAGTCAGGCGTGACTTACATCCATGCTGACGATTTTTGGCTTTGCTTCCCTGCCTTCATACTCCACAAATGCGCCGTCCATGCACATTTCCGACATCCTCAGCCAAGACGGCCCGTCACTCTCGTTTGAGTTCTTTCCTCCACGTACGAAGGAGAGCTTTGATGCACTTTATGAAGTCATCGCCGAACTCGAGCCCTATAAACCATCTTTCGTTTCTGTTACTTATGGCGCTGGCGGAACCACGCGTGACCTCACCCACGATCTCGTACTCAGAATCAAGGAAACAACTGGCATCCCACCCGTTCCTCACCTCACCTGCATTGGTCACTCAGAAGCCGAAATCGACACCATCCTCCAACGCTATGCTGACGCAGGGGTCTCGAATATCCTGGCACTCCGCGGCGACCCGCCACGCGACCAACCAGATTACGATCGCTCCAATGACGACTTTAAATTCGCCTCAGACCTCGTAGCCTTCATTAAAAAATTCAACGAATCTGGCCGCCACCCAGATCCACGTGGATTCGGCATTGGCGTGGCTGGCTTCCCAGAAGGCCACCCAACCACTCCAAACCGCGTGCTCGAGATGGAATACATGAAGGCCAAAGTCGATGCTGGCGCCGACTACATCTGCACCCAGCTCTTTTTCGACAACCACGACTTCTTCGACTACCGCGAACGCTGTCAAATTGCAGGAATAAATATCCCAATTATCGCAGGAATCATGCCCGTCACCTCAGTCAAAGGCATGAGACGCATGGCTGAACTCGCAGAAGGTGCACGCTACCCAGCAAAACTACTCCGCGCGCTAGAACGCGCCAATGGCGACCAAGAATCTGTGGAACGCATTGGTACTCATTACGCTGCACAACAATGCCTCGAGCTCCTAGACGGCGGCGTCGATGGCATCCACTTCTACACACTCAACAAGTCAAAGGCGACACGTGAAATTTATGCAAGTTTAGGCTTGAGCCAAACGCAGGCCTAGCCTAATACTCCCCACGTCTTCAACAACAAGACACATCTAACGGTAACGCGGGTATAGCATAGTGGTAATGCTCCAGCCTTCCAAGCTGACTAGGAGAGTTCGATTCTCTCTACCCGCTCCACCGCTAAAAAAGCCGCATCTGATAAAGATGCGGCTTTTTTGTGTTCTGATAAAAGGGTCATGGCTCAATGGCACTTTGTTAGGGGTAGTTCATTACGGAATATTACCGCGCCAGCTAGCCCGTCGGGCTTACGGAACTCAGCCCAAGGTTGGCACCGCGTGCCTACCTTGGGTTACTATTCAGGAAAATTGACAACGCTGTAGGCGTTGCGGACGAGCCGCTTTCAGGTAGTCTCACAAAAATCATAAGCATTGAATCGGCCTAATTACGTCTACTAGACACACTCTACGCTACATAAAATCAAGGCCTTCAAGCGACACCTATTGACGATGACAACTCCTAACTAAGTACCATTGCAGACATAGACGGAAGCTCTACTCGCCGCTAAGAAACTACGTGAAGCTCAAGATAACGATCCGCAAGAATAGCCACCAAGGCATCCACTTTACTCCCGACCAATGCAGTCATCTCTGCTTCTAACCGAGGATGCTTTCGCTTCGCCGCACCACAGATCTCAGCCATATCTCCTTTGGCACCAGCATGTCTTCCTGGCCCAGCGAACAGCATCGAAACTATCACTCTCTCCTGATAACCATCCGACCCTAGAAGATTCTCTAATAAAGGATCGTTAAAATCATACTCAGCCCCCTCACGGCGCTCCATAGAACACGACGTGACTCGGCATTGCTTTTCAACAAGCAAGCCCTTTAGCTGTTTAGCAACGATCTCCCGCACAGCGTTCACAGCCCGTGCTGGCGTTCCGTGGTCACACATCGCCACACTCGCATGTGTCCAACCAAGCTCCTCCATTTTTTCACGCACCAACGCTGCCATAATTGCCGCTATTCGAGTATCATTCTGTCGCACTAATGTCGGTGCGACAGTCACCTCCAGCCCTTTCCAGCCTTCTAGTTGCAGCTCGCTTACCCGCTTAGGCAAGTAATCCACCAGCGCTCCACTTGGACCAAAAAACAAAGGAACAATCGTGAACTTATCTTTCCCCATAGCTCTCTGAGTTCGCAGAAAAGGCACCAAAGTCTGAGCCGTCTCTCCACCTAACTCCGTAGGATCCAACTTACTCGAATGTAGCAGCGAAACAGGACTCACCGGCTTCTGCAGTCGTGCTTCCAGAGCTTCAGCCAACAAACGCAGCTGTAGCATTGCCTCCGCCCGTAATGAGCCATTATCCATCAGTATTATCACCTCTTCCCCTGCTACCATGCCCCCATCTAAGAGCACATTTCTCAGCCGTCAAAAACCAATCTCGATTTTAGCAAAAAAAGCATTGCCATCAACTAGATCGCTAGTTAGCTTCCGCCCACCTCGAAAGAGGTAACAT
Organism: uncultured Thermodesulfobacteriota bacterium; assembly: GCA_964195395.1. Lineage (GTDB taxonomy): Bacteria > Verrucomicrobiota > Verrucomicrobiia > Verrucomicrobiales > Akkermansiaceae > Rubritalea. The sequence goes on from CAXMPP010000113.1 coordinate 6,074, forward strand.
TTAAGATAACGGGGTCGGTGTCAGAGTGGTCGAATGAGCTCGCCTGGAAAGCGTGTGTGGCAGTGATGTCACCGAGGGTTCGAATCCCTCCCGGCCCGCCATCTTAAGCAAACGCTGCAACCGTATAGGTTTGCAGCGTTTCTTGTTTCTAGGGTTAGCCGAGTGCTCGATTTCTAACATAACCCATTGGGGAAGTGTCCCCTGAGTCGTTAAAGTAGGCTGTTGGTTGATTGTTTACCGTGCGTTAGCATGGTTTTGAAACAAACAACAACAACCAACAACCATGAATGAAAGTAGTCTAAGAAGCATCCTGGCACAAGCCTCAGAGGGTGAAGCCGTCGAATTATTACAGCAAGTTCTTCGTCAAAGCGCGAGAATGGCTCTATTTGATGCGATGGAGCTAGAAGTTAATTCCTTGTGCGGCAGCAAGCATAAACCTTCAGAGAGCGAATACAGGCGTAGCGGAAGCGAGCTTGGTAGCGTTTATCTTGAGGGCGATAAGGAAGCCATTCGCCGCCCTAGGGTGCGCGGTGCCGATGGCGAAGTAAAGCTGGAGGTTTATCAGGCAGCCTCGACACAGCGAAACCTCTTTTCAGAAGTCGTCAGCTATATGGAGCAAGGATTATCACAAAGAGGAGCAGCACGAGTGAATTCCAAGGGATTGAGTAAAAGTGCTGCCAGTCGGATGTGGCAGGAAAAGAGCTTAGAGCAGCTTGATTTAATACGAAACAGATCACTCAAAGAGCACCGCTTCATCGCCTTGATGATCGATGGAATACGCCTAGCTGATAGCATCTGGGTAATTGTCGCCATGGGGGTTGATCTTGAAGGCAATAAGGTGATGTTAGATTTCGAGGAAGGAAGCTCAGAGAACGCCACAGGCGTTGGAGTATGATCAGCCGCCTCAAGGAGCGAGGGATAGATTCACGAGCTGAGCAGCCACTTTTGGTTGTCAGAGACGGCAGCGCAGCGATCAAAAAAGCAGTAAATAAGCATTGGTCAAATGCCATTGAGCAGGAGTGCCTAGTTCATATGCAAAGGCACACACGGGACAAATTGAGAACTCGTGATCGAGCTGATTTTGATAATTATTGCACCCATTTACGCAATGCTCAAGGAGCCGAGGCTGGAGAGGAAGCATTTGAGAATCTCATCGACTTTCTGAGCGA
>CAXMPP010000114.1:0-7216 GCA_964195395.1 uncultured Thermodesulfobacteriota bacterium
GTCCGTGGCACAACCTTGAAGGAGTCCATTCTTAAGATCCTTTCACGCACCAACCCACGTAAGATTGTTATTTGCTCCACGGCTCCGCAGATTCGCTACCCAGATTGTTACGGAATCGACATGTCCGAGCTCGGAAAGTTCATCGCCTTCAATGCGACAGTTTCGCTGCACAAGAAGAATGGTAACGACGCTATCTTCAAGGAGATTCATGAAGCCTGTGTCGCTGAGCTTAAGAAGCCAGCTGCAGAGCGCATCAACCAAGTGAAGCGACTTTATAAAGGCTTTAGCCCTGAGGTAATCTCCGCTGAAGTCAGCAAACTCGTCTACCCAGAAGGAGTCGAGTGGAAAGGCGAAGTAGAAATCATCTTCCAGACTATCGAGAATCTCCATGATTCCATCGATGGCCCATGCGGTGATTGGTACTTCACTGGCGACTACCCAACACCGGGTGGTATGGCGACAGTCAATGCTGCCTACATCAACTGGTTCGAAGGCAAGACTGGCCGCGGTTACGAAATATGATCGCCGCGTAGCTTCTAAGTTTCCAGTTGGCAGTTTTCAGTGCCGGCGGGATGAAACCTAGTGGTAGATAAATATTTAAAAGAGCGTCTGCGAAAGCGGCGCTCTTTTTTGTTAGTACAGAGCTGAAGTGGGAACTCTCAATGTCAAAAGTCAGTAGATCCAAAGTCCTGGCAGATCGTGTGGTCGCGATTCCTTAGGTTAAAGTCACCAGACTTTACTAGCGTGACCTCAGACTTTCAGACCTTAGACACTTTTCGGTATCATTCGTAAAGCATCTCTATCTTCCGAGCCCTCAGCTTCATCGATAAGGTGCTCATTTTGCTTGATCCTAGGGAAAATCCTCCTAGTTTGCAGATCCATCGCTCTCCGGGTGATCGCTGTTGCCGCCTTCGGGTGTGTAATGGAGGAAAGTCCGGACACCGTAGGGCAACGCGCCTCGTGAAGAACGAGGGATGCTGGGCTCAAGCCCAGTAGACGGACAGTGCAGCAGAGAGTAAACCGCCGATGGATCTCCGGATCACAGGTGAGGGTGAAAGGGTGGTGTAAGAGACCACCGCTCAGTAGGTAACTACTGGGGCAAGGTAAACCCCGCGTGGTGCAAGACATAACAGAGGAAGGGTGCCCGCCCGACTAGAATCCTTGGGTATTAGTCGCACGACAGCTTCGGCTGCGTCTGGCTTCGGCCAGGAGATAAATGATCACACAGAGTTGCTTCGGCAGCTTGGACAGAATCCGGCTTACAGGAGAGCGATGGAACATTTTCTTTCCTGAGAGGAAAGAGTGAGGAGGGGTAAGTGTAGAGTGTGAAGTTCCAGCTAAATTTCTACCTAGAAGAAGCTACGCTTCTTCCAAGTGTTCGTCGTCTGTCTCATCGTGCACTTCCTCCTCGTAGCCTTTCTCGACGGCTTCGCCAGATTCGATAGCGGCGAGGCGCAGCTTTTCTTCTTCGGTTGAGACGATTTGGAGGGTGGCTTTGATGCTTTCTCGGATAGCGGCAGCCTTGAGGACGTTGCGGATGGCACTGGCGGTGAATCCATTGCGGCCAATGAGGATAGCCACATCAGCACGATTCAGAACGAGGCGGAAGCGAATGTGGTCTTCCGCAACCTCAGAAACCATCAATTGCGCTTCATCAGGGTGACTGATGAACTGCAGAGTGATGAACTGGAGAAAATTGCGAATCTGTTCCGTTGTCTCATGCATACTTCTACATTCTAACCAAATGGCAGAACTCTCAAGGGAATTTTCATTTTAAACAAAGTTCTGCTAACGAGCTAAGATAGTTGATTGATTGGGCTTACAGTTACTTGAAATCTTCTTGTATCTTGGCTGGCTCCGACCAAGACTGCGACCATGCGCTACGCAGAGAAACTTGCACAACGAATCACGACTACTGGCTCCCGACTTTGTGTGGGGCTTGACCCCCGACCAGACGACTCAGGTGGTATTGAAGCCATCCCAGAATTACTCAAACGCGTGGTCGGTGAGACTTGGGAACAGGCGGCAGCATTCAAACCAAATATGGCCTACTTTGAGGCGATGGGGATTCGTGGCTTAGAGATTTTAGAAGAGATGTTAGGCCAAATGCCTAAGGAGGTTCCAATCATCCTCGACGCGAAACGCTCGGATATTGGCGAAACTCAGAAGTACTATGCGCGTTCTTACTTTGAGAACTGGAATGTCGATGCCGTGACTCTGAATCCATTTCTCGGATACGACACAATGGAGCCATTTCTCGATTGGGAAGGTAAAGCAATCTACATCCTCGCAGTCACATCGAACCCAGGCAGTGCGGACTTCCAACGCCAGATGGTGGGGGACCGCTACGTGTTCGAACTGGTGCAGGACATTTGCCAACGCGCGAAAGAGGAAAACCGCAAGACTGATGTCGGCATGGTGGTTGGTCTAACCAATGCTAGCGATGACGTTCTTAGCCGGATCAAGGATTTCCCATTACTCATTCCTGGACTCGGCGCGCAAGGCGGCGACTTAGAAAACATGGCAGGCAAGGGGCGCACAGCTCCCGACACCATCAATGTCTCACGTGGAATCATGTACAAAGAGATGGAGAAAAGCTATGCGCAGAAGGCCAAGGAGTGGGCTGATCAGATTTCTGCAGCTTACCCAGCTTAAGCCTCTTCACCAGGTCTGTGTCTTTTTTAGAGGTGCTAACTGTGATGAGAAGCTATAGATTGATGGTAGTGTCTAAGGTCGGAATGTCTAAGGTCTTGTTACAAAGTCTGGTGATTTTATTTATTCAAATAACTTAGAACATGGACAGTCGCAGACCATTTCAAATCTCACGACCCAAGAAAACTGTCTTAAATCAGTCCAATCTGTGGCAAGAAATAGATTCCCCAAAGGCTGTTACCTTATTTTAAAATGCTAAAGTCACTCAGATTGTTAGATTTCCGCTGCTTTGAGCAACTCAGTCTCGAGTTCTCTGAGCGGGGCGGAATCTTCATTGGTGACAACGCTCAGGGCAAGACATCGATACTCGAAGCTATTTGCGTGCTCGTGCGTCTACAGTCGCCGCGGGCAAAGACAATGCGTCCATTGGTGCGATTCGAATCTACAGGACTCGGCATTGCCGGTGATTGCTGGGATCGTGACTTGGCTGTGCGATTTTCACGCGGCACTGCTTCGTTACATATTGATGGTGAAGAATTGCCCACGCAAAATACTTTCCTCTCTCAGAGCGGATTGATTGTTTGGATGGGCAATGAAGATGTCGATCTTATCCGTGGCAGTGGTGGTGGACGCCGCCGATACCTCGACTTTATTTGTTCGCAGTTAGATCTAGGCTACCGTCGGGCACTCAGCCGCTACCGCCGCGCTTTGAAGTCGCGTAATTTACTTTTAAAAGATCGAGATCCACGTGATGCCGAGCTGAATGCTTTTGCTGAAATTCTGATCGAGCACGGCGACTACATCAGCGCTGTCCGTGATCGGGTTGTGCAGCTCATAGAGCCACTTGCAAATGCTGCGCAGAAGGAAATTAGCGGTAGCGATGAGCAATTGGCGGTGCTTTACATTTCTGGGAGTGACGGGGCAATGCGCGAGGCTTTGGCTGCTACAGCTGAGAGCGAACGCCGGCAGCGGCAGACGCTCGCTGGACCGCACCGCGATGACCTCAAGCTAGCGATCAATGGAATGCCTGCAGCAGACTTCGCCAGTGAGGGGCAGCAACGGACGATAGCTCTGGCGCTCAAACTTGCGCAAGGCGAAGCGCTGAAGGCTGAAGCCGGTAAAACCCCGGTGTATTTACTGGATGATATTTTTGGTGAGCTCGATCCAACCCGGCGCAATGCGCTGATGGATTATTTACCGACAGAGGCGCAGAAATTCATCACGACCACGACCGTCGACTGGATGGTGGGAGAATGGGAGCCGTGGCCCTTGTTCGAAGTGTCTGAAGGTGGTGTGAAAAGGAGCTTGGCAGAGTGAGTTCAACTGCGCAGTTTAGAGGTGTAAAATAAGTATGAATATTTCACGCCAGATTACGTCCAACTTTTTGATGGGCGCGGTAGCAAGCGAATCAGCTGGGAATGGTGGCGATGGGCCAACTGACCAGGTGCTGGTTCAGCGTGCGCAGTCTGGTGACTACCGAGCATTTGACCAATTGGTCACTCGTCACAGAGGAAAGGTCTACGCGATGATAGTAAATATGATTCATAATGATGCAGATGCTTGGGACTTGGCGCAGGACGCCTTTGTCAAAGCATGGAAGGCATTGCCAAAATTTGAGCATCGTGCGCAATTTTCTACCTGGCTCTTCCGTATAAGTCATAACGTGGTGTATGACTGGATGCGCAAAAAGAAAGTCAGGTCCGAAGGCGAACTCGACGATCAGCTGCTCGATTCCTCGAGGATCGATTCAGCGGCGCGTACAGCACCCAAAATACCAGCGCGACCAGACGAACAACTGGTTCAAAATGAGCGCAGGGCAGAGATCGAAAAAGCACTCAATCAGCCCAGCGATGAGCACCGAGAAACCATTTTACTAAGAGAAGTCCAAGGCATGGAATATACTGAGATAGCAGACATTATGGAGTGCTCCAAAGGCACTGTGATGAGCCGTCTCTTCTATGCCCGTAAAAAATTACAAACCCTATTGAAATCATGAATAACCCAGACGAATCCACCATTCAACGCTGGCTCAAGGGCGAGCTAGAAGGCAATGAGCTCAAGCAGATGGAAGCCTGGGCGGAAGAAAATGCTACGGAATTGGAGGCGAAAATGGGTTGGGATGCCCTTGGTGATGAAATTTCACAGGCGCTCCCATCCGAGCAAGAACCACCGTACGCTGATTTCTTTAATGAGAGAGTGAAGCATCACGCCGTCGAGTTGGTCGAGACCTCCCCATTAACTAAGGCGAGTCCACTATGGAAACGGTTTAACTGGATCTTGACTCCTGCCGCAGTGGCTGGCATGGCATTTTGCTTTTACTTGGGAACCCGTATTGATCAGGAGGCTACCGCAATGGAGCAAGCAGTCGCAGTGTTAGAAGAAGTCTACACTCCGGCTTCAGGAGTGCATTCTGAAGTCATCATTTCTGGAGACTCCACAGTGATTGTGCTCGATGGATTAGATGAGATCCCAGACACCTTGGATATTGTTTCAGGCGAGACTGGGCAGGGCGCGAGCCCACGGATGATGGTGAAAACTGAGCGTGAAAACTTCTATTTCTAATTGTATGATCATTAGACTCTTTTGCGCTTTCACCCTACTTTTTGCTGGTCTTGGTTCGGCTGCGGATCTAGGTAAGGAAGTGATCGGCCGCATGCAGGTCCAGGTCTATTACGCAACTAATGGCGAACCTAGTGTTGCCGGTAAAGGGCTCAAAAAGCCAACTCCAGCTGTAGAAAAGAAGCTTAAGAGCCTGCGTCAAACCTCATTTAAACACTACCGGGTATTGGGTATGGACCGCCAGCCGGTATTTCGCAGTTATGAAAACTGGCTCACGCCACTCAAACCGTCTGAGGAACTCCTCCTTAGTTTCGAACCGCGCGGGAAGGCTCAATCAGGAAAAATGATGTTAGATCTAGAACTTTGGCAGAGCCGAAAGAAAATCATGAAAGCTGGCCCAACTTTAGAAAAAGGAAAACCGCTCTATATATTCGGTCCAAAATGGCGTGGTGGACGACTTTTGCTCGCCATTGAGCTAGTGGAGCTTCTACAATAGCAATAAGCATGAAATCACTGATTACCCTAACGAGTTTATTGCTAGTTCAGCTCTCGACGGCTGCTGGAGAACTTAGCTTCAAAACCAAAGATAAGGCTGTGGCGCTAGCTCCCGACGCAAAGAAGGTCGAGGTCCTCTTTCCATTCAAGAATGAGTCTACTGAAGATGTAGTCGTGATGCGCTATGACGCTCCCTGCACCTGCATGTCAGCACAGCTAAAGGGCGGAACACCCATTTCTAAAGATGGGCCGGTACGCTTTGCTCCAGGTGAAGAGGGGATTTTTAAGGGAGTGTTTGAGCTCGGGAACTTTAAAGGCACCGTGGATAAGAAGATTGTGGTCTGGGCGAAGGGGGATTCGGAAGAGAATCCTTCTATTATGCTGACAACTAAAATCACCATACCCTATCTCATCGCCGCATTCCCACAGTCCTTACTATGGAATGTCGGAGAAGAGCTCAAACCTAAGATTATCACGATCAAGGTCGATAACGCTGAGCCTATCAAGGTAATCAAGCATTCATGTTCCAGCCCACAGATCGACTACACCATGGAGACTGTGAAAGAAGGGTTTGCGTACAAACTAACGATCACTCCCACGTCCACCAAGAAGGTGCTGTTTGCCGCTCTGAGACTCACTACTGATAGCGAGAACCCACGCTACAAGACGGTGCAGACATTCATCACGGTAAAACCTAAGAAGAAGTAACTATGGCTCGTTGGATTTACCAGACTTTAGCACTTCTTGTTCTTTCTGCAGGAGTTGCCATCGCCATGTTTTTTGTAATAGGCCCGCCCGACCGTAGTGTTCCATGTGTGCCGACTGAGCTGAAAGAGAACCATGTTTGCCTTTCAACTGTGCTTGATGATTGGGCTGGTGATGTTTTATGGGTCGATGCCCGTGGGGAATCTGAGTTCGGTAAAGGTCATCTTGAGGGAGCAATCCTTATCCCTGAAACCGATGCTGACAATCAGATCGCCATACCCGAGCACATGGAGAAAATTGGCATGTCTGGCGTGAATGGGCAAAAACTTGTGGTCTATTGCGCTACTGACGCTTGTGGTAGTAGCGAGTTGGTCGCTAAGAAAATTCGTGACACAGGATTCCACTCCGAAGTCTACGTCCTCCAAGGCGGCTGGAAAGCAGTCATTGCGAGCGAGCAAAAGATCAAGATAGTGAAGTAGTCACTCAGTGATCTGATAGATTTTCCCCTGATGGGAAATGATATACATCTCTCCTTGAGGGTCTGTTGCGAATGATGCTACTTGTTTGATCTCTTTACCATTTTGGCTAAAATCGGCCTTGTGGTGTTTGAGATCAGTGAGCTTACCCTGTGTGATCTGGGCACTCCAGATGTGGGGTTTGACGTAGTCCGCAAAAACATAGCGCCCTTTGAGTTCTTTGACTGAGCCGTTATAAACAGCGCCACCGGTGATGCTGAATCCACCTGTACTCTTGGTGTCATGTTTGTATTCGTAAATGGGATCGATCCGTTTTCCTGGGTTCTTTT
>CAXMPP010000115.1:0-2458 GCA_964195395.1 uncultured Thermodesulfobacteriota bacterium
CCACGGCATACTTTCAATTATCAGGTTCTAACGAGCGGGGATGGCTCGCGGTGGCACAGTCTGCTCTCGCTGGACTTCTGCGCGGACGGGGTGGTTATCGCAAGTGTGTTTTGGTATTAAATCCACCGGGATCGAAGCATTGTACGCAGAACGATGAGATTCACAACCACGCGTAGCAATCTGTGAAGTATAGCGACAAATACGCACTTTTTTAAATGGCATGGTGGGAGTTAGGGCGCGCGTTGGGTATTTGCGTGGATCTGCAGCCTTCATCACGTCAGCCCATATAGGTAACGCTAGAGTTGAGCCGTATCCACGACTGATAGTTCGCGTGTTGTCATCCATACCTACCCAGACTGCGCAGGTGATTGAGCTAGTGTAGCCTGCAAACCATGCATCCCGGTAGTTATCGGTAGTACCCGTTTTTCCGCCACAGGGAGCTTTGAAACCATGGGTGCTACGTAAAGAAGCAGCCGTTCCTCGTGAAGTCACTTCTTGCAGAGTATTTGAAACCGACCAAGCTGAGCCAGCTTTCGCCGCAGTGTAAGGTATGGAACCTGATCCAGGGTAAACCACTTTGCCATTGGCGTCGGTAATTTGTGAAATGATGAAGGGCCGGTAGATTGTGCCTCCATTTGGGAAGCCGCTATAAGCCTGCGCGACTTGGTGTGGTGTGGCCTCAAATGCCCCCAAGTAGGTAGCTGGAGTATTTGGGATCTTCTGGTTGAATCCTATTTTCCTAGCGGTTTCTAACACATTGTTGATACCTGCGTAGTCACCTATCCTCACTGATGCAGTGTTGCGTGACCGAGCGAGAGCTTCAGACACAGTCATCATGTTCTGGTAGGTTCCGTCAGAGTTGGCTGGTGACCAGGAGCGCTGGGCACCCTTGATTTCACCTGGGCGGATTCGGCTATCTCGCACCCATGCTCCAGGTTGGAGCCCTTTATCAAAGGCTGACATGTAGACGAAGGGTTTGAATAGAGAGCCGATTTGCCTCTTGCTGAGAAGCGCTCGATTGAATTTTGACTCATCCGCATTGCGTCCACCGACAATGGCTCTAATGGCCCCACTTTTGTTTTCAACACAGACAAGAGCTCCTTGGATGTACTTTGGAGCGGTTCTTGTATGAGCTAAGTTACGAATAAATTGAGCTCTGGTTTGGTGGCTGTATCCTGAGCGTTGCTCAACAGCTTTGAGACGCTTTTCAACAGAAAGTTCGGCGGCCTTTTGCAGCTCTGGGTCAATCGTTGTGGTGATGTGTAAGCCACCCATTTCGATGTTGTGTTTCTCTAGAATTTTATCAAGGTCACGACGAATAGAATCCATAGCATAGGAATCATGAAGGATGCGTCTTGCGTGCGGACGAATTTTGAGTTCCTTTAGCTTTGCTTGGTCCGCTTCATCTTGAGTGATGAACTCATAGAGAACCATTCTACCTAAGGTCACATCGCGTTGTTCCTTCGCCGCTTCAAAGTTCACAAAGGGGGAGAACGTATTGGGGCCACGGATAATTCCTGCTAGTAAAGCTGACTCTGAGAGGCTTAATTCGGCGGCAGTTTTTTCAAAATATGTACGAGATGCGGATTCGATTCCTTGAATGGAGTGCCCCCAAAAAATACGATTCATGTAGTGTTGAAGAATCTCGTCTTTTGTAAATTTATTTTCGATGCGCAGAGCGAGCGCCAATTCTAGTAATTTTCCATCAATTGACTTTCCTTTGTAACTAAAGGAATTGTCAGCTAACTGCATCGTGATGGTCGAGGCTCCTTCTTTTTTTCCATCACTCACAAAGTTTTTGAATGCTCTGAGTAATCCACGAGGGTCGATGCCCAGATGCTCATAAAATCTGGCATCTTCGCGAGCCACCAATGCCTTGATGAACCAAGGTGAGATTTGTTCTACTTCCAAGATTAGGCGGTTATCGCCGTGAACCGTGCCAATTTCAGTTTTTCCGTCGTTTGCATAAACAATCGAACGGGCTGGCATTTCAGTGACTTTATCGAGGTCGTATGTCTGCGCTCTTAATCCATAAAATGTTGCTAAGACTATAAAAATCAACCAGCAAAGAAATCCAATAAAGGCAAACAGTTTAGCAAACCAGCGATTGATGGGGTGCCATGATCGGGTGAAATGGTCGACGATCCCGACTGGCCAAGTCAGAAAGCGGGTCAACAAACCACGTTGGCTCTTCCGCTTCCGCTTGCCTGACTGTGCAGATTTGCGAGCGGTTTTGCGTTTTGTTGCTTTCTTGGCTGTTTTTTTTGCTGCCATAATGGATCTAGGAAGGCAATGTGCCCCTCGGCGTATTACTGTATGAAGGATAGCTGCGTAAAAAACAACCCTAGTCCAATCTGAAATTTTATTTTGAGAATGAAAAAATGCCGACTATAGTAACGCTATATTAAAGAACAAATCTCATACGAATCTCATATGACCAATTTAACAAAGTATTGTA
>CAXMPP010000115.1:2468-7195 GCA_964195395.1 uncultured Thermodesulfobacteriota bacterium
CTGATTGGAGTCCTTGGCTTAATAACATCGACTCTAATGGCTGATGCCCCGAGCGTGACTAGTATCGCCGAGCTTAAAGAGCTACAAAGTAAAATTCAGAAGGTGGTGAGGAGCGCTCAGCCCGCAACCGTTGCTCTCACCTCCAACCGTACTGGATCTTGGGGAAGTGGAGTAGTTGTCTCTGAGAGTGGAACAATACTCACAGCTGCCCATGTAGTTCAAGGGGCCAAGACGGTAGTTGTTATATTTCCCGATGGCACTGAGGCCTCCGCTGACGTTTTAGGTGCGAATCGTACCAAGGACACCGCTATGCTGAAAATCCGTGAGGCCGATGTTTATCCCTATGTAGAATTGGGTGGCTCAGATTCACTCGAAGTAGGAAGCTTCCTTGTTGCGATGGGCCACGCTGGTGGATACGATGCACTTCGCAAGCCACCAGTTAGATTTGGGCGTTTGGTTTCTAAAAACGTCGGAGGCTATTTCTCTAGTGACTGCACTTTGATTGGTGGTGACTCTGGCGGGCCAATCTATGATATTGATGGGAAACTGGTGGGGATCAATTCTTCGATCGGTGAGGACAGGAAAGCAAACAACCATGCTGGAATCAGCGCCTTGAAAGCCGACTGGAAGAGGTTAGAGGCTGGTGAGACTTGGGGTAGTCTAAGCACCAATCAATTGGCAAATAATGATAGCCCCATACTTGGAGTTGCTATTCTTGGAGCAACTCGGCAAGGAGTTTTATTAGGTGAAATTGTTCCAGGTGGTCCAGCTCAACGAGCTGGTATCAAAGCACGTGATGTTATCACCAATGTAGATGGGCAAAGAGTACTTGATGGAGGTCAGCTCATGATCGAACTAAATAAATTCCGACCAGGTCAAACCGTGAAGTTGGAGATTCTTCGTAGCTCTGTCGTTATCGAAATCCAAGCCACGCTCGCTCGCAGAGGTGACCTGTACAAACAATAATCTAGTCTTATACAATCTATGAAACATGTAGTTTTATCATTCAGCATTTGGAGCGCTATCATTGCCACGGGTTTTTCTCAGAGCCGTGAATCTGCACGCCGAGGCTTGCCGTTCCTGAAGCCAGTCGATCAGCAAATTCTCAAAAAACAATCGGACGGGTTTTTTAAAGCAATCGATCCTATTGCGGATAAGACTGGTGAGCATGCGGTCAATGTTTTTTCATCCGGCAGAATGGTGGCCCGAGGCACAGTCACAACCGAGGGAGTGCTGACTAAATGGTCCGAGCTCGTCTCCAAAGGTGATAGCATCTGGGTTATTGGACACGACGGGGTCAAACGTGATGCTTTTGTCAAAGGAGTCTATCTAGAATATGACCTAGCTTTACTTGACTACGGCGGCGGACTCTCAGCTGTAGATATGAAGCAAGCCAAAGCTGTTGAACCCGGTGAGTTTCTCATCGCAGTGGGGCCAGCTAAAGAAGCGCATGGACTTGGCATTGTCAGCGTTGCTCCCAGAAGTCTGCGGGAGTCAGATAAAGCATTCCTCGGTGTGCGTATGGATTTTAACCCAGTCAAAGGTGGCGGCGTACGTCTAGAATCGGTTGAGAAAAGTACTGCAGCAGCAAGAGCTGGCTTGGTTTCTGGAGATGTAGTGACTCAGGTGAATGGAAAAAAAGTCGATGGAATCCATGAAATGGGCAACTTTCTCCAGTCGCTCAAACCAGGTGACCAGATGGTGCTCCGCTTTCGCAGAGATGACCGAGAGTTCTCAGTCGATGTCATCCTTGGTGCACGGCCAGAGAGGGAACAATTTTCTCCGCAGCGTATGAAGAAAATGAAACGAATGGGCGGCACGATCAACGATGTAGCGGAAGGCTTCCCTGATGTGCTTCAAAGTGACATGCAAATTGAAGCGCTCGATGCTGGCTGTCCAGTGTTCGATCTCGATGGTAAATTTGTTGGACTAGTCGTTGCCAAAGCCAGTCGCATAAAGGCCTATATAATCACAGCTGATAAGCTCGCTATCCAGTTAGAAACAAAGCCAGATATGACTGCCAGTCTTGAGAAAAAAACGCATCTCATCGATCAGCGTAGGTCCGGGATTACTCCAGCTGAAGCCAAAGAGTTGCGACAGTTACGCAATATCATCGAACGAGCCGAACGACGTATTCTTGAAATTGAAAGTACGGAATAAGGCTGAGTTCACTTAAATTGAAAAAAGTGCGTACTTTTCCTTGTTTCTAAAAATAAATTAGTGCAGTTTCCCGCCGTCACGAGTGGCAACACTCACCGACTAAAACGTTCCGGCATAGCTCAGCGGTAGAGCGGGTGACTGTTAATCACTAGGTCCTTGGTTCGATCCCAAGTGCCGGAGCCATTTAATAGGCTTCATTTCCTTATAGGGAATGAGGCCTTCCTTTTGTCTATTAGACTGGTTCCTCGTTTATGAGTCCCTCTTCGTAGGCTTCCACGAGTCCTTCGAGTGCTTGAATTTGTTGATTTAGCCTTTCACCTTGTTCCGTATGTTTGATGAGTCGAGGACTGTCGTAGGTGCGAATTTTGCGCATTGTAGGGATAATGTCTTCCCCTGATCGAACGACTGAAACTGGGTCTTTGAAACCGTGATGTTCGGCGAGAAACTCACCACTATCAGTGAGAATGAGCGTGTACCCTCGGTCGCCGTAAGCTTCGGAGAATGCGCCATCAATAGTGACAGCATTGCCGCCTCGTTTTACTGGGTCTTCCCCTTTTTCTACTTTGACGGGGACATGTCCGTTCACGATCAGACCATCGCTCTCTATTCCCATATCTTGGCATACTTGTTCGCAAAAATCTTTGTCGTTGAGGAAGTCAAACCATGGATTACGCGTTTCTTTATGAGTGGTTTTATCTTCAATGAAGTAGGATTCGAAGGTTGCCATCTTGTCTTTTCCGAAGAGAGGGGATCGTGGGCCGGCCCAGAGGTAGTAGAGCCAGTCTTTGTCATCTTGTTGTGCCATGGAGCCTTTGCGGAAAGCGCGTTTGATCACCTTATTGAATGCTCCAAATTGCTCTGGCCCGCATTTTTCTTCGCCATCGATTTCGAGTGGGAGATAGTCTCCATTTTCATCGAGTGAGAGGCAGGCGTGGAAAATGGCGGCTCGGTCTCTCACTTCGGCCATACTGCCGCGCTCGACTACCCACTTCATATGCTCCCATAGGCGAGAAGAGCTAATAAATGATTCTACTAGCCTTTGCATGCAGTGTTCTTCTTCGGCTGAGAGCTTGTTAGGGTCCTGCGGGTCGATCGTTGGGAAATGTGCGTCGCGCAGCTTGTAGCTCTGGCCAGCGAGCTCGATGGAGCCGTTGGAGTAATCGATCATTTTGAGAACATTGCGGTCACTCATCTCCCATTCTGGATGACGCTCTACAATCTGGCCTTCGAGTTTGAACTGGATGATAGCGATTGCTTTTTGCATTCTGGCGATGGTGAGTTCATCGCGTTCACCACCACGCTTCGGCTTGAAAAACTCGGCGGGGTCATCGCTGTAAACATCTCTGGCTAGTAGCTCTAATGCGTTTGTTAGAATGCCGTAGCCTTCCTCTAACTGGTACATCCGCCTGTAGCGTAACGAAACACGTAGGACGATTGCGATCAGAGCTTCGTGCCCGAGGCAGGCGCCCATCCAACTCACATCGTGATTGCCCCAAACAATCGAGACGTTGGGTTGCTTCATCAGGTAGTCAACGACCCAGTCGAGGCGAGCGCCTCGGTCTCCTAAGTCGCCGGCTACAATGAGTTCTTCGACCGTGATATTACGAATGAAGCGTGAGGCCGCACGCAGCGCTTGGAAATCCATTTTTCTACGTACCAATTCTCTGATAGAGACAGTGAGGAAGGCTTCGTGATGACCATCCGCTGGGAAATTGAGCAAGATCTCAAAAAGTTCTCTGAACTGCTTTGGGGTGTAGTTCTTTATGTCTTTACGTCTCTTGGTGCGAACTTCGGCGCGGATGATTGTGAACTGTTGGGTAAGGGTCTTGAGCACCCATTGATAACGCGCTTCGTCATCATTTTTAAACTCTTCAGCTTTGAGTTGAAGGAGCTCAGTTGGGTAGTAGAGGAGGTGGAGGAATTCCTTGAACTCGCTGGACTCTGTGTCGCCACCAAAAAGTTCCGCCACCACGGGACGTAGTCTGCCTGAGGCATTGTTGATGACGTGACGCAGCTTACGCGCTTCGCCATGAACGTCAGATATAACGTGCGTGACACCTTTCGGCAGTTCGAGCTGAGCCTTGAGTGCTGCGATCTCATAGACAGCTGACTCGGTGGACGGGTAGGACTTGGCGAGAATTTGGTGGATCAGTTTCTCCATAGAGTACTATTACTCGCAACTGTGACGCGGAGTAAGGGAATTCTATGTCCTATTTTCCATTCAATAGCTTGCCTACAATTTTACCTCTAACCATATAATGGTAGCTGAGGAGGAGGAGGGTAAAGCTGAAGAGGTTGACGAGAGGGAATTTAACCCAGCAGGATAGCGGCCAGTCTTGGAGCGCGAGTTGGAGGCCAAATACGAGCGGGAGGTGCGCGAGATAGAGCCAGTAGGCGGCATCTGATAGGTAGCGCATTTTCGGGGATGGTTGAGAGGATTTTTCACGAAAAAAGCCAATGCACCCGAAGATCATGAGCCAGCTGAAGCTCACTTGTAACAGGTCGGATAGCCATTGGAGGGATGGGGCGTTGTAAATGCTCCACCACTCAAAGAGCATGCCTGTGGG
>CAXMPP010000116.1:0-6877 GCA_964195395.1 uncultured Thermodesulfobacteriota bacterium
TCCAGCTCTCACCGGGTTGAGATCGATGTAGGCGGCCATCGTTCTGGCGGCATAGCCATTTTCCACTAACACGCTTTTGTAACGCGCTTCCCAGAGCGTTCCTCGCCTGCCGTGCTTTTTGTTGTACCACAATGAAAACCGCTGCTTGAGCGTCTTCATAAAGAGTCCCAAATCCCACATTCTCCTGGTGTAGCTCTCGCGCAGTTTGTGGTAGGCTTCCCGTCCTTGCTTGTGTGTTGCGCCTGCAAGTAAGGCCAAATGCTCGCTCACCATCGCCACGTGTTCCTTCGAATAAATCACCGATAAACGCTCAATGAGAGCCGCGTCATCGAGCTGTTGATCACACTTTGGTGGCACCTCTACGAGAATGTGGAAATGGTTGCTCATGATGCAATAGGTCAGCACGCGAACCCCACAGAACTCCTCATACATTCGCATGTAGCGGACGAATTGTTCCTTGCCTTTACTATCTAGCAGGAAGTCCTGCCCCACGATGCGTGATACAACGTGATAATTTGCAGAACGATCTTCCTCCCCTACCCACGGTGCCAATAAACGAGCTTTAGACATGTCTATAAACCTATCGTATTCAGCGATTTAGGTCAAGTCGATTCGTGCTCTATAGAACCTTATAGAAGGATCATCATTTTGCAGAATCTATATGGAATAGTGGATAGAAGCATCTCCCCCCTCTATTAGTCTGTCTTTTTCTTGTTTTTCAGTCTGTCTTTTTCTTGTTCAAGGAGGAGCTGAGCAGGGCTGTGAGAATCTTCCAGCTCCGAAGGTAGTCTAACGCAATGAGAATGTGGCTGATAACGATGAACCAATAGACGAGCTGAAATTCAACCTTCGAAGTTTTGTGTCGTAGCTTTTGTTGGGCTATGAGTGCGGGTGGCCATCGACCAACTGCTTCCAATATGTGCAGGGTGCTTTCAGGAGTTCTCCACTCCTTGTCGCGAGCCTGATGTTTATCCCCGGCATATGGAGCATGTGCAGCATAGGTGACGAAGTTGAAGAATAGGAATATGAGGCCGGTTCCTGATAATTAGCGTCACCAACGGGCATTGTCGGAGATAATCCTAACAAAAAAAGATTGGGCTAGGGTGTGATTGTGAGTATGCTGATGTTTGAATTTACTAATCTTATGAAAAAACTTATAATCGTCCTTCTATTGGGGCTTACAGTTGTCACTTCCGCGGCCCCCCAAAAACGGCACCTCTTCATTTTTGTGGGTGAAAATAATATGGAGTCAATCCGTCCTGAACGTACTGTTATTCCAGTGCTGAAAAAGGACAAAGAGCTGCGTAAGAGCGATCTCCTATGGGTGCGTGAGGCGCGAAGGGAGATGTCGATGCATGATGTGGACGAGGGTTGGCGTGATGCGGCAGGCAAAGCCAAGAAGAAATTCGGACCTGATTACAAGGTCAAACAAACCAAAATGTACAAGCGCTTGCTAGAGGATGCCCGCCAATCAGCGAAAAAGAAGCCTTGCGATACGATTGTTCTCTTTTGGATGCAAGGGGAGAGTGATGCGAAGAATGGCTGGGGGGACGAGTATGCAGCATCTTTTCAGCGTTTTGTCACTAGTCTAGAGAAGGATCTTAATCTAGGGAAAATCAATGTGGTGATCACACGTCTCAGCGATTACGGCACAGACAATAAGAAGTACCCAGACTGGCAAAAGGTGCGCGATGCACAAATGAAGTTGGTAAAAGACAACAAAGGCTGGATCCTCATCGATACCGACGACAAGAATGGCAAGCTGAATAAGCTAAAGTTCGATAAGAAAGGCATAGAGCGTATCGGCGAACTGTATGCTGAAATTACCATGGAGTTTGTGACTGGCAAGAAAACTAAAAAGTAGCTGGAGTCCTTTCTCTCACAGCGAGAGAGGTAAGAATCTTGACAATAAAGCACGCTGCCCTGAGAGGTTCGCGTGCTTTATTCTAAATTCGGACCGATGCTTTAGGTTTTAGATCTCGTCGTTGTAATAGACTTTGATGTATTTCATCTCCATTTTTTCGTCGTAGCCGCGCTCCATGATCTCGCTTTCACGCTCGGCGAAGTCGGGGGTGAATTTGAGGATGACGCCAGTGTCGAGACGGAGGTTTGCTTTGATTTTTGAGCCAGCTTTCTTGGCAACTTGCTTGTTGATCTCGAACTCTGCAGTAATCGGTTCGCCATCTTCGTCTTTGTAGTTCTCCTTGTAGGATGAAAACTTTTCTACGATTTTGGGTTCTTTGAGCACCTCATCTTCGAAGTTTTTTTCGTTGAACTTATCTTTTTCCGCGAAGAATTGCATGGCATCGTTGGCCACTCGGTATTTGTCCTCTTGAGGCATTTCTTCGGGAAGGCCTTCATCGGCAAATGAAACACACATTTCGGCGTATTTCTTGGTCTTAAATTCGTCGTCCTTGAGAGCGCGGGCACCGAGGAAGTCGCGGACCCAGAAGTTGGTGTCGGCTCCACCTTTATCGAAGGTGTACACGAGATAGCCCGCTTCCTTCTCGTGGTTGACGATGAGGCAACCTTTGTCGATTTTGTCTGGGTAAATGCCGTTGTGAGTGGTGATTTGGAGGTCACCGTCTTGGTCGGAAATTTCAAGAAATGGCGTGAGGCTCTCAGATTTCACGATGCTGATAGCATCACAGATGTCACCATCGATCTGAACGCCTTTGATGAAGGCTATGCAGAGGTCGCCAGACTTGATGTTCGGGTGCTTAGTCTTGTCGTAGAGGTGGCGGGCAATCTTACGGGAATAGGTGAGGAAGCGCTCGTCTTGGTCGAAGATCGTGTTGGCGTAGCAATGCATCTCGTGGAGGTCGAGCGAGGATGTGTGGTGGAAACGGTAACGATCGAGGTTCTTGAACGGCTTGAGAAAGGCGAGAGTAAGGATCTCCTTGTCCTCCTCGCCAAACGAGCAAAGTTCTTTTGACGTTTTGAGCGATTCGCCACGCAGAGGGTTGCCAATTTTGGCAAGAGTGACGTGAGATAGGGTTGCTTTATTGAAGTTCGCTTTTACTGACATGTCTGTTGAGAGGCATTGCGCCAAATGATGGTTTAGGAAAGAAGATTACGTGTAAGCTTGTGAGAAAAAGGCCATTCTATTGCTTGAAGCCTTCAGGCATTTCGGAAAGTTTATGGAATTTCTCTTTTTCTTCCATTTCTTTGGCTGGATCGTAAAATGTTGCATTGATGACTGATACTCCACCATCTTGGTGCGTCAAGAGCTCTGGGTGAGTATTGCCGACACCCTTGTAGTAGTTACGCTTGGTCGTCTTACCGGATGTGTTGACTATCGTGTGACAGTACAACTCAGGAGTAGTGAGAAATAGCACGTGAAGGTTGTTGCTTCGGTCAATAGCCTTGAGAGCCTTACGAAAGGCGAGAATGCGACCCATTGAATACGTAGCTAGCATATGACCTCGCTTGACGTCTTCGACTTGCACATAAATCTGAGGAGAATCATTTCCGCTG
Source organism: uncultured Thermodesulfobacteriota bacterium (assembly GCA_964195395.1). Classification (GTDB taxonomy): domain Bacteria; phylum Verrucomicrobiota; class Verrucomicrobiia; order Verrucomicrobiales; family Akkermansiaceae; genus Rubritalea. The sequence goes on from CAXMPP010000116.1 coordinate 3,478, forward strand.
TAGTTGAGGATTCGGTATTCACGCTCGTCTCCAGCGACCCCTGGGACGCCTACTTTAGTACGCCATGAGGGGACTCCGCGGTTGACTGTGAAGTAGGTGGCTGCTGAGCGTGAGCCTTCGGAGTGGCCTTGCTTTGGCGTACGTACAACGGCGTAGACACTGTAGTTACCAGGTTGCGCGAGGTCATAGGAGTTGTTAAGTACGAAGCTGGATTTGATCCTTTCAGCAGTTGGGATAGTAGCGCCTTTATAGGAGAGCTCTTTGACTTTATTGATGACTCGGCCACTCTGGTTGCGAACGACGAACTCGACCCAGTTGTTTCCACCGTTGTTGCGGAGGGTGAGCGGGTTGCCAGTCTGGTTGGCAATAGTGACAGTCACGTGAATAGGCTCGTAGCTGAGGTACTGTTTGTTGTTTGCTTTCACGGCAACGCTGACCTGTGCTAACAGTGGTTGGCTGATGAGTAAAGTGGTGAGGAAAATAAGTAATCGCATGGGTGTGTGGGTTAGATGAAATTTATTGTGTGGGTGCGGAGGTTGAAACAGTTCGGAAGCCTAAGTCAGCTCGGTAGAGGCTACGCGCATCTTCGAGCTCTAATTTTGACAGGTTAAGCCATTCTCGTGAGGTAGCAGCACTACGTTTTTTGAGGTAGGAACCTCCCAGAATGAGGGGCATTTTTGGCTTAGTCGGAAAGGCTGGGTCCTTGCTCATTTTAGAACTCCACTCGGCTACGTTACCAGCGAGTCCATGAATGTCGTTGCCTGTAGTGTCACCACTTTTCTGGTCGACGGGACCCCATTGAGAAGGTGTGAGAGCGCCTTCACCTAGTGAGTGGAGGAGAGTGGCGTGCCATTCTTCTTGAGTGGGAAGCCGGCGGCGCTTGTAGTTACAATAGGCAAAGGCGTCCCACCAATCGACACCGATCACTGGGCAGTTAGGATCGATTTTGAGTCCATTCCAGATCGCCCCAATTTTTGCCGCAGCATGGAGTTTCTCCCAGTCGTGAGGTTGGTGGTTGCGCTTGCTTTCAGGTTGATCTTCGTGTTCGTAGATCGAAATTTGCTGGCGGCTGAGAATCTCCATAGCCTCGAGGAATAGGGCGTAATCAGCAATGGTGACTTCGTGGCAATCAATCCAAAAAGTAGAGAGTGCCACCTGGGAACCATCATGAGTGATGTAGTTGCCAGCTGGGATTTGAGCCATGTTAGTGAGTTTCCGCTGTTTTGGACGCTCGGGCTGATTCATCAAAAGCGACCCAATAGTGATGGCGATAGCTGCGCCAATGCCGATGCCCGCTAGCATGATGTGCTTCTTGCTGTTGTCGCGCTTGTTGAGTCTCACCGTGGAGTTCTCAAGCGGTAGTGGCTCGATTGGCTCGGCGAGTTGCTGCTCGACGCCTTCAGAGAGATCACGGATTTGCTCCCAAGTGAGCGGGATCTCTCGCTCGAGGTCCGCCATATAGTTGAGTAAAGAAAGGGTGCGGGTGGAGCCTGGACAACCAGGCTCTAGTATTGCTTTGAGGGCGGTAGCGATGGTGTGCTTATCGGTGGTGGCCACATGCGGGTCTCTTTCACCACCCACAGCCATGTTGATCTGACGAGCGAGGTTGTGCTCAGAAATAATGACTTGCTCTGGCAAGATAGGAAGGGTGGCTATGCAGTGTTCTTCAAGATAGAGGTTGGCCTCTGCAATTTGGCGGATGATGTGAGCAAGTTTCCCTGGGGCCAGCTGCGTCGAGTTCCCTTGTAATGCATCGAGAGTTTCACCCGTGAGGTTCTCTCGGGCGTAAAAACAAAGTCGGCCTTCTCGTACTGCCTCAAAGACTGAGCCGATGAGAGGGTGGTCTACCTGGGCCTTGGCGCGGACATCGCTGAGAAAGGCTGAGACAGCAGCCTCGTCTGATTGTTGTTCATGGTTGAGGCTATCGATAATGACTTCTCGGCTTATGGAAACTTGCTGGGCTCTCCACGTGCGGGTGGTTGTGCCATCGTAGAGCAATTCATTGAGCAAATAATCACCGATCTGAGTGCCGGTGCTGAGTCTGTCTGTTGTGTTGTCCATCAAAAGAATGCGCGTTTGGGCTTAGTGACGCGGAAGTGCCGGGAGAAGTGGGTTGTCTGGGTTGATATTAGGCAGTGCCTCGTCGAGAGGGAAATCGAGAGGGAAGGCAAACTCTTGTTTATTTTGCTTCTCCGCATGGATCGCGTGAAGGCGGCGCGGATAGGCTTGTTGATCGATGAGTTCGTTCTTGTAGTATAGCTCGGTGACGTAGCCGAAGTAGGTGCGCTCACCAAAGAGGTGCTCTTCAGCTACAGCGCTTGGAGGTAGGGTGTAGCTAGACTCCGCGATTTCTTCATCGTTGGCCCAGTCCAAGGGTTCATGTAGCCAACGATCTTGGATGTTGTCTGCCCGTGAGGGGGGGACAGCTTCGATCCTTTTCTTATCTACTAGGTCGTAGTGGTGGACTTTGATTTCGAGCTGGCTCGGATCAAATTCGGCACTGGCCACTGTACGTATGGGAATGGTGAGGCGTGCCTGGAGTCGATCCGGCGAGATTCGGCGCATGATGTGACCGATGACGAGGGTCTGCTCTTTTTGCGCCACAGGGTTGATGCCATTGGAGAGCTTAAAGGCGGATTTGTGGTAGTAGACGCCAATACTAGGCCCCATGACGAAGAGTTTTTCGAAGTTGTTGGTTGCGCGCTCCCACTGCCCCATGTCTTCAAATAAGAGAGCCTTACGGTAGAAAATGGCTGGCTCTGTAGGGGCTCTGGATTCTGCTTCTTCAAGTTTGAGGAGAGCTTTTATCAGATCTCCTTGGTTGTGGGCGATGTGGGCATCGCTGACCAGTTTTTCAACCATAGGGTCCTGGATAGAGGGCGCAGTCTCAGGAATAGCTGGATGGCTGTATAGAGGTGTGTTGAAACTACTACTACTCGCTGGCGGTGGAAAACTGCTGTCGCCTTCATCCGTGTATTCTTCAAGCATTTCATCCACGCTGCGAGGATTTAGATTGCCGTTCAATGGAGTTACGTCACGGAGGGTGGGAATAGAAACGATCAATGGGGCGTCTTGCACGTAGCGAACAACTTCGCGCGTTTCACCTGTGCGCGCGGCAATAGCAACCCCTACTGAAAGGAGTTGGATAAAGGCAATACAGGCGAATAACCCGCACGCGATGATGAAGGTCGGACGCTTTGCCGCTGGCGAATATGAGGTAGGTGTTCCCATGAGTGACGGACATTAGAGGGCAAATGCGGGCGATGGGAAGGACGATTTTTCTAAATGATTTCCTATTAGCGAATCTATTCCTCTTGAGGAATGCTGGAGATGGCGTATGGATTTTGCAGAGCGAATGAATGTGGCCCAAATGACTGAGCGAGATATCCTCCTGCATCCA
>CAXMPP010000116.1:6912-7171 GCA_964195395.1 uncultured Thermodesulfobacteriota bacterium
CTGGGCTACAGCACCTTGACGGGCTCGTATTTTTTGATAGCTCAGGGAATTTTCCCGACGGAGTAGACGAGATCATCAGCATCGTGGCTGCTCGACCCAGCCAGATTTTACGGGGAGACGTGTCCGATGTTAGCTTAATTGAGGAGGTTCTCGCGGAGCATGCGACTGAGTCTAGTGACCTGCCGAATGGTGGACTCTGCGGCTGGATCGAGCACGAAGGGTCCTATTGCTTTGGCGTGTATCCGGAGATGTTGGTTTA
>CAXMPP010000117.1:0-7142 GCA_964195395.1 uncultured Thermodesulfobacteriota bacterium
CCTCTAAATGAGGACTATATGGACATGATAAAATCCGAGGTGGCAGATATGAAAAATGTTGGAATTGGGAGAGCAGCAGGTACAATTATAGCTGCGGCATTTTTGAGAAATGCAATTGTCACAGGAATGCACTACGCTGGAGATGTTGAGTCCTTATTAAGTATCGCTAAAGACAGTAACGAAGCATTGCGTATGCATGCTCTGTTAGCCTTGTTAAGAATTGAGGAACCTAGGTGTGTGATTTATTTAGATGACCCATCTGAGCTGGTACAGCATGCTGCTGTCAGGGGAATCACACGTCACAACATAGAAAAGGCAATTCCTAGATTAGCTGAATACGCCAAAGTCTATGCTCAGGGTTCAACAACAGCAAGCGAGCAGATCATTGCCAGATCCATCCAAGCAAACTTTCGTGTAGGTAATCTGGCCTCTGCTAAACGTATTCAAGCGATGGCTCTTAATATTGAGTTACCAATGAAGGTCCGTCTTATCTGCCTCTATGAATTGACCCGTTGGGAAGAGCAGAAGACTATTCAGCCTGTTGACCCAGTCGTCGGCCTCATTCGTAGCACCTCAAAGGTGCGAGCTAAAACTAAGGCCTTAGTGATACCAATTTTAGCTAAGATGGGCAAGGAGACACACAAGGACTTAGATTTCCATCTCGTGACTTTAGCTTCACCATATGGATTGGAAGTTGATAATAGCCGCCTAGCAACTCTAGCACTCGATGTGAAAAATTCCGTTCCAGATCGCCTAAAATACTATCAGGCAATCAATGATAAAGTGATCCGTGGAAAAGTAAGAGAGAAGTTTCTTGATGAAAAAGAAAGTGCCTTTGTGGAGACCGCCCTATCGGAGATGTTCGAATTGTCACCTAAGGAAGCTTTAGAATATAGTCTCAAGCGTGTCGAAACAGGAGCTAATCTGAGAGGTGTTTATGCAGTTTTAGGAACGCTCAAAGACCCCGTCTCTCTCAAGGCGATACTATTGGGGGCCAAAAAACTATCAACAAAGAGTCATGAGGATGTCAGTGTTCTAGATCTTATCACGGCCTTAGAAAACCGCACCGAAAAGGAAGCTAAGCAAGCATTACTCAATCATAAAAATAGCTATTCTAAGGAAGATACTCTTGGTGTTTACCGTCATACCTTAGCAGGCGGTGAGGTTTGGCTAGGTAAAGATCTGGTGGATAGTGGTAAGGGGATGTGTATTACTTGTCACAATTTTGGATGGAGTAGAATTAAGAAAGTAGGACCAAACCTGTCCAGAATAGGTAAGCAGGAAAGAGCGACAGATGAATATCTTATACGTTCACTCATTGAACCCAGTGCTTTCGTGGTCCAGGGCTACGGAGATGCGAAAGTGTCGGCAATGCCTGATATGAAACCTCTGCTCACTAAGAGTGAAATGAGAGACATTATTGCGTATTTAAAAACGCTCAAAATGAGGGGTGATTGATTTCATCAAAATTGTTACTGACTGCTTTTTGAGTGAGGCGGTCAAGAGCATCACGCGACGAGAAAATAGGGAGTTACCACCACGCGAAAACTAACTCAAAATCTCAAACCACCTTGACACACAAGGTTGCAATCACTAACAAAAAATAACACATACAACTATGCAACGTAGAAATTTTATCGGATCAGGACTGGCTGCCCTAACGGCAGGCATCACAGTGCCACAAGCCTTTGCTCAAGCCAAAGAAAACGGACAAGAAACATCAGCTGACCCAGGAGCCAGGATCCCCTGTCCTATTTCATTAGCTCAATGGTCATTACGAGATGAATTCAGAAGCGGACGACTTAAGAACGAAGACTTTGCGAGTTTCAGCAAAAAGACATTTGGCATTTCCGCTGTCGAATATGTTTCAGGCTTCTTTAAAGACAAAGCCAAAGACAAGTCCTTCCTCAAGCAACTAAAACAAAATAGCGCAGTCGAAGGTGTCACTAACGTTCTCATCATGGTAGATGGTGAAGGCTCAATTGGTGCGGAGACTCTAGCAGAACGCACTCAGACAGTAGAAAATCATAAAAAATGGGTAGAAGCGGCTCAATTCATTGGTTGTCACACCATCAGAGTTAATGCTCACGGTACTGGTACAGAGCAAGAACAAGCGAAGCAGGCCACTGATGGCTTGCGTGCTCTCTCCACCTTTGCCTCAGACTTCGGTATCAATGTCGTGGTCGAGAACCACGGTGGCCTATCATCCAATGGCCAGTGGCTCTCAAAGGTGCTAGCTGACGTGAAGATGGATAATTGTGGAGCACTGCCGGACTTCGGTAATTTTGGCAAGTACGATCGTTACCAAGGCATCGCTGATCTGATGCCATTTGCCAAAGGTGTGAGTGCTAAATGTATTAATTTCGATAAGAACGGCAATGTCATTGAAACTGACTTCGCCAAGGCGATGAAAATCGTGCTAGATACAGGTTTCAGATCCTGGGTTGGTATCGAGTGGGGTGGCAGAGGTGCCACCAAAGCAATCCCTGATATCAAAGCTGCGAAGTTGCTCTTAGATAAAGTTCAGCAGCAATACTTTGACTACTAGGAATTTGCTTTTTGAGTGAGGTGGTCGAGAGCATCATGCGAGGAGGCAGAACTCGATGGAGTACGAAAAGGAACAGTCCTCTAGCCTGGGAAAGAAGCGTATCCGATGCTCGGACATTTACGCCTCATCATCTGCTGATCGCTGACCTCGATACGCTTTAGTTATTGATGAGTAAGTTTCACGTTACACGACAAAAATATTGGGCCACGAGGGTGATTTCAGCCAGTCGGTGAAAGCATGGCGTTCTTTGTCTTCTAGGTGGGGATTATTGAGTAATCGCAGGATATCTTCGAGCCCCTGACGGAATATGCTTTTGCGTTTCAGAGCCTGAGTGAGCTTACGAGTTGAGCGTAATTCACAGCCCCAAGCGAAGCTGAACAAGAAAGCCAAGGAAACTAGAGCAAAGAGCTTTTCGAGCTTCTTAGCCTCGATCATATGAGTGGATTCCAAATGGAATCCCCGTTTTTTTAGATGGCTGAAAAGTAATTCAATTCCCCATCTTAGCTGATAGAGTTCCAACAGCTCTTTACCGCTAAAACGGTTACTAATGACGTAAAGTCGTTCGTCACGCCGCCCCTTACAACTGATAGATTTGCAGGAGAAAAACACATCCAATCCCCAAACGTTATGACGCGGGTGGCCTCCTTTTTTGTTACGTGTTGAGCTGTATTGATGAGCGTGTCTCCCATCAACTATCGTGTTGATTTTCACACGAACCACATAGTCGACACCCTTTTGATCTAGCCATTCCAACCACTTTTCACCTCCGAATTCTCGATCCATAGCGAGCACGTAAATATCCTAGGCTTTCATCAATCGAAGCACTTTATTGAGAACAGTTATGCGATGGCTGGTATTAGAATTTCCGCGTTTCGTTTTTTGTGGAAGAACTTTCCAAACAATAGGGATCGCGATCTGATTGACGATGACGCCAACGGTTAGAATGTTGATGTGACGTTTCCCATATTTCCAATTGGTTCGGTCCATGGAAAGAGTCCAGCCTTCTTTAGGCTTAGGAATTTTAGCCAGAATGAAATGGCCAACAGAGATTAGACAGAGCGTAGTATGGAGGAAGAAATTCTGAAATCTTCGATAGCAACTTTCATTTTTAGCTCCCGTGAGGTTTTCAGTAGCGAGGATAGTCAGGTTGACGGTGCGATGCCGCAGCATACTGGCAAGCAGCAGAGTGAGGCACTTGAGACGAGCAAGGTTGAGATTGAGAGAAGAAAGTTCTGAAAGAAGATGGTTATTAAGCATTCCAATTTTGAGCGACCCTTGAGAAACGCAAGCTTTACTTCACATTATTTCTCTTATTATCAATGAGTTAAGTGGTGATTTTTTGTCGTGTAACGTGAATCTCGATAGAGGTTCCATTGACTACCTTATAGGTGAAATTCTCAAAGACTGCTGCTGAAGCAATGCTTGAGAGGATGGAAAATAGTAATGAGATAACGACACAAATTGAGAGCATCGATTGTTTCGATCTGGCCATTAAATTGGATACCGTGTAAGCTGGGTGAGGTTTCATATTGAGTGAGTTTGGAAGTATTTATGTGATTAGTTACGCTTTACGGCGTCTCACGCCCAACAGTCAGCCTCAGAAATTTCTGCGTCGCTGTAGCTGGGGTAGTGGCTGTGCTTATACCTTCGGCATCGGGAGCGCTGATGGTGACTCCCGTTTCTGTCCAACTAGCTAGATCCGTGCTGGTGAAAACCTTGTATTCGTAGCCAGGTGTGCTGGCGTAGAACTCGATGCTCAGCAGGTTCCCATTGATCGTCGCTTTGGGTAGCTTTCCGGATAGTCGCTCATTGGGGTCCAGGCCTAGCGCTTCCGCTGTCTCTAGTGAAACCCCATCACCATTCAGATCTTGATCCATAGGAGTTTCATAATCGATGTCGTTTTTCAAAAGCCAAGATGCAGATGGATAAACCGCTTCATCGATCATGATCGTGTTATAACCATTCCATGTTGGCGATGTGAATCCAGTTTTACTGCTTAGATAATAAATGGTAGTTTTCAGGGATCCAAATCTATCCTGAAACACAAAATTCCCCAATAGAGGAGCATCGCCAAGAAAGTAAGCTTTAGTGAGTATAGAAGTATATTGGAAAGCGAGGTCCTCAATTTCAACGAGAGTCTCAGGAAAAACGATGTGTGTAAGCATTCTGCATCCCCTGAAAGCTCTTTCCTCAATGGTAGTTAGTCCCGGAGGCAGATTGATTTTTTCTAGCTCGAAACAGTACTCGAAGGTGCTAAAACGAATAACAGTAATCCCTTCTGGGAGTATCACTTGGGAAATTTTTCTACAGTCATAGAAGGCTCTACTGTCAATCGTCACTACTCCATTTGGCACAGTATAAGTGCCAGGCTTGCCTCCTGGGCATACTATGAGTTCTGTTCTGTTGAGGTTATACACTACGCCATCATCGCTAGTATAGACGGTGTTCGAAGTATCGACGTTGATAGCGACGAGTGATGAGCATTCCCGGAAGGAAAAACTACTAAGATTGGTCACCGTTTCTGGGATAATAATCTCTGTAAGTTTGCGACAACGGTTAAATGCCTGGTTAGCAATATGAGTACCCCCTGTAGGTATAGCGTAACTTCCGGTCCTACCGTTAGGGCATATTATTAGCTCGGTAAGATCATCATTGAAAACTACTCCGTTGAGGCTTGTGTAGGTTGTATTGGCTATATCAACGTTAATGTTAATAAGGCTACTACAACTTCTGAATGCATAGTCGTGTAGAGTGGTCACACTTGCAGGTATTGAAATGTTTACTAGACTATAGCAACGATAGAAGCAATCAGAGTCTATTTCGAGTAGACCTCCGGGAAGCGACACATTAGTCAAGCTACTACAGTTTTCAAATAGCTCAGAGGGTAACTCTGTGATTCCCGCTGAGACCACCGCACTCGTCAGACCAGTACAATTCTCAAAAATGTTAATCCCCATTGATGTTATACTACCCGGGAGAGTTATGTTTGTGAGACCGCTACAATGCCTAAAAACCTCTCGTTCAAGCGTGTGCAGGTTGGGCGGTAAGTTTATGCCAGTTAGAGCGGTGCAGCTGATAAATGCAGCAGTATCTATTCTTTCGAGACTAGTCGGTAATGTAACATTCGTCAGAGAGGTGCAATCCCCAAAAGTCCTTGCTTGAATGGCCGTAACGCCCTCGGGTATTTCAATGGAGGTAAGACTTGTACAATCTATAAAAGCATGACGTTGAATCTCAGTGACAGTTCCAGGAAGTATCACCGATGTCATTTGAGTGCATCCAAGGAAAGCCCCAAAATCAATCTCCGTCACTGGAAGCCCTTCTATCTCATCAGGCACTGTAATCACACCTGTTGCATTGATATCACACCTATTGATTTCGACCTCAGTCCCGCCATTGATTTCGTAGGTAAAAACACCTAGTGTTCCTGCTGAGACCTTTGTAATCAAGATGCCGATCAGCAATAATCTGGCGAAGACATTCCATTGAAGTTTTATTTTTGGGAGCATGTGTTTACAAACGCAAGTGAATCGTTAGTTATACGACAGATGTAGCGTAAATAATTCTCTTTTAACCGTCAAGAAGAAGGTATTTTAATCCAAGCCCTCTTGTTACTCCGCTTAGATCTAAGGCGTTGGCGTCTCACGACTGCTAGGAATTTGCTTTTTGAGTGAGGTGGTCGGAGAGTCCACCTGGAGTTCCCCCTTGGTACGAGCAAAGTCATTGAGGTCAAAATGGATGTCATTCCCTCTAAGCTCCGTCTTCCCCATCGTGTGAAACGACTTCAACGCCCCCCCTCCAATGATTGCCCCAGCCAACCTGAACGGGTCACTTGTGCTAACCACCCAGGAAACCCGGAGCTCCATGGTCGAGGTGTCCAACACGAGATCACCGCTCACATTTCCTCCATAACAATCGATGCTGGCACCCGTCATCGCGAAGCCGCCCTAGGTCTGAGTGATCGGCACCTTCGCCCGGTCTATTGACAATCCCCTCCATCTGAACTCCGTCCCCGAAAAGTCTGCCTTCACATCGAGCCCCCCTCATCGCTTGACTTCATCCACATCGCTAGGGTCGCCTTGCCCTTTGGCAGATCAATCCACTTGCTCGCCCGGGCAAGCATAGAGAAATCTGGGATTTTAACTTCCTGAACGCCGTCGTGCTTCTCCCACTGTGCGCTCCCCTCACAGGTCACACCAAGCCCCTTGATTATCCCCTGAAAATGATTAATCTCCAGTCCGAGCTGTGAAAAATTAAATTCAAAATCCAGCTCCTCCAAAACCAAGGGCCCTGCCGAGCTATCCAGTTTGATATCCCCGCCCTCCGAACTGAGAACTGGTTTTGCATGATCGTTGAAAAGCTCCCATAGAGAAATCCGTGCGCCTAGGTTGACTACTGCTCTGTCCCCATATTTTGCAACTGCTCTGTCCCCATATTTTGCATTTAGCGGTAGGCTGGAGCCTGGGCACTGTGAGAGCTGGTGAGCGGAGCGAGGGAGTGGGAGGACGACCTTTGCCAGATTTCAGAGTGTGCTGGCGGAGGCTGTGGGGGCTGGTGCGACGTTAGGGAGCCTGACTGAAGCTCTGGCGCGATG
>CAXMPP010000118.1:0-7062 GCA_964195395.1 uncultured Thermodesulfobacteriota bacterium
TCCGCCGCTTCCGTTTGGGTGGTGAAGTTAAATTCCTCAACGGCTTCAAGCTAAAGGCAAATGCGAATTTCGTCAGAGATTTGTCACCTGTAGGCTTAAAGCGTGATTTCGGCTACCAGAGCTTCGATCAAGCAAAAATTTCTTACACTAGATCTGATGTTTTCGGCCTCGATAGCGGCACAATCACATACGGACGTTATAAAGTAGCAGTTGGTGCAGAACAGCACACTTCTTCAAAGAAAATCAAGACTGTAGAGCGTTCCGCACTTGCCAATAAGCTAACAACAGCTCGCCCAACAGGAGCGTCTATCGATGCATCCTTAGGTAACTGGTCAGGTACATTTGGTGTGTTCTCAACATCATACGATCTAGCCGGGGTGGCAAATGGAGATGCAAGTGGCGCTCTCTATAATAACTGGGACAAGAACACAGCGTTTTATGTGTCCTCTAAGTTAGGTCTAGAGAAAGGCGACGTCCTTCTTGATTTTCTATACAATGACCAGCAGGAGCCAACACTTGATAGCGTGAACGCTTTTTCTTATCAGTGGGCATTTTCTGCAGCATACCTCACAAAGGTTGCTGACTGGAATGTCACAGTGAACGCTATTGTTGGTGACAATGGAGACCAGTCTGCAAGCGATCGGGAAGGCACTTTCTACGGATTTGTAGCACAGGGTTCTACTGACATCATCGAAGATAAGCTCGAGTTCGTGACTCGCTACGCTTACCAAGGTTCCCAAGAGGACAATGGTATCAAGACTAACAGCCGTTACTTCCGTAACGCGACTTCAGGTGGTCAGGTGAATGGTGGACTAGGTAGCAATCACCACTCCATCTACGCAGGCCTCAACTGGTACCTATGCGGACATAATTCTAAGTTCATGACTGGTGTCGAATACGAAAACCTCGATACAACAGCTCTCACAGCTGATGCGACCACTCTCTGGGCTGCATACCGCATGTACTTCTAGTCTCACTCGGCACAGATACCCCTTGGGTGTCTAGGTTGTTTTTCAAATGCATCACCCTCAATGGGTGGTGCATTTATTGTTTGGGGAGATCAGTAGAATCTGGAATGCGGAACGTCTTTATTCTGGATGCTTGTCCCTTGATGAGTTTCACGGATGGCTTCGACAAACTTAAGGTTTTGGCGAGAAACTGGGATATAGCTTTGTTCGCTTTGCCATCCACTGGAGGCGCAGTGATTCTAACTCTTAACACTTTCCCAACGAGTGGGATTTCTTCCCAGCCAATCACTTCATTTCTTGAGGCGTTTGGCGTGGCTTTTACACGAATAAGCATCGTGGTTATTTCTGATTGAAGTCGGATTTCCCTCCCGTTTTGTTGAGCAGGCGAGTTTGGTCGATGGTGATGGATTTACTCACAGCCTTGCACATGTCGTAGATTGTGAGGGCTGCAGCTGAGGCTCCTGTGAGAGCTTCCATTTCGATACCTGTTCTAGCCGTTGTTAGGCAGGTGCACTGGACTCGGACTTGAGTGGCATTTATAGCCACGATCTTGAACTTACATTTCTCAAGTGGCAGCGGGTGGCAGAAGGGGATCCAGTCAGAGGTTTTCTTGGCGGCCATAGTACCGGCAATAATAGCAGTCTGGAAGACGGGGCCTTTCTTTGACTCGATGTCTCCGTTCTGCATATGTTGCATGATCTCCTCGCCCAGTGTGACGATGGATTCGGCGGTGGCTTCTCGGCGTGTGACGTCCTTAATAGAGACATCAACCATCCCTGGTTGGTTCTCGGGATCGATGTGCGTGAATGGATGCATGACTTGATTGTGAAAGTTGCAAGCTAAGAGGCAAAGGTTTTTTTATGTGATACGCAATCGAGTGTGGCATTTGCACGTGATGCTTGGTTTGATGGGGGCGAGTCATTAGCAAAATTTCATGAAAGCCACGATAAAGCATCTCTATATATCTCCAGATCATAACTACTTTGGTCGCTACGGAAAAGATTCACTTAAGCACCCTATTGAGGAACGCTCTTCACTCGAATTAGTGGCGGGTAGTGGGATTGTCGACGATCGGTTTTTTGATTATGAACCAGACTATAAGGGGCAAATCACCTTTTTCGATTGGGCTGTTTATGAAAAAGTAGCTTCCAAGTTCGGTATAGAAGATTTGAAACCGACAGTATTCCGCCGGAATGTCCTGGTTGAGGGATTGGATCTGAATGCTCTTATTGGAAAGAGATTTACGATCAATGGCATGGAGTTTACTGGTTCCTGTGGATGCAAACCTTGCTTCTGGATGGATGAAGCCATTACCGAAGGGGCTGAAGAATTCCTTAAAGGCCGAGGTGGGCTGCGGGCTAGAATTGTGAGCGGTGGTTCGCTCGTCACTGGTGATGCCGATTTCAAAGTGTTAGGAGAGGTGGCCGATGAAGCCTGAAACTCGCTCGCGTCGCTATCCTATTGTTCAGTACCGAGACGGATCTGAATCTATTATAGAGGATAGCGTGTCTGTTGAGGAGCCACTGCAAATCACTCTTGATGGGCATCCGATTGCCGTAGTGATGCGCACCCCGTGTGACGATTTAGATCTAGTTCGAGGCTTTCTTCTCACGGAAGCGATTTTACCTAACCTCGATGGGGTGATGAGAATTGACGTGGATCAGAGCCAAAACCACGCCTTAGTGTTTCTGAAGGATGACGTGACGGTGGATTTTAAACGTCACCAGAGAAATCTTTATTCCGCTTCGTCTTGCGGGATATGTGGGAAAGCCACTATCGATTCTATTCGGCAAGATAATCCAAGAGTAGAAGGTGATTTCACTGTGAGTGGTGAAGTTTTGTTATGTCTTCCAGACCGGTTACGTGAAGCTCAGCGAGTTTTTGAGAAAACGGGTGGATTGCACGCCGCTGGATTATTTAGCAGGACTGGGGAGCTTCTTGTTTTGCGCGAGGATGTAGGGCGCCACAATGCCATCGACAAGGTGTTGGGGCACGCAGCTCAGGCGTCACTAGATCTAAGCGAAGTGATCCTGCAGGTTTCTGGTCGAGTCTCATTTGAGGTGATGCAGAAGGCCCACGCCCTTGGCGTGCCGATGGTCTCGGCTATATCAGCACCAACGAGTTTGGCGGTAGAGTTTGCTCAGGAGAGTGGCCAGTCACTCATCGGATTTTTACGTCCTCCAAGATTCAATTGTTACGCTGGTTCCGAGCGGATCGTCTAGAAGTTGTGATCAGGGAGACCCTTGGGTGGTCCCAATACTTGTCGCGCTATTATAGCTTTGCGTAGTCCGTCCTTGCTCCGAAGCTTTTTCCTTAGAGGAGTTTTGTAGCTATTGCTCCGAGCTTTGGCCTGGACCCCACTATGAGTAACAGTCTGCTGAGACCGCTTGATTTTAGCTATGCGTGCTTTCTCAATATCTACTGAGCTGAATTTTGGTTCTGGGGCAGCATTGGCTTGTGGGAGAACTGGTGGAGTGGCGGCAATGCTAGATAAATTAGTGCTGACAGGTTTTCTAGAAGGAGGCGTGACTTGCGTTTGTCGCTGAATAATATCCTCGCGATATTGATCGTAAAGCGACTCTAGAACACCAGGCTCAGCACCCTCTTTTTTGCTCATGAGTTTGCCAAAGAGCCACTTGAGAAAGCTGAATACTAACACAATGAGGAATAAAACCGCTTGTGGTGGGAATTCAGCTTCTGCAAGTAGTCCTGTGAACATAATCGTGAGGTGTTGGGTCTACTCTTCGCTGCTACCTAGGGAATCGCGCATTTTCGTGTCAGAGTTAATATTCTGATACTTAGCGTAATCCATGACTCCTAGATTTCCTGAGCGGAATGCCTCGGCGATCGCCATAGGGATTAGGGCTTCGGCTTCAACAACCTTTGCTTGCATCTCCTGTGTGCGTGCTGACATTTCTTGCTCTTCAGCTACGGCAGCTGCGCGGCGGACTTCTGCTCTCGCTTGTGCGATTTGCTTATCCGCTTCAGCTTGCTCCGCCTGGAGTCGAGCTCCAATGTTGTCAGAGACATCCACATCGGCGATGTCGATGGAGAGGATTTCAAACGCTGTAGAGTCGTCTACTCCCTTGGACAGTACGAGTTTTGAGATAGAGTCGGGGTTTTCTAGAACTGCTTTGTATGATTCAGCTGAGCCAACTGCGGTGACGATGCCTTCACCCACACGTGCGATGATGGTTTCTTCCGTAGCTCCACCAACAAACCCGTCAAGGTTAGTACGTACAGTGACACGCGCTCGGGCGTTCACCGCAATACCGTCTTTAGCGACGGCAGTGATTTTGTTGGAGGTCGCTGTCGGTGTTGGGCAGTCGATGACCATAGGGTTGATCGATGTGCGTACCGCTTCTAGAACTGTTTTTCCCGTGTCTTTAGTAGCAAGGTCAATCGCACATGCACGGGTGAAGTCGAGTGAAATGCCTGCTTTATCTGCCGCGATAAGAGCGAGCACAACATTGGCAATGTCACCACCTGCTAGGTAGTGAGCTTCGAGTGAATCCGTGCTGTAGTCGAGCCCCGCTTTGACCGCTGTGATGCGGCTATCGACGATGAGTTCGAATGGAACCTTCCTCAGCCACATTCCAATCAGCGAGCCGAAAGCTACAGGAGCTTGAGACAGCTTAGCTCGGAGCCATGTTTTGAAAAACTTGAGGAGGACGTAGACGAAGATCAGACCTGCGAGGAGAAAGGCGCCGGCAATGATCATAGTGAACATGCCTGGTTCACCGACTGGGCTTTGGGCTAGGTAATGGGAATACATTTTTAGTGTTTAGGGTAATTATTGGATGGAAAGGAAGTCGAGGATCTCTGGTAGTGTCTTAGTGTTGATGACATCAGACTTGGTGAGCCAGCCTTTACGGGCAAGACGAACACCGAACGCTAAGTATTGAAGTTGTTCTAACCGATGAGCGTCTGGATTGATAGCACATTTAACACCTTTTTCACGAGCTTTGTTCCAATGGCGCCAATCCATGTCGAGTCGTCGAGGGTTACAGTTAAGTTCAATAATGGTTCCAGTCTCGGCTGCGCAGTCGATAATTTTGTCGATATTGACAGCATAAGCTTCGCGGCGCAATAGGAGTCTGCCAGTGAGGTGACCTAACATGGTGACGTGTGGATTCTCCATGGCGCGGATGATGCGTGCCGTCATTTCCTTCTCGGATAGAGTGAAGGAACTGTGGACTGAGGCTACCACGTAATCTAACTGTGAAAGGATGTCGTCAGAGAAATCTAGGGAGCCGTCCTTGAGTATGTCCACCTCAGAGCCAGCTAACAGGCGGAATGAGCCATTCCACTGTTGGTTGAGCTTCTTGATTTCTGCGACTTGGCGGAGGAGGCGGTCGGGGTAGAGACCATTTGCTTGGAATGACCCCTTCGAGTGGTCGGCTATGCCTAGGTATTCAAGTCC
Source organism: uncultured Thermodesulfobacteriota bacterium (assembly GCA_964195395.1). Taxonomy (GTDB): domain Bacteria; phylum Verrucomicrobiota; class Verrucomicrobiia; order Verrucomicrobiales; family Akkermansiaceae; genus Rubritalea. The sequence goes on from CAXMPP010000118.1 coordinate 5,392, forward strand.
AAGATCTATTGCAGCTTCAGCCATTTCTTCTAACGAATTTCTTCCATCTGAGGCGGTCGTGTGGTTGTGGAATGTGCCACGGAGGTTTTCTAGTTCGATGAGGCGAGGGATTTTGCCGTTCTCGGCGGCTTCTATTTCACCACGGTTTTCGCGAAGTTCTGGAGGGATAAAATCTAGTCCGAGTGCGCGGTAAATGTCAGCCTCCTCATGTACTGCTGGTGGTTGCTCCGCACCTTCTTTGACTGTGAAATCGTATTCGTTTAGCGACCAGCCTTTTTTGAGGGCACGTTGACGGATGGCCACATTGTGTTCTTTACTGCCACTGAAATACTGGAGAGCGAAGGGGAATTGCTTGTTTGAAACGGCTCGAAGATCTGCTTGAAGACCATTTTCTAAGCGGATGGACACCTTTGTGTCACCGCAGACTATGATGTCTTCTACTTCCTCTAACTGAGCGAAATAGTGAGTGAGGTCTGATGGCTTGTCGGTGGCGACAAGAATGTCGATGTCGTGAAGGATCTCCTTGGATCGACGGTAGGAACCGGCATGGCAGCAACGAAGTGTCGCTGGATGGTTGCGAACTTGGTCGAGTAGGAACTCAGCCATGACAGCGACATCACCTAATCGGAAATGGGAGGCAAATTTCTCACGCAGCTCAATGGCTGCTAGAATTTTCGCAACCGTCTTAGTCGCAAACCCACGGAGTTCGCTGATGCTACCATCTTCACAGGCTGCCTTGAGCGAGTCGACGGAGTCGATGTTAAGCTTGTCGTAGAGGGCCTTGATTTTTTTAGGCCCGAGCCCCTGGATTTCGAAAAGCTCAAAAAGTGTGGGTGGGAATTCAGCTCGGAGGTTCTCGTAGAATTCGAGTTTTCCAGTTGTCGCAAGCTCGTGAATTTTTTGCTGCAGAGCTTTACCTAGCCCAGAGATTCCGTCGAGCGCTTCTTGCTTTGCAAGCGCCACGATGTCGGCGTCATCTGAGCGCACGATCTCAGCACCATTTCTGTAAGCGCGTGTCTTAAAAATATTTTCGCCCTTTAGCTCTAGTAGCAGGGCGATGTTGTCGAGCACGTCGGCGATGTCTTCGCGGTCCATAGTTGTTTATAAAAAAGAATTGGGTGGGCCTTCGGTGAACGATTCACCATTGAATCGATTGATTGTGGCTACTGGTGCAATCGTTACAGATGCAGTTTTCATTGTTCGGGGTGGAACAACTTCAGTCTATATTTTTCTTACCGCAGTCTTCACAAGTATATGCCTCGGAAAGGGCTGTTTGCGAAGGAGTAATCTCAATTTTTTCTTCAACGAAGAGGTTCCGCTAGGGAGTTGCTTGTGCGTTATGGTGTGGGGGGGGGCAAGGCATACAGACGTATTCGCGAGTGGGGAGTAGAATCTACAAAGCATCGTCTTGTTGCGGCAGTAGATGCAAGCGCGTTGTTTGGCTTCTTGCTGCATTTTTTATAATTGCCTACTCGGCTTTCTCCTGTGCTAACGGGTGTTGGTGTCTTTCCTCAGCTATGCGACGCGCTTCTTCTTGAGTAAGCTTGAGACGCTGTTCGTATTCCTGCAGATATTGTAGATCTCCAGTCGGCACACCATTTTCACAGTTACCTTGGAGTAATGATCTATTTTTAGGTTTGAGAGTAGTCAGAAAAGCTGAATTTTAAGAAA
>CAXMPP010000119.1:0-344 GCA_964195395.1 uncultured Thermodesulfobacteriota bacterium
ATATCCACTTTCTCGAAGTGGTAGCGATCGGAATCGCTGACAGATGCCAGTGACTCTAGATTGCCGGCATAGGTCAACTTGTCGACGTTGAGCACCTCGGCATCCGTTTCATTAATCAAATAACGAATGACTGCAGAGCCGATGAATCCGGCTCCCCCTGTGATTAGAATTTTCATGTTGATGCTGGTCGCGGGGCGACGGTTGGAGTTTTAAGTTCGAGTTGGGTCGCGGGGTGACAAGTTCGAGTTCGAGTTCGGGTCGCGGGGTGACAGTTGGAGTTCGAGTTGGGGTTATCGCTGGGCGACGAGTTGGAGTTTTAAGTTCGAGTTCGAGTTGGGTCGCGG
>CAXMPP010000119.1:354-6704 GCA_964195395.1 uncultured Thermodesulfobacteriota bacterium
CTTAAACTTAAACTTAAACTTAAACTTAAACTTAAACTAAAGCGTAGCGTCACTTAAACTATATCACTTAAACTTAAACTAAAGCGTAGCGTCACTTAAACTACATCACTCAAACTTAAACTAAAGCGAAGCGCCACTTAAACTGTATCACTCGAACTACATCACTTCTCCCCACCATAGTATCCGTAGTCTTCGGCGCCGTATTCTCCGTAGCCTTTGTAGCCGTTGTAGCTGCCGGAGCTTGTGCGTTTCATGCCGTTGACGACAACGCCGCTGACGCGGGCTCCAGCCTGCTTGAGCAGATCGTGGGCGCGGGTGATGGCTCCGACCGGGGTCTTGCGTGAGCGCACCACCATGATGACGGCGTGCACGTGCTTTGATAAGAGGCGGGAATCTGCGACGGGTAACACCGGGGCGGAGTCGAGAATGATACGATCATAGCGCGACGCGAGCGACTCGATGAGCTTGCTAAATTCTCCTTCATTCAATAACTCTGAAGGGTTCGGAGCGCGGTCACCAGAACCGATGAGGTCCATGTTTTTGATAGGTGACTCGTGAATCACGTCATCGAGAGAGGCCTGGCCAGCGAGCACCTCAACGATACCCGGCTTGCCTTTGAGGCTCTCGAAGGAATCGGTCAACTTGGGACGGCGTAAATCCACATCCATCAGCAAGGTCTTTTCTTTGTTCAGAGCAAAAGCAGAGGCCATTTCGGAGGAAACGGTGGTCTTACCTTCTCCGGGTAAAGCGGAAGTCACGAGGATGATTTTGTTGCGCTCAGGTTTCCCTAAAAGGATGATCGAAGCGCGCAGGTTGCGGATGGCTTCGGAGTTCGCGCTGTGTGGGTCGATGTTGAGGATGGAGTCCCATTCTGTGCGGCGTCCAAACTTGCTGGAAACCGGAATTGCCGCCATGCAGGTGAGCCCAGTGGCTTCCTCCGCTGAGCGCACATCATAGATTTTGTAGTCAATGACAGCGAGTCCAAAGGCAAAACCGAAACCAACTAAGCCACCTAAGAGAGAACCCACGGCAAGATAAATCAAGCGCACACTGTCGACAGTGGATGTGAGGTGCGCTGCCTCCAATATACTAAAATCATTGAGTTTTTCTTCGTCGTTCAAGTCCACTTCCTCCATCCGGAGGGTCAGTGAATTGTACAAACTTTTCTGGTTTGTCAATGAGGTGCCCAGCAAATTAGACCGAGAGACTAAGGCGTTCTGGATAAGTGCCAGCCATTCGTCAGACGCGTCTATAGCTTCTGCAGTCCCGCCCTTGCGCAATTCATCTAGCTCCTTGATCCGCTGTTTATATTTCAGCCAATAACTGAGCTCAGAATCTGTTCCGGCTGCTCGCTTGATTTCTCTCTCAAAGCGCTTCAACAGGTCCACATACAAAACCTCGGCATCAATTCTGTTAGGGTGCTTGAGGCCATAACGCAAACGCATCGCAATGATTTCATCGCGCTTCACATGAATCTGCTCATTGAGCTTGAGTGCGGTATTGTACTGCTGGAGCGAGGCTTCTAGCTTCTCAACCTTTTCAAAGGAGGAGTCGGCCTCCTTCTTGAGGAGCTGGTAACCACTCTCAGAACTGACAATTAGCTTGGTCTCTTCTGACTCGATAAAGACCTCGGCAACCACATCGGCGACTACTTTTGCGGTGTAGGAATCCGGATGGGTGACTGAGAGTTCCAGAATGGAAGATCCGCTAGATTGCACCATGCTTATCATACCGGCAATTCTGGAGGCCCGATCTGGGATAGTCTCTGAACCGGCATTGTGATAGGCGAGTTCCTCCTCAGTACGCATGTACTTCGGTTTCAGAGAAAAAGAAGGGGGGACAAATTCATTGAGTGCGACAATACGTGGGTGCTCAGCAATGGTGTTTAACATTGTCGGTGCCTGCAACTTCTTGAGAAGATTGCCCAAATACACTCCAGAGTCAGCGGTATCTGACTCTAACTTTGAACCAATGAGCACCTGCTCATTCAAGTCTTGCTCGATAAGAACCGTCGCGGTGCTCGAGACGTCCTGGATGGACAAATAATACAAAGCGCCGATGTAACCGAGCACACCGAATATAAGCATCAGCCACCAACGACCTAAAGCCTGCCGGACATTACCCATGCCCAGGCGTGATGAGACGGCTTTCTCGCTAGAATCACCCTCCCCCAACATGCCCTCTAACAATAGAGGGTCAATTTCACTACTCATAAATTTTTAAAACTTTGATACTTAGGTTCTAAGAACCATAGAACGCATAAATCACCCTAGAATCGTGATTCTTTGACGAATAGAATGTCACCAGCCTGCATGTAAAACATAGGGGCTTTACCAGTGTTGATATTTTTGAGCGAAACCAAAAATTGCTTACCATCACGACGCACGATAACCTCTTTTTTATTCGCAATACGGCCTAGGCCTCCAGCGTTTGCAATAGCCGTGACGATACCAAGCTTACCCTCCTTCGGTAAGGCCATAGTCCCAGGATTTCCTATCTGCCCTGTGAGCGTGATAGAGGATTCATCTAGGCTGCTACGTCCCACAGTGATCATGTCTCCATGCTTCATTATTTTATTAGCAGCACTGTTGAAAGAATAACGCTTCACCTTACCATCTACCCCTCTCTCACGGACATAAATCTCAGACTTGTTTGCATCATCGGAAACCCCACCAGCTTGCGCGAGTGCCGCTCTTAAATCGAGTGCTCCGTCTTCCGGGTACCTAATCACTCCTGGACCATTGACCGCGCCGCCAACAATCACGTAGCGGTCGGAATAACTCACGATGGAAAGGTTGACACGAGGCTTGATAAGGTAGCCATCAGCATACAAACGCTCGATCTCCTTCTCCGCCTCTAGCAAATTCAAGCCAGCGAGCTTGACAGAACCAATCAATGGCAAGGAGACGTAGCCAGACTTACTAATAGTCTCTTGCTTTGAAAGCTCTGGTTCCTGGTAAACAGTGAGAGCCACGCTGTCATCTTTCAGCAAGATGTACTCTTCCTCTACCGCAGCATCTTCGACTGGAACAGCTTTGGCAGGAACATTTTTGGCGGATAGCCCCATCAACAAACACACCCATAGCAGGGCTGAAATATATGTTTTCATATCAATAGATTCTAGATTGGTTTAGTTGCCGTCAGTCTGGGGGAACTCCCTGAGTCTTTGAATTTCACTAAATCCCAAGTTGAATCCATTGGCACCGTATTTACTCAAAGATCCGCTGACCTCTTTAGTTCCATTTTTATGGGTCAAGCTGACAGCTTGCAATTTAATCACCTTCTTATTAGATGCGAAAACAGAGTGACTGAAGCTAGCAACATTGATGTCTTCGGTGACTAAGTAGTCAAGTAGCACTATTTCGCCAAGCGGGTTCACGACTTTAACCTTTAAGGTAGAGCCCTTCGTCAGCTTAATGTCATTCACTTCGGTCCGCACTTCACGGGTCTCGCCCGGAGCGATCGTAAAGAGTTTTCCTTCAACCGTGTATTCGACCGCTGCAGAATCTGCAGGCACGGTGATAATATAGGCAACGGCGTAGGAGGCAGGTTTTGCTTCGCTTGCCCCTTGCGCGTGAGTTGATTGAGGAACGATAAGCATTCCTGCAATACTAAACCAGATGGCGAAACTCCATGTAATTGATAATTTTTTCATAATAATGATCAGTCTAAATTTATATTTAATCGATGCAAGTACTTTAGAATGCGTAAGCGGCACCTAGACTCCACACAAAGTTGTCATACTCTAGGTAGTCTTCATCGGAGATGTTAGTGCGATAGCCTAGGGAAGAAACGAGTCGCACGCCATTGTTCAAGCGATAGGAACCACCGAGGTTGACCTGGAAGTAGTTCACACTATACCCACTAGTCGCCTCATCGCCGACAGCAAAGTAGTCGTCGTACTCATAGTTAGCATTAAGGAAAATATTGAGCTGATCACTCCACCTGTGGCTGGCGCCTAGACGCAAGCCTGTTGCTTCAAATGATTCATCAACAGCCACATAGGAAGCCCTGATCCGGTGGTAAATCGTTGCATTGAAAGAGGTCTTAGCCGAGTAAGAATGGGTTGCGGCCAGCTCGAATATAGGGTTATTCACTGAATCTCCATCACCTTCAAACTCACGGTACTCAGCACCGATGGTGCCAGTGAATGCCGTTTTTTGAAATGCTTGGTAGGAACTGGAAACTCCCAGTGACCAGGCGTCATGATTGGGGTTCTCGTCAACATCCACATGCTCCAAACTGACATAGGGTCCAACGGTGATCTTACCAGTCATTTGATAATGCGCTGATAAGCGTGCATTGTATCGCTTTCTATCAAAAAAGTCGGTATTAGTGAACGCATCAAGGTCGGTATCGAAATTAAAGTTCATACTGGTCTTACCAGTCAGTATACGGTTGTAATTCACTCCCAATTTAGTGCGGCCTCCCTCAATGTTGCCTGCAGCAAATCGATCGGATCCTCGATCATGGATGTAAGCTAAGTTCACGCCTAAAGTTGATTTAGCAAATTCTCGCGAATATCTTCCACTAAGGCTGTGGCCAACTCCATCTTGGTCGGAGTTGTTCATATAGGAATCGAAATTGGGAGCGTAGTTAACTGACCACTTATTGACGCCCGTATCATTAGAAAGCGAAAAGTGCACGGCAGCGTTTAGTATCCAGTCACCGGACCCGCCTTTGTCATCCAAAAAGATATTGGTGTTGTACTCTGTGCTAACGGATAATCCAAAGCCAAACATGCCGATGGCTGTGTCGGTAAAACTCCCGTCTGGGTCTACCCATTGCGATCCAGCATATGAATTAGAGAGATCTAGGTCTGCAGACGCCCGTGCAACATCTGGTCTAGTAAAAAGATCGTACACGCTTCCGAGACCGTATGCGTCTCCGAGGCCATATTCATCTCCGAGGCTGTAAGTGCCTGCTAAATCTTGGGCTATTGTAACATTGGCAGCTGAGACAATCAGGGTGCCAATCACCATTGGGAGGTGGGAGAAGTGATTTTTCATATATAGTATTTATCCGTTTATTTGATAATAGTTGGACTCGGCCGCAAAGTGCTCATCCCGTTAGAAGTTGTCAAGACTGTAAACATGTATTTGAAATAACTCAGATCTTCCTCTAGACCTTGAATCTCATTAGGTATGACAATTCTTCAAAAGATCCTTTTATGCTCGCCACTTAGCCTAGCGCCACTGCTCTGGGGCGCCTACTACACACCTTTTCGCTGGCTACCGATATTCTTGATTTCTTTCAGCAGCCTTTATTTTCTCTTTTTTTACAAATCTGCAAAAAGCACCCCCGCCGCATTACTCATCTCATCCAGTCTTCTCATCGCTCAGGCCTTATTCATGTGGATCAACCACTCTGGCATATTTGTAGAAAACTCAGTTATCGATGGTGTGCATTACTTCCGGCAAACCATACCGAACCAAGACCAACTCCTGCCTGCACTGTGGGGTGCCGCTGAGAACAAAGAAGCCTTCGATCGGATTAGCTATATCATCCCATGCCTTTTATACATCCTCGCGATTCATCAATGTATAAAATCCAAAAATGCCCGAGTGAGCCTCATTCTCTACACCATCTTTTGGACTGGCTGCTCCGTGGCCACCCTAGGTCTGCTACAGAGAATCACTCACGCAGAAGCGACCTACTGGTTCCAGCATCCCAGCTTAGTCAAATCTCCCAACTTTTTTGCCACCTTTAGAAGTCCCGGTATAGCATCCTGCTACCTGAACATCTGCTTAGCGCTGGGGTTGCAATTGTTCATGGTAGCTCTCCACAAAGGCACAACAAAACCACTCAAGCTCCTAGCGCTCTTTATAGCGTGCTGCATAGTCACCGTTGGCGCCTTCGCGGCTGGGTCTAAAGCTGGATGCGCTCTCACCATTCTGACTCTTGGCCTCTCCATCGTCTGGAACTTCAGCACTCTGTTTCACACTATAAGAAGATCCTTTTCCGGGCTTCCAGCTTCTAAAGTCATTGAAAGAACTGTTATCTTGCTGGCGATTTTGTTCATCTTTTCAATCTCGATCCTTTCTCAAAGCACCCGTTCCTACCGTAGCTGGAAGTATGCAAAGAAAACTAATTTCCCAACGCTGCAATACCGAAAGCACGTCAATGCCGTTCAACTAAAAATGCTAGCGCAAGAGGCTCCGAGTTCTCAATCGTGGGGCGCGCTGGGTTATGGGCCTGGTTCATTTTACCCACTTTTCCCATTTTTCCTTACCGACGAACCCATCGGAGGCACCTGGGTCTATGCGCACAACGACCACCTGCAAACTCTCATAGAGTGGGGGTGGTTCGGCACGGGGTGTTTTGTCGTTCTTATTGGCGGCGCTGGAGTT
>CAXMPP010000119.1:6739-7054 GCA_964195395.1 uncultured Thermodesulfobacteriota bacterium
CGTCAGCATCGATCTAGTCACGTCTTCTATTTCAAGGGCATCGCCATCGCCATGCTTGTTTGCCTAATCCACGCAACCGTCGATTTCCCATTTCAAATAGAATCAATAGCGATGACATTTGCCGCCATCACCGGCATCGCATGGGCGGGGGGGAGCCTTCGGCTCAATTAATAATTTAGGGAAAAGGGAAGAGGAAAAAGGGAAAAGGGTAGAGGATAAAGGTAAGGGTGAGAAGATGTACCCGGAATTCCTAATTGGAGCGCAGCGACTTGGAGATTTCAGCACAACACAATCTGTTTTAATCTGTCTTAATCA
>CAXMPP010000120.1:0-6816 GCA_964195395.1 uncultured Thermodesulfobacteriota bacterium
GAAGCACCAAATCTCACTCCCGAAACCATGCTCAACTTAAAGACTGGAGAAGTCGTTGACGCATCCGAGTAAATCATCTAGACCCCACCTACCTTTTACCTAGTGTAATTATGAGTGACCACGACGACCATCACAACCCGAGTTTCTTACAGAAATACGTCTTTTCTACTGATCATAAAATGATCGGTATTCAATATGGAATAACAGCCTTGTTCTTCCTCCTTTTTGGATTTTTCCTAATGATGGTGATGCGCTGGAGCATCGCTTATCCTAACGAACCGCTCCCAGAGTGGCTCAGCTGGGTTTTCACTGACACTTGGAAGGGCCGCTGGCTCACCGACGGTAAAGTGACAGGGGAGACCTACAACATGTTTGGTGCTATGCACGGAACTATCATGGTTTTCCTCGGAGTTGTACCACTCGGCTTCGGAGCCTTTGGTAACTACGTGACTCCGCTGCAGATCGGCGCGCCAGATATGGCATTCCCGAAACTCAACATGGCATCCTACTGGGTCTACCTCCTCGGTGGCTTGATGATGTGTGGATCATTCTTCCTCGAGTCAGGTACCGCCAAGTCTGGTTGGACAAACTATCCACCACTTGCAGCGATTGCAGATTCCCAGCACCCTAACCAGTTCTTCACTGGTCAGACTCAGTGGCTTCTAGGACTTGTTTTCCTCATCTCTTCCTCACTTCTAGGATCAGTCAACTTTATCACCACGATTATCAACCTCCGAGCCAAAGGTATGACTTGGATGCGTATGCCATTCTTCGTATGGGCGATGCTTGTGACCGGTTTCCTTCTTCTCCTCGCATTCCCACCACTTGAAGTAGCGGGCATCATGCAGGTAGTGGATCGATTCTTCGGATCCTCCTTCTTCCTGCCATCTGGCCTCTACACATCTGCAACAGGTGTGGTTGAGCACGCTGGTGGTGGTTCACCGCTACTGTTCCAGCACTTGTTCTGGTTCCTCGGTCACCCGGAGGTTTACGTTCTACTGCTTCCATCCATTGCCTGTGTCGCTGAGATTATCCCAGCTAACACACGTAAACCACTCTGGGGCTACAAGTCCATGGTGTACGCAGTGATGGTGCTCGGTTTCCTATCCTTCATCGTATGGGCACACCATATGTACATCACAGGAATGGGCTCTAGTGTTTCCACCTTCTTCCAGATAACTACAGTGCTTATCTCAGTGCCATCAGTGGTATTGATCACCTCTATGTTGATCTCGCTCTGGGGTGGTTCTATCCGCTTCACGATGCCAATGATCTGGGCATGTGCCTTCTTGCCAATGTTCGGTATTGGTGGACTCACCGGTCTTCCACTCGCCTTCAACCTGGTTGGTCTCCACCTTCACGATACCTACTATGTGATTGGTCACTTCCACTATGTGGTTGCTCCAGGTATTCTGTTCGGTCTCTTCGCAGGTGTCTACTACTGGTACCCTAAGATGTTTGGTCGCCACATGAACACAGTTCTTGGTCACCTGCACTTCTGGCCATCACTCGTAGCGATCAACTTCGTTTTCTTCCCAATGCTTATGCAGGGAATGGCTGGTTTCCACCGCCGTTGGTACAATGGTGGTGACGCCTACGTGGTCGACGCTGACTCAGAGAACGTTTTCGGTCAGATCGTCCGTGACAACATCGAGCTCAACCAGGTGATGTCCGTCGCAGTATTCGTACTCGCAGCAGCTCAGCTCCCATTCATCATCAACCTCTTCACAGCATGGTTTGCTGGTAAGAAAGTGAAGAATGACAACCCATGGGACGCAACTACTCTCGAGTGGGCTACTCCAACGCCTCCGGGACATGGTAACTTCACCTTCGATGTTGCCGTCTACCGCGGACCTTACGAGTACTCTCGTCCAGACCGTGATGAAGACTATTTTCCACAGTGGGAAGAGCCTGCTAAGAAAGCAGAAAAATCTAAAGCCGAGTCCGCAGAGTAATCTAGCTCACGCAATCACGCTAACTTCATAAAGAAATACTTTTCAAATGGAAATTCCTTATATCGTCAATGCCCGCAAGGACACAGGACTCAATAACTCTAAGATAGCTATCTGGCTGTTCCTCGCATCTGAGGTCATGCTTTTCGGTGGTCTATTCTCCTCGTACATCTTCCTCCGTGTCTTCGCGGACTACCCATGGCCGGAGCGCGCACTTCCTGTGCTGCCAGGTCTTCTCAACACCTTCATCCTGATTGCATCTTCCGTCACGGTCGTGTTCGCATGGGCGGGTCTCAAGCTCCGTAACTGGAAGATGTTCGTCGGTAACATGTCGTTCACTATCTTCTGTGCAGTTGTCTTCTTGGTATTCAAGGCTGATGAGTATCAGAAAAAGTTCCATCACCACGCTTCACAAACTGAAGATTATGGCTGGGTAGAAGGGCACCTCGATGAGGAGCACCCTAACCAGTACACAATCGAAGCTGACAAAATCAACTTCACCATCGAGAGCACGACTCCTAACTACCTCAATGAGATCATCGCTCAGGCTGGTAAAGAGCTGCCAACTCTCGCTGACCCTTACAAGGTTCGTAGCATCAAAGCTGGCGAATTCACTGAAACTGTACTCTACGCAGCAGGCACAAAGCTTACTCCTGAAGTACTCTCGACAGCCAATGTTCAATTCATCAAGGCACGCACGCACAACCAAGAACTCCGCACCCAACTCCTCAAGGATGCTTGGAAAGAAGTTCGCGACTCAAACAAGCACCCAGAGCTAGCAGGGCTCGCTGATTTCGAAGCTAAGGTCAAAGCGGCAGTCACTAAGGCGCACAATACTCTTATTGATAAAGCAGAAGCCAACAACGAGTTCCTCATTGCCAACGGCAACATGGTATTCAACACCAACGGTGCTGAGTTCAGCCTCAATACAGGCTGGGGACGTATCTCTAACTCTACTAAAGGCGAGTCATCTAACGTGTCTCTGCTAGACGGCACAGTGCTCAGCGGTACAGCTGGCGACTCTAGCTTGGTCTACCACTTTGTTGATGGTATCGACTTCCGCCACCTCGTGTTGAAGGCTGAGGAAAAAGGTCTCGACGCTGAAGCGCTGATTGAAAAATCACCCATCCTCAATATCCACGATCACGGCGACCACACAGGTGGAGCTAAGATCCGTCAGATCTGGGAAACTCACAAGGTGTGGCGTGGATTCCTAGCAAAGCATCTTCTCTCCAAAGAGCGCGTTCCTACAGAGGTCGATCTCTATCGAGTCACTTGGCAGCAGATGGTCGCCTACGACGAGCTCGACTATAAGATCACTGAAGCTAACTGGGGCGACGTTCGCGATGCCCACCAGCCAAGTATGATCTACGACGTGATCGGCCGTGATAAGGAAAAGCACGAAGCCACATTCCCGCACCACGTCAGCCTGCCCCGCGATGAAGTTCGCTTTGATTCTGTTTTCTCACCGAAGATGAACAACTACTACGCAATCTACTTCACCATCACTGGTCTTCACGGACTGCACGTGATCGGCGGCGCGATTGTTCTCGGATACTACCTCTTCTTCGGTCGCAAGATGTACCTCTCAAACCCTGAGTGGCTTGCGAACCGTGTGGAAGTCGGCGGCCTATTCTGGCACTTCGTTGACTTGGTTTGGATCTTCGTATTCCCAATCTTCTACCTCATGTAATTTACTCTCGGCTCCCCGGAGCCGATCACTTTCCCAATAACTTTTAACGATTACCCATTCACAAACCAATGGCTGACTCACCAGAAGAAATCAAATCACACTTCAAGCAATACGGCATCGTAGGCGGTATCCTCTTTGTTGGAACGGCTCTCACAGTGGCTGTGGCGACTGTGCCAGCTCTCGACATCGGCGGTCACGGCTTTGACAAGTCTGACGCCATCCTCGGTATGTGTATCGCCACTGTCAAAGCGAGCCTCGTTGCTATCATCTTCATGCACCTTAACCACGAGAAGAAGGCGATCTACTGGATCTTCCTCGGCGCTCTGGCTTTCGCTGCAGTCTTGATCGGCCTCTTTGCTCTCGCAATGTACGACCCGATCACCTTCGACACACTTCTTCCAGTCAAACCTGGCCAATAATCATCACTTACTAAAGCTATGTCACTCCGCGGATTTCACATTTTCTTCCTCACCGTCGTCACCGTCTTCTTTGCACTCGTTGCAGCATGGGGATGGACTGCTGGTTCTAGCCAAGATGCGAGCTTTTGGAAAAACGTAGCAATAGTATGCACGATCACTGCGATCATCACTCCAGCCTACGGAGTGTACTTCATCAAAAAGGCTAAGAAACTTTACAGCTAACACATACGATAATGGCACTCAGCTTGAACATAGCATGCACCACATGCGCTAAGGCATTCGAACACGCAGGCAAAGATGCTGCGGGTCTCGCTATCCTATTCATGCTTGCTGTTATCATTCCTGTTATCACCACGATTGGCATTCTCATCTTTCGCATTGCGCGACGTGAGAAAGCACACTTCGATCCACAATTCTCAGATCCACTCGATTCCTAATCATTTAACCATTTGCTAAAGCACGCTATGTTCAGCAACTCTACAATCGCCTCACTCTTCTCTCCGTCCGAATGGCTCGGACTCCCCGCAAACTATTCACTTCACGGTGACCAAGTCGATCACGTCATGGATGTCATCAACTGGTTTATGATCGCACTCTTCGTGGGTTGGACTGTCTTTTTCTTGATCTGTCTTTTCAAATTTGGTCAGAAGAAGAACCCTAAAGCTTCCTACCACGGTGTTAAAAACCACGTATCCACTCACCTAGAAGTGGGCGTGATCATCATTGAGGCAGTTCTTCTTCTCGGTTTTGCATTGCCTCTCTGGGGTGAGCGCACAGATTCCTACGATCGTATCCTTAAAGAAGAAAACCCAGTGCGAGTTCGCGCAATTGGCTACCAGTTCGGCTGGAAATTCCATTATGCAGGCAACGACGGTAAGTTTGGCTTCATCGACCGCAATCTCGTAAAAACTCAAGGTGACGCATGTATCTACCCAGATGATCCTAACGGATTCGATGACTTCGTAGCTTCCACGCTTAAGCTTCCCGTACTTCGCCCAGCAATTGTCCAGGTGACTTCTACTGATGTGATCCACAACTTCTCCATCGTCCCAATGCGTGTCCAGCAGGATGCCATCCCGGGTAAGGATATCCCAATGTGGTTCACTCCGCTCAAGGAGCTCGAAACATCCGTAGTCTGTGGCCAGCTCTGTGGTGACGGCCACGCTAACATGGTAGGAACCATGGTGATCGAGTCTCAAAAGAGCTTCAACGAGTGGGCTAGCAAAATGAGCTCAGATGCCTACGAGACAAACAAGGCCGCCTACGACACTCGCCAAGCCGCAGCTGAAAAGGCTGAGGCAGATCATGACTCCCATGACGATCACGCAGGCCACGATCACTAATCCCCCGAGCTTCTAGCTCATCCCAATTTCCCAAAGCCCATGAGTTTTCAGCTCATGGGCTTTTTCGTGCCCTTTCCACACTCCAAATGGTATTACCCTATGGCATGTATTGTAGAATCTAGCTTGGATCAATATATCTGGTTAATCGGGTTTCTGTTCTTGCTGTAGAAAATGCTGGCTCTAACTTGCTAAGAATTCTGTTATGATTCGTTTTGTTTTTCTGATTACTTATGTATTTTTGGTCGCTCTAGTGAGTGGTCGCGAGGTGAACCATACTCCCGAGGTTCTAAAAATTTGGAACAAGGAGCAGCACCTTTATACCAAAGGTAGCTTGCCTCTGAGTGAGGCCTCACTTGTGCAACTAGAAGGGTGGTTAGATCGCAATGCTAAAAACTGGACCATTGTTTTACTTCGCAATGCACGAGGAGAGTCTTGGACGAATCCACAAGGTCGGAGTTATTCCGGAATGGATGCAGTTGAGAATTTACTGGGCCGTGGACTGGGTAATCATCCGGGTTTTAGTTCTCAGCTTAGTAGCGGCACTGAGCTACGTAATGGCGCCGTCTTTGTGCTTTTTCTGGAAGAGAGAAAGTTTTCCTATTTTGGCTCAGATGCCTACGATAAATATGGTCTAGGGGAGTCAAATTGGCGTGGTAATCTAGATGCCCCGGCAATCCGTGCCATGCGAGGAGGCGGGAGAATCATCGATGCTGTGAAGGACACTGTGACTTCGATTGATCGGAAACTTACGTCTGCCGTAGAGAGGGAGAGGCTTCAGGCCACACAGCGTGTGCAGGCTAAGGCATATGCGCTCAAAGCTACCTATGCTCGTGTCGAAAGGGTTCGAGAAAATATCGAACTGCTGAATGAGGAAGTAAAGCCAATGCTCAAAAATTCAGCGACAAAGCAGGGGGATCTAGCTAGGCCTGAATTCAAGTATTGGGCCAGTTCACTAGAGAATGCTAAATCTGCGTTGGATCTTAAAAATGTCGAGTATGCTCAGCGGTTGACTAAGAAGATCCAGCGGGAAGTCGCGGGGCATCGTGAGAAGGTCCAGGATTGGTACTCTGACGCCAATGTGTTAGCTGAACTCTCTCAGGCTCTGGCTGAGACCAATAGAGTGGAGAGCAATGACGTGGGATCACAATTCCGCGCAGAGGCGCTCTCTCAGCTCGCGACTGCGCAGAAGGAGTATGGTGTGGCAAATTCAGTATACACCACGCACCTCCAGGCGGCACAAGCGAGTTTGAGGAGTCTCGCGCGCAGCAACACACTGGCTAAACATGATCTCGCTATGCGGGTGAAGAAGCAGGCGGATGAAGCTCGCCTTAAAAGACAGGCACGCATCGCTATTCTGGTATCTTTGGGGGCTACCTTTTTATTCATAACTATTTATTCCTATCGCCGCA
>CAXMPP010000121.1:0-6778 GCA_964195395.1 uncultured Thermodesulfobacteriota bacterium
GTGGACTCGGCAAATACCTCAAGCTCGATCTCACCATCGTGCGCGGTCTCGCTTACTACACTGGCACAGTGTTTGAAATCTTCGACACCTCCCACTCGATGCGAGCAGTCGCTGGTGGTGGTCGCTACGATGATCTACTCAAGTCACTTTCCAACGGAGTCGTCGACCTCCCCTGCACCGGCTTCGCTATGGGCGACATGGTGATCCGCAACTTTGTAGAAGAAACTCCACATGCGAAAGCAAAGATGGACGCATGGCTCAAGACGCAAAACCCATGCGACATCTACGTTATCATCGCCGATGAAGAACAACGCTTCAACGCGCTCAAAGTCGTTACAGAACTCCGCAATGCCGGCCACAAAGTCGAGTACGCGATGACTGAAACTAAATTTAACAAACAGTTCAAAACTGCGGATAAATTAGGAGCAAAGCACACAGTCATCGTTGGTACTGAGTTCCCACAACTCCAGCTCAAAGACCTCTCCGCAAGAACCGAAGAAACCCTTGAACTAGAGCAAGTCATCACTGCGCTCGCTTAATTTCTATTTCCTAAATTGCTCTCAGCTTTGGCTCGACAATTCCAGCCACCTAGCTACATCCAGTCCATCCACAATCATTTTTCACATGAGAACTCATACATGTAACCAAATCAGCCGCGCAGACGTCGGCAACACAGTCACCCTCATTGGGTGGGTGAAATCTAAGCGCGACCAAGGCGCTGGCCTTATTTTCATCGACCTTCGCGATCGTGAAGGCGTTACTCAGGTTGTTTTCAAGCCTGAAAATTCTAAAGAGAATTCAGACACCGCTGAGACTCTTCGCTCTGAAGACGTTGTTCAGGTAATCGGTAAAGTAGAAGTTCGTCCAGAGATCGACGGCCAGTCTACTTTCAACAAAGATATCGCAACTGGTGAAGTGGAACTCATCGTTTCCGAAGTAAAGGTTGTGAACCGCTCAGAGGTTCTCCCTTTCCCACTCGATAAAGAAGTAAACAACGAAGACCTTCGTCTCAAGTACCGCTACCTCGACCTTCGCCGCCCAGCAATGGCGCGCAACATGAAGCTCCGTCACCGCATCACAAAGACGACTCGTGACGTGCTCGACGAAAGCGGTTTCCTCGAAATCGAGACTCCTATCCTTTCTAAGTCCACACCTGAAGGAGCGCGTGATTTCCTCGTGCCTTCACGTATGCACCCAGGTAACTTCTACGCACTTCCACAGGCGCCGCAGCAATACAAGCAGCTGCTGATGTGTGGTGGTATTGAAAAGTATTTCCAAATCGCTCGTTGTTTCCGTGACGAAGATCTCCGCGCTGACCGTCAGCCTGAGTTCACACAGATCGATATCGAAGCATCCTTCGTCAACCAAGATGACATCATGGGTCTCACTGAGAAACTTCTCAGTCGTGTATTCAAAGAGTCCATCAATGCTGATGCACCGGCTAAGTTCGAGCGCATCACCTACAACGACGCACTCAACACATACGGATCTGACAAGCCTGACACACGTTTTGGTATTCACCTCAACGACCTCGGCGACGTGTTCGCGAACTCTAAGTTCAAGGTATTCTCTGGCGCACTCAAAGCAGGTGGTTGCATCAAAGCAATCAATGCGAAAGGCCTCTGTGGGGCATCCACTGGTCAGATCGACAAGCTTACAAAAGCTGCGATCGAAGCTGGCGCTCGAGGCCTCGCTTACATCCAAGCTCGTGGCGCAACTCCAGCAGAGTGGCGCTCACCAATCACTAAGTTCCTCAGCGAAGAAGAACTCGTAGCGATGCAAGAGAAGCTCAACATCGAAGAAGGCGACCTCATCCTCTTCGGCGCTGGCGACTGGGACACAGTATGCGACGTTCTCGGACGTGTTCGCCTCATGTGTGCTGGTTACCTCAAACTTCTCGAAGGCAACACAGACCTCAACTTCCTCTGGGTTACAGAATTCCCACTCCTCCACTTCGACAAAGAAGAAGGACGCTGGCACGCTGTTCACCACCCATTCACTCGTCCTATCCCTGAAGACGAAGCAAAGCTCAAGGCTGGTGAATACGAAGGCCTCCGCGCACAGGCGTACGACGTTGTTCTCAACGGCTACGAACTAGGCGGCGGTTCCATCCGAATCCACGAAGCTGATCTCCAAGACTCTATGTTCACAGCTCTCGGAGTTTCTGAAGAAGAGAAGAAGTCCATGTTTGGTCACATCCTCGAAGCATTCTCCTTCGGCGCTCCACCACACGGCGGCCTCGCTCTCGGTCTCGACCGCGTAGCAATGCTCGTTTGTGGCACTGACTCCATCCGTGAAGTCATCGCCTTCCCTAAGAACAACCGTGGCTCAGACCTCATGTCCGCTTCCCCTGCAGAAGTTGACTTCAAGCAACTCCGCGAACTCTACGTAAAGAGCACCTTCAACAAGGATGACAAAAAAGGCCTCCGAAAGCCAATGGTTGGAGATAAAGATACGAACAGAGTTCCTGACACCACGAAAGCGTAGTTCTTCCAGTAGCTAGCATACCAATTTCAAAACGCCTGCATCGATCTTCGGTGCAGGCGTTTTTT
This sequence comes from uncultured Thermodesulfobacteriota bacterium, assembly GCA_964195395.1. Taxonomy (GTDB): domain Bacteria; phylum Verrucomicrobiota; class Verrucomicrobiia; order Verrucomicrobiales; family Akkermansiaceae; genus Rubritalea. The sequence continues at coordinate 2,553 of CAXMPP010000121.1, forward strand.
TACGTTAGATTGACTTAGCTAAGTTACTTAGCTAAGATGTAATCATGATCGCTACCATTCATGAAGCAAAGACCAACCTCTCAAAGTTGATACAAAAAGCTCTGGCTGGTGAAGAGGTCATCATCGCTAATCGCAACACCCCGGTAGTAAAGCTTGTCGCCATTGAAACGGCACAGAAACCAAAACGCAAACTTGGAACTGGAAAGCATTTGAATATTCACATTGGTGATGATTTCGATGACCCAATTGACTATTTATTTGAAGGTTATTACCCAGAAGAGGTCGACACCCCCAAAGTAGCAGAAGACAAAAGCAAATATAATGGTGAGGAGCTATGAGAGTTCTACTCGATACACATACTCTCTTGTGGATGCTGCACGACGACCCACGCCTTTCAGCCAAAGCTGGACAGGCGATATTAGATGCGGAAGAAGCCTATTGGAGCATTCTTTCACTCTGGGAAATTGCAATTAAACAAGGACTTCAAAAGAGACAATTCTACCAACTTCCTGATAACTGGACGAGACAGATTCCAGCAATTCTTAAGAAAAATCAACTTCAAGAAATTTCAATCGAAGCTGAGCACTGTAACAAACTCACAGATCTCCCGCTCCACCATCGTGACCCATTCGACAGAATGCTCATCACCACAGCTCAATGCGAAGACCTCACTATTATCAGCAGAGATTCCGCCTTTCAGCACTACGACGTGAAAACTCTATGGTGACCTCAGAATAGCCCCCCTCCCTAGTACTTCTTCCAAATAGATGGAACAAATAGCACGAGTACAGCAAAGAGTTCGAGACGCCCGAGGATCATCAACAGGCTCAAAAACACTTTGGTAGCTGGCAGAAAATGCGCAAAGTTTTTTGTCGGGCCAACCTCACCAAAACCTGGGCCGATGTTAGGTAGAGTTGCGAAGACTGCTCCTACAGAGGTAACGAGATCAATGTCATTCATGAATTCTAACACACCCATCATGAAGGACGCGATGATCACGAGAAAACAGTACAGACAAATAAACATCACAGTCTGCGCACGGGCCTCAGGATCAATTGAATTTCCGTTTACCTGCATCTTAAAGACCTTGTGAGGTCGAAATGCTTTGACGATTTGAAAGCGCGCAGTGCGTAGCATTACTAAAAGTCGGCTCACCTTCAAACCACCAGCGGTAGAGCCAGAACAACCGCCGAGTAACATTAGAAGAGCAATAAGCACTAAGGCAAAAGTTGGCCATTGTTCATAATCCACCGTCCCGAATCCAGTGGTCGAAGCTATGGAAATAACAATAAACCACGCGTGACGCAGTGCTGGCCAAAACTCTTCCATTTCTTTGGCTGCAATTCCAATAGCAATCAGTAGAGTTGCTGAGAAACATATTAGAAAAAACCACTTACCTTCCTCCTCAGAGCGCAGACGCTTCCAGCGTTTTTTTACAATGACAACCCAGATCAAGAAGCTGACGGAACAGATCAACATAAAAAGGCTCAACCAGAGCTCGATCACCCACCCATTCCCCCAATCAGAATAATAGCCAATGCTCGCACTGTGCGGGCTAAAACCTCCAGTAGATACCGCTGTGAAACCATGGCTCACCGCATTGTACCAAGTGAGTCCCATCGCCTTAAGCCCAACGATACAGATCGCTGTGATCGACAAATAAACCCTCCAAAGACTGATCGCAGTATCACGAATTCTAGCGGTACCTGCCTCTCCAGTTTGGAATGAGGATTCATTTCGGAAAAGTGATTTAGTTCCCACACCAAGGTAAGATAGAAGGGCAACAAACAATACAAGGATACCTAAACCACCCAACCATTGGCTTACAGAACGCCACATCAATATGCCACGCGGCCAGGATTCAATATCAGTCATCACCGTAGACCCAGTTGTGGTGAAGCCTGAAACCGATTCAAATAAAGCATCCGCAGGTGGCATTGCTGGCTCACTGAGTAAATAAGGTAAACCGCCAAAAATTCCAGACAGAATCCAGCCTAATCCCACAATCACCACACCTTCGCGCCGTGGAATTTTCACAATCTTCCGCCACCCTAGCAGCATGAGTCCACCACCAAAGGCTGCCGTCACTCCTGCCGACTTCATCAGCGCGGCCATAGACCATTCACAATGGCAGGATGAATCTAGTAAAGTGAACATCCCACACAAGAACATGGCCACACTCTCAAGCAACAGTAGAGCACCAAGGATTTTGGCTAAAATTCTAAAATTCATAACAACCTAACGAACTAGTTTAAGGAACTCCTTGCGCACCTTTGCCGTCACCATGGCATAAACCAAATCACCAGGTTCGAGAATATCACTAGGTCCTGGGACGGAGGCATGAAGCCCATGAATACGCGCCACCAGAATACAACCTTCCGGCCACTCAACCTCGCCGACCATTTTTTCTGCCACAATGGAGCCACTCGCAATTGAGGTTTCTATCACCTCGCCTGCTCCCAGTTTTCTGACGGTATGAAATTTGTCAGATGTGATGAACTTCTCTAAATCGCGACGCGTTGCCTCACGCGGGCTAACAGCAGCCAAAATTCCAAAATGGCGGCCACTACCAGAGATCGCCTGTGCGTAGTCAGCTCGGTGAATCAAAGTGAGGCAGTTTTTTGCACCTAGATTATTTGCCTGCAGACAAGTCATGACGTTATCTTCATCGCTGCCAGAGGTTGCCACAAAGAAATCAACTTCTCCGACTTGCTCTTCCTCAAGCTCAGCTAATACCGTACCATCCGTGTGGATAACTGTCGTATTCGATAAGCGATCGGTGAGTTCCTGTGCACGTTTTTCATCTTTCTCGAAAATACGTACTCGGCAGTTCCAGCTTTCTAACATCTGCGCGAGGGTGAATCCATATTCCCCTCCTCCAAAAATGACTACCCTTAACTCAGAGTCGTTAACATGCCCCTTTTGTAGTCGATCCGCTAGTGTTCGCAATTTCCTAGGCTCTCCAAAAATGGTAACCACATCACCAACTTCAAGAGTTGAGATGGCTGTCGGCACAAAGCTTTCTCCCCCACGGGTGATTGATGCGACACGCGTTCGTTCAGGAGCTTTAAGGTCTATCAGTTTTTTACCAGGCACGTCGCTCTTGTCGCTCACTCGCACCTGTTGGAGTTCGATCCGTCCTCGAGCAATTTCCTCAACGACTAAAGACTCAGGATTGCGTATGAATTTCGCTAGTTCAACCGCGCTCAATCGTTCTGAGCTAAAAATATGATCGATTCCAAAGTGACTACGGTAGTCGAAGAGCCATTCCTCACGTTGCACTTCTGGGTGCACACGAGAGATTACCTTTTTAGCATCCAGTTTTTTAGCGACTGAAGCAGCCATCACGTTGATCGTGTTGTCACTGGTCAGCGCCAAGAACAGATCACACTCACTAACTCCAGCCTCCAATAAAGTCGTCACAGAAGTCCCGTTCTCACAGATAATCCTAGCATCAAGCGACTGCTCCAACTCGGCTGCCAACTCAGGATTACTTTCGATCACAGTGATGCTGTGTGCTTCTCGTGATAATGAAGTAGCCAAATGCCGCCCCACTTCTCCAGCTCCAATGATGATGATATTCATAAACGCGCACTACTTGACGCGCAGCTATCATCACAGTTTCCCCTCAGCTTTCCAGTAAAAAATTGGACTCAGATTGGAACGATCTTTCAGTGGAATTCCAGGCTTGATTCGTCCTAACACGAACAATCGATTTTTATCATTTAAGTCACACTCAAGACCGCTAAGCTAGTCAACATGGCACGCAAAGTTAAATTGGTTTCGCACATCACAGTCGGTGAGTTTTATGAAACTCATGGAGAGAGCCTCAAACTCGACCCAATCAACTCAACCGACGGATTTGAAAGAAAGATCCTTGAACCCAGCTTGAATAGACTAGGTTTAGTGCTCGCAGGATACTTCGACCACTTCGCATACATGCGCGTTCAAGTCTTAGGAAACTCAGAAGTAAAGTACCTCAACACGCTCGACTCAGAAACAAGAAAGCAACGCATCCGAACCCTCTGCCAATACGCACTCCCATGCATCGTTATCTCCAGAGATGCTAGGGTCCACCAAGACATGCTAGACATCTGTGAAGAGCTCCGCATCAGTCTTTTCAGAACTCCTCTCAACACCATGCGCTTCATAAACTCTGCGACCTTCCACCTAGAGCACGACTTCGCGCCCACCACTACAGCACATGGATGTATGCTAGAATTCCG
>CAXMPP010000122.1:0-6747 GCA_964195395.1 uncultured Thermodesulfobacteriota bacterium
ATCCTCGATTCTGACGCATCTGCTCCAGTCATCTCCACCCAGGTCTGGGTGAAAACTGGAAGTATCCACGAAGGCAAATGGATGGGAGCTGGTATCTCCCACTTGCTAGAGCACATGGTCTTTAAAGGGACTGAATCCTTTAGTGGTGAAGAACTCTCACAAACTGTGCAAGCCGCCGGTGGTCAGTGGAATGCCTACACCTCCTTTGATCGAACCGTGTACTACATCGACGGCCCTGCGGATTCAGCTGAAACATTCCTCAAAGCTGTCACGGAAATGGTCTTCAAACCACTCTTCCCTGAAGATGAATTTGAAAAGGAAAAGGATGTCATCCGCCGTGAAATCGACATGGGACTCGATGATCCTGATAGCCGCGCATCGCGCCAACTCTTCTCCACCGCCCTCGCCAACGATGGACGCAGCCAGCCAGTGATCGGCCACCTCGAACTCTTTAACGAAATTACCCACGCCGACATGGTCGAATACCACAAGGCTCGTTACACCACCGAAAATTGCTTCCTTTCGATCTCAGGCGACTTTGATTCAGAGGAAATGTTAGAGACTCTCAAGACTCTCGTCGGTGACATCCCCCGCAGCTTCACCCAGCAAGCAACTCCAGAAGTAGAGCCTCCACAATTAGGTAAACGAGTCGAACGAAACAACTTCGCAGTCCCTGCCAGTAAGCTCACACTAGCTTGGCAAGTACCGGGCCTCACTCACCCAGATGCCGCAGCTCTCGAACTTCTCTCTACCATCCTTGGTGGTGGCCATTCATCCCGCCTCTACCAAAGCATTCGGGAGCAAAAAGGCCTTTGTCTTCACATCGCCTCATGGGCATGGATCACCCAGCAGCCCGTCGGTCTATTCAGCGTCAGTGCTGAAGTTCCCACTGAGCAAAGAGACGCGTTAGAGGTCGCCATCATCAAAGAAATAGAGACCCTCTGCACTTCTCAGTTAGACGAAGAATTAGAGAAGGCTAAACGCATGTGTCTGGTTTCCCAGTTCAAGACGCTAACCTCAGCATCTGGCAGAGCATCCGACCTCGCCAGTAATTGGCATGAAGCCAACAACCTCAACTTCACCAAAGACTTCATCACTGCTGTCGACTCCGTCAGCGTAGCCGACATCCGTCGCGTCTGTGAAAAATACTTGCTCGATCATTCTAAGCTCACCGTCACCTCACTGGACCCAGAGGAAACAAAAGCAAAGCAATCTACTCAAAAGAAACAGCAAAGCAAAAATGAGATTGTTAGCCACACCCTGAGCAATGGATTGGAGCTTCACCTTAGAGCCTCGCCTCGCCTACCAATGGTCTCCATCCAAGGAGCAACCCTAGCTGGCCTAACAAGTGAAACGCCCGCTACAGCTGGCATTTCCACTCTGCTTTCCACTCTCCTCACCAAAGGAACCACCTCACGCACTGGCGCAGAAATAGCAAACCAGTTAGAATGCCTCGGTGCTGGTTTAGCTGCCAGTTCTGGAAACAACACTGCGGCCATCTCAGCCAGTTGTCTTAGTCAAGACCTCGGCACAGTCCTGGAACTACTTGGTGACTGCTATGCTAATCCATCATTCAACAGCGACATTATTGAGTTCGAGAAAAAGGCTCAGCTCAACGCCTTGTTAGAGCAAGATGAAGACCCAGTCTCTCTCGCATTCCGCACTATGCGTTCCTCTCTCTTTGCTGGTGAAGCCTATGGCATCAATTCACTGGGCTCACAGGAATCGCTCGCTGGACTCGACCGACTCAGCCTCAGTTCCCATCATACCCTCTACTACACTGCGCAAAACACAAAACTTGCCATCTTCGGCGATATTGACATCGATCAAACCATCGAACTCGCAGAGAAACACCTCTCACAGATTCGTCGTGGTGAAGGTCTAGCCACGCCTACTCAAACGCTCGGAAGCCCAGAGGAAATCAACCTCAAGCTCGATAAGCAGCAAGCGATTCTCACCCTCGGCTACGCAGCTGCGTCCATCCACTCAGATGACATCCACGCTCTCGATCTACTCCACGCGTGGTGCTCGGACATGGCTGGTCCCCTCTTCACCCGTATCCGCGAAGAATTAGGACTCGCCTACTACTGCAGTGCCACCCAGTTCCACGGCCACGACACCGGACTCTTTGGGTTCTATCTAGGAACTTCACCAGACCAGTTAGAGCTAGCACGCACCGAACTCCTCAAAACCATCGCCGACATTTCTAACAATGGAATTGATGCCAAGACGCTAGACTCGGTCAAGAACTCATGGCTCTCCAGTCAGGCCCTCGCCAATCAATCGAACAGCAGCATGGCCCGTCTCTGCGCGATCGACACAGCTCTCGGCTTCAGCCCAACACACCACCGCACCGTCGCCGATAAAATCAAAGCGGTCACCCCCGAAGACATCCTCGCAGCAGCGCAGAAATATTTCGGTAAGCAGACACCAACCATCGTTACAGTCACCCCGTAATGAAAAAAGCGACTGTGCGGCTGGATCATTAGCCGTACAGTCGGCCGTTCATTTATGCTCAGAGCTTCAGTGAGAAACCTTCTGATCGGTAGAACTGGAGAGCTGTCCATTCTCCTCTCGCATTTTATGTGATGCCACCAAGCAGCCAATTCCTAGAATCGCTACGAAGCTAACAATAATCCAATCTGTGGGTAATTTAATCACAAGTTAGATACTGCTGATTTCCTGCGATCTTTCAAGAAATCGACCTCGATGTTAGGTGCCCCTAATTCCTACTCAGCCTCACGCTCACGTGCGAGCAGCCAGAGTACATCGGATAAGCGATTGAGAAATTTTCGAGCTATGCCAAGCCCTTCATCCTCGATCTCCCAGCTGGTGAGTTCGGAGCGTCGGCTGGTAGTACGCGCCACATCGAGGTAGGCACCTGAGAGCGCGCCTGCTTTCCCTGGCCGTGACCAACCACGGAAACGATGGCCCTTTTTTGACTCTAACTCATGGACGATTCCGTCTAACCACTCGACATCATCGAGCTCGATTCCTTGGTATCCCTTTTCGGTATATTTCTGGTGATCGTCTTCGCGGGTTGCCACGACTCCCATCAGGCCGACAAGCCTCTTTTGAATACCATCGATGCACTCAGACATGTCATCGGATATTTCAGAAGCACGGACCACTCCGAGCTGAGCATTGAGTTCATCGACAGCGCCGCAGCAACGGACGCGAGGATGGGTCTTTGGTACACGTTTACAAAATAACAGGTCGGTTGTTCCCTCGTCGCCACGTCTGGTGCTGATGCTCATGCCGACACACTAACAAGCAATCCGAAGAATGCAAAAAAAATGGCGCAGCTGAGTGATCAACTACGCCAAAAAGTAAAAGTGATACTTACGTCCCTTACTCGACATCCATGATCCGAACGCTTTCCCAGAGGTGCTTATAACCATCGACGAAGACATCGTGTTCTGGGTGCACTTGGTAGGCATCGTGCTTTTCTACGGAATCGAATGTTAGGTAGATCGCGTAGTCGAAGCTCTTGTCTGTGACTGGTCGCTCAGGAGTCGCAGCAGACTTCCCCCAACCGCCAGAGGCGATGTTAGGGACTAGACAAACAGCATCGAGAGCTTTCTCAAACGCGGCGAGAGTTTCAGCATTCTTATGCTCTTCTTTAAGCCAAAAATAGACGTGGTGTTGCATAGCTCACTTTTCGAACGGATCTAGACTTTAGCCAAGAAGAAAATCAGACATAACTATTCAAGCGGTAACTTTTAGAAACTTACATGTTTTTCGCGGTATGCTCTTCCTAAGCACATCCCAGCAATTCCTCCACCAAGATGGCAGGCATGCGCTACGTGGAAAATGGACTCCCCCATCATGCTCGCAGCATAAATCCCAAGCCCAGAAAGCACGGGGACACCCAGAGCTGGATCGGTAAGCGTCAGAATGGCTTCACTGAGTAGGAAGCCCAGTCCTAGATGTTTGGCTCGTATCCTCAGTGGTCGCATGACTCGATAAGGGTCGATAGTTGTTAGACCTAGTAGCAATGCCATTATCCCACCAGAAATACCGACCAGCAAACTCGACTGATCGCTCTCTACTCGGTAACTCAAAGCGAGCTGAAGGACTCCTCCGGCAAACACGCCTGTAGCCAAAACAAGCATCGCCTTTTTAGCTCCTACAATGCTCTGCAACTTCCCCCCTAGAATCCACAGTAAAACACCATTGACGATGATATGGTAGGCATTGCCATGGAGTAAACTATAGCTGAGAAGCTGCCAAATCTTACCTGCTTCGATTCCGTCCTGACTCAAACCCAGTTGGTCGTACCACCAGCTGTTAGCAACGACTCCCCCCGTGGCTGCGACCAGCACATAGATTAATACAAGTAGATAACTGAGGGACTTCATCACAAAAAAAATCCGAGTTCCCAGATTTTGGAGAACTCGGACTATAAATTCTTTTTAAGGTATCTTAGCTCTCGCCTTTAGCCCTTGGCTCGCGAGCCACGGTATCGGTAGCGGTGGAACTCGTCACGAATGGACCACCTTCCATTGGCGCTACGCCGGTGAATGCCACATCAGGCATGTCGGTCGGCTTGCCTGCTAAAGGAAATTCCTTGCGCAATGGGTGGTAAGGATAACCTTCCCACATGAGAATACGTTTGAGGTTTGGATGACCAGTAAACTTGATTCCCATCATGTCGTACACTTCGCGCTCATGCCAATCGGCAGTTTTCCAAATATCGACAACACTCTGCACGTCTTCGTCTTCAGCCACTGGTGCTTTCACGCGGAGATGTTGAGAGTCATCAACCGAGGCGAGCTCGTACACCATTTCAAAACGTGGGTGAACCGACTCGTGGTCGACGCTGCATATATCGATAAGGAAATCGAATCCTAGTTGCTCTTTGCAGTGCACCATCACATCGTGTAAGGCACTGAGCTCTACTAACACTGTGTGCTCACCGCGAAATTCTTTCTTGCCTAGAATCTTATCACCAAAGGTGGACTCTAATTTTGTTACAAATGGACTCATCTCTTAAACTTGTTCAGGTTCAGGCATTCTCTTGAGATCCATAGTGGACTCTTCTTTATCGATCTTATCCTGCAGTTTCATCAATCCTTCGATCAATGCTTCTGGGCGTGGTGGGCAACCAGAAATGTAGACGTCCACTGGGATCAATTTATCAACACCTTGGAGAGTTGCGTAGCTGCGGTACATGCCACCAGAGGAGGCGCATGCGCCCATCGCGATACACCATTTTGGCTCAGGCATCTGGTCCCAGATACGTTTGACAGCCAAGGCCATTTTATAAGTCACTGTGCCCGCCACAATCATGACATCTGCCTGACGTGGGGAAAAGCGCATCACCTCTGCACCGAAGCGAGAAATGTCATAGCGAGACGAGGCCGTCGCCATCAACTCGATCGCGCAGCATGCTAAGCCCATTGGCATAGGCCAAAGTGAGTTTTTTCGCATCCAGTTGATCGCTGCATCAAGCTGGGTGAATGTAACATTGCCTTCGATCTTTGAATCGTAGGCGTAATTTGTGCTGTTAGGATCTGGAGAAGCCATAGGAACTATTTGATTCGGGCGCCACTCTAGTATTCGGTACTACAGCGACAAGATAAATGTTTAGGAATTGGCCGATTCTGTAGATTCTTCATTTTCTATAAAATCAATTAAGGAAGGAATAGCGTGTTCAAACACCTCGCCAACTTGCTGGTAGGCTCGCACGCCCATACCAATCGGATCAGGCACGTCCATCCCTGATTCTCCATCGATCTCTAGGAAATCACAGACTAAATAGCATTTATCTGCGTAGTCGGGGAAACTGCGAGTCAAAGTGTAGAGGTGAGATTCAGTCATCGCGAAAACATGGGTAGCCCCCTCGAGCATTTGCTTGGTCACTGAGCGACTTCTGAAATCATTCAGCGTGGCATCTCGGCGTTTAAGCTCGTCTGCAGTTTCAGGGCTGATCCGATCCCCATCGTAGGCTGCCACTCCAGCTGAGCCGAGCGACACCAATAAGGCATTATCTTTAGAAGTCTTACGAAAAATCCCTTCAGCCATAGGGCTACGACAAGTATTGCCGGTGCAGACGAAGAGAACGCGTTTTTCTGAATCCATGGGCAGAAACTCACAGCTCACAGCCAACAATTCAAGCTGGAATTTCGCCGTAATTCAGCCCCTCTCTCAGGATTCGCGATACGACACTGGCGAGCAGTCTCATTTAGCAAATCATTATCCTTTGTATTAGTTCGAGTCAGAGTGACTCAGTTAGCACTTGCCTCGGGCTAAGCATTACAGAATGTTCCTTAGTATGAATCAAAGCTTCCGACCGAAACTCGTCAACCTCACCATGAGAGACGGGCAACAATCCACACTCGATGCTGGTGACTGGCTATTCGAGTCGTACAACTACGCCAAGCTCATAGCGGCCTCTCGCAAGGCGGGCTTCCACGGTGCGGAAGTTTCAGGTGGTCAAAGCTTTCAGATCGCGATCAATCGCGGTTATAATCCCTTTATTGTTCTCGGAGCTCTAAGCCACGGCTTAGTAAAGGCTCAGGAAAATGAAAATTTCGACCTCCAGATGCTTTTCCGCGGTGCCAACGCACTCGGATTTCGTCATTATGATAAGGACATCATCGAAATCACACTCAAAGAATTCATCAAACACGGCATCACAAAGATCCGCTTTTTTGACGCTCTCAACGACATTGAGAACCTAGAACTCCCAGATTCTATCAAGAGCTCTGAAGGCGTGACACTAGAGGGAGCCATTTGTTTCAC
>CAXMPP010000123.1:0-6657 GCA_964195395.1 uncultured Thermodesulfobacteriota bacterium
GAATTTACAGGATGCATGAGAAGTTGCTGTTTTCAGACGAACTCGAACTCGAACTCGAACTCGAACTCGAACTCGAACTGGAACTCGAACTCGTAATTCTTCATTGGAGCGCAGCGACTAGCATCCAGCATTCTAAATTCAAGCGCAGCGACTATCGTGCTTGATTGTTATGGGGTATCGGGGCAGCGTCTGGGCGCTATGGCAAAATTCCTCCTGAAATGTAAAAAGTGGCTTGTATACCACGGTCGAACACTGTGTGGGGCGCTTGTGGTGCTTGCTGTGTTGGGGGGGGCTGCTTATTATGCTATTTCCACCAATGAGGAGCCGGAACAGGTGGCTGAAGGTGATACGACCTTGTCAAAGATTGTGCAGGAAGTGTCGAAATTTTCTTATGATGATGCTTTGAGGTTATTGGCTGAAGGAGAAAAGGTGAAGGCGCGTGTAGTGATGCAACGCTTAGCTCCCGTACTCAATTCGTCGAAAGAAGCGCGGGGGAATCCCAATGCGCATTTGTGGTTGGCTAAGCAGTTGATCGACGTCCAAAAAACTGGATTTATTGAGAGTTTTCCGATCGATAGAGTGGATGGTAAAGCGTTGAATCCGGGCTTCAAGCTGGACACATCGGAGGTGGTTGAGCGAAGTCTGAGGCATTTATCCGCGGCGATTGCATTAGATCCCACGCTAGATGAGGCGATATTTTTATGGGTGGAGCTAAGCTTGGCCTTAGGTGAGCGGAGTGAAGCGATGGAGGAACTCTATGAGATTGTAAGTATTGCTAAGCGCCCGGACTTGGGTGTGTTGATTGCGCATTGTGCGGTCTACGACGGGGATAATCTAAGGCGTGATGAGTTGAGCTGGAAGCTGCTCACTGTTTTGGGGCGGGAGTTGGAGCAAACGAAACGTGCTGATACGGGAGCCCGTGTTGCCTATGTGCTCCGTGCCGTTGAGCTGAAGCAATATCCTTTGGCTGAATCGGCGATTGCGACATTGCAGCGGGATTTCCCTGAGCTAGAGCTTGATGGAGTGCTGGGTGCGCAGGTGGCTTATTTTAAGGCGGTAGAATCATTGACGAAGCAACCGTATGAGGCGGAAAAGACGCTTGGATTCTTGCTGGAAGCTCGGAGTTTAGCGCCGGAGCAGACTGCTCCAATCTCAGCTTTACAGATACTGACGCAGCGGTTTCCAGAGTTGAAAGCGCAGGTCAAAGGGCTGCTCGGTCCTGTAGATGCGGCACTGGAGAAGGACTACCCCAAAGTAGCCGCGATGCTCTACGCCTATCTCGGGGAGCTTGATCCTGATCGAGCGCTCGAAAATCTGAACAAAGCCTGGCGATTGGATAGTGCGAGGCCTGACTACTTAGCAAAATGGGTAACACTGAGTCTCAAGCAGTCGAGTGAGGCAGGCGGGGAAGAACAAGAGATGGCCTTGCTGGAGGCCTTGGCTGTGAACTTTCTCACTCAAGACGAACGCTACCCGTTGTTAGTTGCTCTGGGGCAGCTCTTCACCCAGCAACGCCGGTGGGCTGAAGTCATCGAGACCTTCGAGCGTGCGCTGACACTGGGCGGGCCTAAGCAATCTGAGGTGCATCGCAACCTGGGGCTTGCCTACCAAGCAATGGGACATAGAGTCATCGCTGACGAACATAAGGCGCTGGCGGGCAAGTAAACGAAGAGGAGTGATGGAGTCAAAAAAGCAAGATTGGTGGAATTGGGGGCTCCTGTTGTGGGGGCTTTTGTTGTTTGTGCCGATTATGGTCGAAAGCATTGATGAGGATCTCCATCTGCCCTGGCTAATCTGGAAGCCCATTCTCATTGTTATTATTGGTCTTTTATTTATTCTTCAGAAGAAACGTAAACTAGAGTTTCAAAGAGGGGGAATGCCGCTGATTTGGTATGCGAGTTTAGTGCTGACTCTAGCCCTGTTAGTGGGTGCTTATCTGTACGATATGAAAATTTTATCCTATGTCACATTGATCATGTGGATGGGACTAGTAGGATGGTATGTGTCTAGCAAGGTGGAGGTGACTCGGCTGTTCGCTCTTTGGGGCTTGCTGTGTTTTGTTTGCGGACTTCCTGGCCAGCTCGAATTGAAATTTCTACGTCTAGTTTCAGGTTTAGCTGCTAAAATGGCATCTCCTGTTGTTGATATGTTGGGGGTGTTCAACGTGGTGCAAGGAGAGGTGATGAAGGTGGGTGAGAGTGAAATTAATCTGGAAGCGATTGCTAACGGATTTTTTAGTTTCCATGGAGTGGCGGTACTCGCTGGCTTACTTTGTTGTTTCCGAAAGCGTAGCCTATGGCATGCGCTGCTGCTGGTGCTGAGCTCTTTTGCTGTGTCTATAGTAATGAATGCTATACGAATCGTCGGCGTGGGAGTGTCCCTGGCTAGATGGGACATAGACATTATGCAGGGAGCTTGGCAATATGTGCTGCTTGTAGCTTCATATGGTGTGTCAGTCCTCTGCCTTCTTAGCTTGGATGCTTTTTTTGAGTTTTTTCTGCATGAGGTGGTAGAGCCTAGTGGCCGGACAGGTAAAAAGATCGTGAAGTATTGGAATTGTCTTGTTGGTTTCCGACTGGGACATCTTTTATCGAAATGGCGAGAAAGATGTCCAAATGCCCTGATGAGTCTTAAATTATGTAGAGGATTCACCTCGCTGGCTTTGGTGGGAGTAACAGTGGTGGTGTCCTCAATAAAACTCACTGACGCTAAAAGTTCATCTGAAAAGATGCATAGTCGCCAAGAGCTAAGCGTGATTGATACCAGTAGGGTGAAATTCACTCGGCCGGGCTGGAAGTTTCTCAAAGTTGAGAGTGAGGAGCGTCCTTTCGATAGTGTCTGGGGGGCTTTTTCTTTCGTATGGCATCTGAAGTACAACGACACGACGGTGGTGATGGCGCTCGATTACCCTTTCGATCAGTGGCACGATGTGCGGGTTTGTTACGGAAAGTTGGGGTGGCTAGTGGAGGCTGAGGGGGTGGCGCAGATTGAAAATAATAGAGCATGGTCGGCCTCAGAAACAGACATGAGCCTACCTACGGGTGACTATGGCTATATTCTCTGTAGCCATTGCGATCATCTAGGATCGGTGGTGCAACCGAAACCTGCAGCAACTGGAATAGAATTGCTGAAATATAAATTTGGAAGAAATAACTGGGTGGCTCCCTTTGGGGCTGTGGAGGATAAGAGTAAGAATACATTCTATCAGACTCAGGTGATGGTGACGACCGCCTACCCGCTGGATGAGGTATCTAAGAAAGAGATTAGGATGATGTATGGTGAGTTTCGCGAGCAAATACGCGCTTTGATTAAGCAGAAGTCAGAAATGAGAAAAGGGGGGAGCGAGTGACTAATCCCTATAAAACGCAGCGGATGAAGCATTTTAGGCACAAGCTGCGGCCCTTGTACTACCTGTGTCTGCCACTGCTGCTGCCGAAGTGGTTGCTGTGGAGGTGCGATCAATTTCTTGAGAAGCACGCGATCGGTGCGCGGGTGGGTGAACTTTTTAATAAATTGACCCAGCCCTTACGCGCGCTGTGGGCATTTGTTAACGCGTGGGCAGAGAGCCGGAACTGGAAGAAGCTGCTGATTGCCTCACCAGTCGTGATTGGTATTTTTGTCGGCTTCACGGTGTACTACATCAATGCCAACAAAAACCGAGGGCAAGCGCTCGATGGTTACTATGCTGGAGCGCTCGAGGCGATGAACGAAGGTGATTACAAGCAGGCTGATTTCCTTTTTCCTAAATTGATCAACCATCCTTCGTATCAGGATGACGACCAAATGAATTTCCAGGCAATGCTCGCGGCTAAAGCCAATAGCAATACCACTCGATTTGAAGCTTTAAAAAGTAGGCTTTTAGGGGAGCGTGACTACGAGCCTGCTAAGCGCTGGTTGGCTGAGAACGCGATCAAGCGTGGGAGGCTCCCAAGAGACGAGGTCATTGAGTTGATCACGATGGCTAGAACCATGGTGGAGTCGAGCCAGCAGGTGAACGACGATGGCTACTGGACTAAAATTTTAGCGCAGCTGTTGTTATCGATGAAGGATGCCACTGGAGCTATAAGTGTTTTAACGGAGGAGGAAGAGCTGAAACCCGAGGCGTGGTTGTTGCTGGCTGAGGCCTATCAGACGGCTGGCGATATAGAGAAGGCGAAGCGCGAGTTGCGGGCATTGGTGGCTGACCTCGATAAGAAAGATCCTAATAATGAAAAGTATCTCCGAGAGAAGGTGGAGAGTCTCGCCACACTCGCGGGGCTGGGCTTAGATCTGGCCGAGAATAAAGCACTGCTTGAGCGTGCATTGGCAGCGGTCCAGCTGAAGCGGCAATTGGCTGTGGACCAGGGTCTCTACAACAATTGGAGTGGGGTGATACGCATGCGTTTATTTAGCCTGTTACTGAGAATGAGCGATTCTGAACTAAGAATTGAGGCATTTGAGCATTTAGAAAAAGTGATTCAGGCTAAGAATCCAGCCTATGGAGTGGGGGGATCCTTGAATGGTGTGGTAGATAGCTCCTCTGGTTATTCATTGCTTACTGGGCAAATTAGGGAGGTTTTAGTGCGCTCAGGAGGAAGTGCGCCCCATTTGGCGATGGCTCTGGACGCCTGGAAGGGTGGCAATGCTAAGAAGGCACAAATGCACTTGAAGTTAGCCCATGCCATTCACCCCAATGCGTCCGTGGCAGCACGCTACGCGGCGACCTCATCCGCTGGCAGTAGTGACCCCAATAAGCTAGATCTGAATTTGTTTCGTGGGGATAATCGTTCGACCTATCAGCGCTCGCTGGACTTGCTTAAGCTAGTGGCAGAGGTGGATCCGGAGCAGTCGGTTGCGATAGCATTTGATCGTTGTTATCTATACTCGCAGCGTAAGAACTGGAACGAGATTATCGATGTGATCGAGCCGAATTTAGCAAATTTTGAGGGGAAGGAGCTAGTCCAAGCTTACGATTGGTTGGCGCGTGCTAATACCAAACTTGGTCAAGAGGATAGAGCTGAAGAGTTTCAGCACGCTAGGCAGCAAGCAGCCAGAAAACTTAGAGAATAATGAGCGAACAATTTGCAAATGACCTTAAAAAGACCGCTCCGTTAAGTGGTTCGATCTTCGCGGTGACGAGTGATGAAGTCAGAACTAAAGAGTACTTTAAGCGTCGCGTGGTGATTAGTGTCTACCCACTGGCATTGTTGTTCATCGATATTTTCCTTATAGCCACTATTTTTGTGTTGTTGCTAGGGCTTCACGGACATTTCGTGCTCAATCATGAGTTCCACTTGTTGGACTCTGTGAGTCGGAGAGTGTTGGTCGCTATGGTGGTGCCGAGTGTGATAGGTGTGTATTTGATTGGTGGCTATAACTATGCCACGGATAAACGTAATGCACGCTTTCTAGCTGAGCATATCATCGCTTCTGTGGGAGTCAGTGTGTTGGTCTTTTGCTTCATTTATTCCGTGGTGAGCTATGGAGTTAGTCTTACATCTCCCCGGTTAGTAGTCGGCGGGACTCTGCTGCTATTCCCTATCGTTTCCATTGTCTACAGAGTGTATCTTACGCGGATAAGGACGTATTTCGAACGAGGTAATGCGGTGTGTATTATTGGAGCAGGTACACGTGCTGTCGATCTCTACAGGCGGATGAAGAGGCGCGGGATAGCACACGAGTTTGTGGTGGTATCGTTCACCCCTCAGCGGGTGGGGCAGCGCTTGATAGTAGGTGATTCTGATTCACCACTTGTCGAGCCGATCGAGGTGGTGAACTTCCAGTCGTCGATCCGAGGCAAGTATGTTGAGCAATATGTGGTGGCCACAGAGGTGGAACGTATCCCTGAGGGCTTCAGTCGCAGGATGGTGTCGGCTCTTTTCCATCGGCATAAAATTCTCACCTATGAAAACTTCTTGGCAAGCACTCTAAGGATTGAGCCGCCGAGCCAGATTTCGATGAACTGGCCGATGCTTGATGGCTTTCGTCTCAATCGCAGTGTCAGCTATGATCGAGCCAAGCGACTGATGGATATCGCAGCTGCTTTGCTAGGGTTCCTGCTCGCGTCTCCTTTATTGATCGGCACAGCAATTGCTGTGAAGTTGACAAGCTCTGGGCCGATTATCTTTAGGCAAGAGCGCACGGGCTACCGTGAGAAGTCTTTCATGATCTTGAAGTTCCGCTCGATGCGAGTGGGCTCAGAAAAAGGAGCTAAATACACTAGTATTGATGATGATCGCTTCACACCGATCGGGAGATTTATCCGGAAAACCCGGCTCGATGAGCTGCCGCAACTCTGGAATGTGCTGGTGGGAGATCTCAGCCTCATCGGCCCGCGTGCCGAGTGGGTGGATCTAGTGAAGGGCTACGAAGAGCGCTTTCCATTCTACCACTTCCGTCACGCTGTGAAGCCGGGCATCACTGGATGGGCTCAGGTCAATTATTCCTACGGAGCAAATGACGAGGACACCCTCGAAAAACTCAACTACGACCTCTACTATGTGCGCCGCTATTCCTTCACACTGGACGTGGCAATCGTTGTGAAGACATTCTATATGATGCTTTTCGGTAAAGGGATGTAGTCGCGGAGCTCCAAGTGATGAGTGATGAGTGATGAGTGATGAGTGATGAGTGATGAGTGATGAGTGATGAGTGATGAGTGATGAGTGATGAGTGATG
>CAXMPP010000124.1:0-244 GCA_964195395.1 uncultured Thermodesulfobacteriota bacterium
CGTCAGCGCGGTCCAAACCTATGATCACTTGGTCCAAGTAAGGAACTTTAGCAATTTCATCAATGATCTTGGAGAGCGCTGGGCCCTCGAGTTCTGAAAACAAGGAAGGTAAAACCAGTGCCATTGGTTTCTTCTTAGAAATTTGCACTAACTCACTCTCCAGATCCTCTAATGACCGGTGGTTAAGTTGGTGAAGAGTTGTTAGTATGCCGTGTTGGTGAAAGTCGCCCATAGAATATTATGT
>CAXMPP010000124.1:254-6648 GCA_964195395.1 uncultured Thermodesulfobacteriota bacterium
TTGCTTCACCCCAGCCCTGCGAGCCCGGGTGATTTGCTACTAATGTATGAAAATTATCAGGCTGGATCATAGGCCCAGCCGCATGAGGAATAACAATGGCACGATCCGCCGCTTCCAGCATTGCTTTGTCATTGGCGCTGTCGCCCACGGCAACCACTAGCCAATCGGTCGTCGGCTCTGCCTTTTTGTAGAGATCCACGACAAACTGCATGCCCAGCACCTTATCCACCATCCCCATCAGATGGAAAAACCGTCCACCGCGCAGCACTTGGATGCCCAGACTCTTGAGTTTGTCCACAAACTCAGCCATCTCGCTCGCACTTCCATTCCAGAGTATCGGCTCGGTGGTCTCACGCTCCATGGCCAGCGCTGCAGATGCGGAGTCTAGGCCAGTGTGTTGCATCACCTGCTCGACTGACCAATCTGCGAATCCCTCGAAGGAGAACCCTTCGTTCTGACGGAGCCCGTGAGCGATTTCTAAAATGTTAGCCCTAGCCATCCCAGAACACTGAGTCACAAACCCAAAGTCATCGGCCTCGCCCTGCGGCACGATCGTAGCGGCTGTTGCCCGTATCGCCACCAAGCCGCCATTTTCTGCCACCACAGCATCGCATTGACTCAAATCTGACGCGAGTTCGCGTAGTTCAGCATAGGTCTTTGAGGAATTCAGCACCAGCGGGTAGCCCTCATTTCTCAAACAATTGAGAGCTTCGACTGCTCCGTCATAGCCGTAGTCCTCGTCTAGCAGAGAACTATCTAAATCAGTAACAACCAGTAGTTTACGTTTTTTATCAACAGACATAGGTAAGATAAGACCAAATTTAGCCTCTTCTATTTAATTGTCTAAGCAATAAGCGTACCAGTTTCTAAAAATGGTTTATTTATCATACTGCCAAGCTAGGTCTCCACAAGTTCACTCTCAAAAATGAAATCCCGCTTGCATCCCCCCGCACTGGGCTTCACAACTGTCCCCGCATATGAGCAAAACTGCCACTAAAGAAGAAAACCCATTGATCAACATCATGATCAACGTCCTTTTACCAACCATCGTACTGAGTAAGCTCAGTAAAGAAGGTGAGGCGCTTTATCAGCTCGGACCAAAATGGGCGATGATTGTAGCTCTAGCTCTGCCACTGGTCTACGGCATTTGGCACTGGATCAAGCACCGCAAGCTCAACATCTTCTCCACCGTCGGCATGGGCGCCATTTTGCTCACAGGCCTCATCACCATTTACCTCTGGTCGAACGATTCAGCAAAGCCACACGTCGCCTGGATCTTTGGCATCAAGGAAGCGATCCAGCCACTGATTCTCGGCTCACTGTTCCTGATCACCCGCCGCTCCACCAGTCCACTGTTCCGCACCTTTATCTACAACGACTCGATCTTCGACATCAAAAGAATCGAGAAATCGGTCGCCGAGAATAATCTCATTTCCCTGTATGAAGGCCTCATCTGGAAGTGCACGCTCTACTTCTTCGGTTCGTTCTGCCTCAGTGCTGTTCTCAACCTAGCTATGGCACATTATTTCCTCGGCGACCTCGCGGCGGACCTCCCTAACTGGAAAGAAGAATACAACGGAATCGTTGGCAGCATCACCCTCTGGGGCTTTGCCGCTATCGGTGTGCCGATGATGGTTGTCGCCGGCTACATTCTTTATATGATGATCAACGGACTCGAAAAACTCACCGGTCTTGATAAAGAATCCCTTCTCCTCCCCCGTTAGAAAAATCCACTACAACGAAATCGATGCGCATCCTAGGGCTCCTTCTCCTATTCACTTTCCCGCTTCTTCATGCTGAACCTACAGTAGCCGAAGACAATTCTGCTGAAATCCCGACTTCGGGACTTGTCCCTCTGCGCCCACCCACCGAAGCCCAGTTTGCCTTCCTCTGTCTCGACAATGACAAGGTCGCTGAGAGCAAGGCGCTGAAAGCATCTCTGGTAAAATGGTTCAGGCTCAACTCCCCCGACGAGATTCGTAAATTCACCTACAAGCCCGACTCCCAATCCTTTTCATGGGGAATCGGCAGGTCACGCTTTGTAGCGAGCCTAGAAGCCCTACCAGTCCCTAACGACGACATCCGCTACGCCTCTAACAACTCACTCCATTGGCCCGATGCGGAAAAGCAAATGCTCACGCACCAGGCGAACTACACGATCACCTGTGTCAGCATCCACCGCACGCCATGGCATGCTGCGCTCGATCTCAGCCACGCTCTAGCAGCCTTTGCTGAGACTCACGACACCACAGGGATTTACTGGGGAGACGCTGCCATCGTTCACAGCCCCGAAAGCTTCCTCAAGCAAGCTGACTACCATTTAGGCTCGGCTAAAAAGGTCCCCAGCGGACTCTGGATCGGCATACTATTCGAGTCCGACACCAAAGGTGGCTGGAACATTTTCACCGACGGCATGCGCACACTCGGCCACAAAGACATCGAGATCCACAGCTCCCAGCTCGCACGCACCAAGCTTTTCGCCACGCTCAACACCCTCAAACACGACATCCTCACAAAGAAGCTCGCTCTTAAAAATGATCTCGTCATTGACGGAGATGATGCTAGCAAATGGAAGGTCACCACCGGAGCTTCAGTCATTGGCAAAGCAAAACCCATCTGGCTCCTCACCCAGCAGTAAGCTCGCTCGAGCCAGCCCTTAACAAAATTTAATACCACACCCATTTCTACCATGAACGAAGAATCTACAAACGAAGACCCTATCATCGAAGAATCCTTTAACGACGACCAATCTCACGAAAGCGATGAGGAACGCCCGCTCCGTATCCGTCTGCGCTCAGATTGCCCCTGTGGCTCTGGCGACACCTACAACGATTGCTGCCGCAGCTACCACCTAGGCAAAGCTCAGCCAAAGACTGCCGAGCTACTGATGCGCGCACGCTACACCGCGTATTTCTTCCGTCTGCCCGACTACCTCTTCGGCACCACTCACCCAGACACCCGCGATAAAGACCTACGCAAGCAGCTCGACGCCTACCTCCCCACTGTCATGTGGCGCTCGCTCAATATCATCAGCTCCAGCAAAGGCACCGCCGAAGATAAAAAAGGTAAAGTCGAGTTCTCTGCCCAATGCCACGAAGACGGCGAACTCAAAGACCTCTATGAGCACTCCCGCTTCCGCAAAATCAAAGGCAACTGGAAGTACCTCGACGGCCGCGGCTAGAGGACTAGCTGCTTGAGCATCAAGATTCCTTTTATACAGAATTGCCAGAATTTTTCAGAATTGCCCTAATTGGTTTTTGGTTCAAAAGCTATCATTCTAATGATCTGGACTGCGTGTGGCTCGACGCGCGTGGGGGCGGGCACGACTTAACGCGCGTGGGTCAAGCCCGCGACATCCGACCCAATCACCCCAACTCAACCACCACGCTATAGACAACAGGTTTCATCAGACGAGTCTGAACACTGAACACTGCACACTGCCCCCCCCCATGTGTCGAGCCACATCCATCCTCAAGAGCTGAGTCGAGCCTCAGCCCTCCCAAGATTCCTTTCATACATCACTACCAGGATTTCTTCGCAGACTCTCACCTTCCATAGGTCTGAGCCCATACACGCCGCTCGGACAGACTAATTGAGCGTTTTCACATCTTAAAAAAGGAGTGCGTCTCACTAGCCCAACGGGCTTGCGCAGCTCAGCCCTAGGTTGCCGACGCAGGAGGGGCTACCTAGGGTCTTTATCCGGGATCCATTCCAACGCTGAAGGCGTTGTGGAGCTGTCACCCTAACGTAAATCTGCACAACTCCTTCAGAGTTGACCTGAAATCACTACTCAATCCCAGTGTAGCGTCTGCATCGCAACACTGGGCTAAGCTACGTAAGCCCGTTGGGCTAACCACTCTCTGGAGTGCTTCCGCGTTCTCGGAGCTTTGTGGTTTACTGGGACTTGTCACAGGCGGGGCCGACCAAGCTCGGCGCGACGTTCCTCCAAGAATCTCCGCAATGAGCGCTTGATAGCGAGCCATCACTGCTCAAGATTCCTTATAGAGAAAGGGATGACGTACTATTTATCAGATATTGTATGACTTTTAAATCTGACAAGTCCTCGCCGGATGAACCCTCGACATGGATGAATCCGACACGACTCTCATCGATCAAGTGTTTGCCCAAGCAAGCCAGCAGATGGAAAAGAAAATGAACAACCCATGCCACACATCTAAAAGTTCGGAATATTTAGTCAGATAAAAACCAGCTACTTTGGTGGATCAAAGTGACACCACAGCCCCGAGTCCGAACACCGTGAGACCTCGAGGATTTTCGCTACCCCAAAGCAAGGCTTCGAAGGAGGCTAACAAAACATTGTGTGTCTATATCTGTTGCCAAGTACCCGATAACAGCCCAAGGATAGGCTATAATTATAGTTTAACTAGAATCTCTAACTATGGAGGCTAACAAAAAACAAAAACAAATAACATGGACATACTAACAGTCGCGTGTTTAATGACATTTCAATGAAATATAAATACAGTATACTAGCGCTACTTTCTGGGGTGGTGTCGGTCTCGGCTCAGGGAGTTGCCTCATTTGAAAGCGAAATAAAGTTTCCTGACTTCGGATTCATGGCTCCTCCAGGTGAGTATGTTGGACCAGTCTTCCAACTTAGTGATAAGTTCCCAAAGAACCTCCCAGCATTGGATGAAGAGGTTAAAGAGATACTTAAGATTGATTTTAAAAATGATTGGGAGCGTTATGCAATGGCTGTACGCGAATATGTGTTTAAGGATAACATTGACTTTCACGATAATGAGCTTTCTTTTGATTTTAAGGGGGAGCAGTCTGAAAAATGGTTTCACGTCCCTTGGCAGCACTGGGGGCCTTCTGGACGTGAAGGTTATCACGGACTGACTAAAGAGGGACCTTTAGCAGCAAAGACCCTCAGCTATAAGCAAGATATTGCTTCCAACGCTTATGCGGTTGGTTTCTACAATGGGCAAGGAGGTTATGGTATTGGACAGGTGTGGAAAAACCCTGAAGCTCCCGATTTGAGTTATATAAACGAGAAAGGATTTCCTGAAGGAACTGTTGTAGCTAAATTTCTCTTCACTACTTTGAGGGAGGACCAAGTTCCACAGTTGACCAACCCGGTCGAGTGGAAGGCTTACGTTTATGTCTCTGATATTCCAGGTTCTGAGGAAGCTTTACCTGATGCTCGAGCTTCTTACAAAGTTAGCCTTCTTCAAATGGATATAATGGTGAAAGATTCCCGAGCTAAAGAATCCAACGGCTGGGTTTTTGGTACTTACGCATACAATGGAAATCTAGAGAAGAAGAACCCATGGGAGAACTTGCAACCGGTTGGCCTTATGTGGGGTAATGATCCTGACATCAAGTTGAGTGAAAGCAATGGTACGCTGACGAAAGATTCTAAGACCATCATCAACCCCAAGCTTAAGCAGACTAAGATTAGTGATGATAAAAGCCTACCGACTCAACATCTTGGATGGAATAGTCGATTATGCGGGCCAGCAGATAACCCAAATTCCAGCTGCATGTCTTGCCATAGTACTGCCCAGTATCCAGCGGTATCCGCAATTATGCCTTTTTTGAATAATCCTGTGATTCCTATTCCTGAAGATGGCGAAGAAGCATCACAGGAATGGATGGAGTGGTTTCGAAACTTCTATAGGAATGTAGCTTTCAATAAAAATGAAGCCATGACCACGGATTTCAGTCTTCAGTTATCTAAGTCTATCAAGAACTTTATCAGCTATCGATCTGAAACTGAGCAAGGACACTACGCCTCTGAGTATTGGTCAAATGGTAAAAAGGTTCATAAGATTATGAGGGGTCTTCCTGGGAAATGATTATAAATAGCTCTCTTAAGGGGGGATAAGATACACTGAAGGGAGTTCTCGCAAGAGGGCTCCCTTCTTCGTTCCATCGTCCGGGACTTCACACCTAAAAACTTCACATCTATGAGACAGACTAAATGAGCTGTGGGCAGAAGTTGATGTCTGAAATACCAGGGCAGTTGTATTGCTTATCCGTGCTAGAATAAACCTCAAAAACAGGCTTGAAGAATTCGTTAGAAAAGGCAGTATTTAGTTGATTATGGTGGGTCATGAAAATTTTGCGACCCCCAGGGTGAAATGCAATAACTATATGGACTGGAGAGGTGGTTTCTTGAAGCTGAACCGACTAAAATGAAACTGAGAAACCGATAAATAATCTAGGCTCCCAAGCTGAAAGTCAGACCTTCTTTGATGTGTTTTCATGGCCTTTTTAAACCGAAGTTTTCTACACCGATCACAAGCACGAGTCCTATTCAATCAGTATAAATCTGTATAATCTGTGGTTAAAGCTCGCTTCATCATGCTGGCCAATCGTCTGAAATCCCACCGCGTTCGTCGAGCCGATCCAGCCACAGAGCGGTGTC
>CAXMPP010000125.1:0-6638 GCA_964195395.1 uncultured Thermodesulfobacteriota bacterium
TGACTTTCTTGCCGTAACAGACAAGACTCTTCTTACAGCGAAGCTTCCAGTAGAGCTCACAGGTGAGCCTGTGGGAATCAAGCAGGGTGGAGCTCTCGAGCAGCTCGTTCACACACTTAAGGTGAAGGCGCTTCCGAATGATCTTCCACTAACAATCGAAGCTGACGTCACTGGCCTCAGTATTTCCGAGGCTCTCACAGTCGGCGATATCGCATTCCCATCGGGTGTGACACCAACACTTCACGACAAGGTTCTTGTTGCTCTCGTAGCAATGACACGTGCTGCTAAGTCTGCAGGTGTTGAAGGTGAAGAAGAGGAAGCAGCTGCTGAGTAAAACTAACTGACGTTTCATAGCAACGTTTTTGTCAGCTAGCTGACGTGTGAGAAATCATACCAAACTAGCGAATCTTCAGTCAAAGTGGCGATCAAATTGATCATTGGCCTGGGTAATCCAGGGAGAAAGTATGAAGGCACCCGACATAATGTCGGATTCAATGTCCTTGATCTTCTCTCTGACCGAGCTGGCGCACAATTTGTCAACCACCTGAAGTGGAAAGCACATATCGCGAAGCATCCGCACGCCATGCTGATGAAGCCACAGACATTCATGAATGAAAGTGGCCGAGCAGCTGGAACCGCACTCCGGTTCTACAAGTGGCAACCGGATGAAGTGCTCGTAGTGTATGATGATGTTGCGCTCCCAATGGGCAATTTGCGATTTCGCAAATCCGGCTCAGCCGCGGGGCACAATGGCATTAAATCACTCATTCAGCATTTCGGCAGCGATCAATTTCCACGCTTGAAGATAGGCATTGGCGGACCCTCTCCTGGAGAAATGGTCGGGCACGTTTTAGGGAAATTTAGTCCCGAGGAACGACCCGACATGGAAAACGCGCTTGCAAGAGCAGCTGATGCTGTTCAGCTTGCGCTATCAGATGGGCTGGAATCCGCCGCAAACGTCTACAACGTCAAAACAAAATCTAATTAGAAAAATTATGAGCAGAAAATACGAAGGTCTTGTCGTTCTCGACACCAAAGGTAAAGAAGGTTCCGTTGACGAATTCGTTAGCGAAGTAGGTAAAGTAATCGAAGCCAATGGCGGCGCACTCGACGAAGTGAAGCAGCTTGGCCGCAAGGAATTTGCATACAACGCACGCCAGATCGAAGGCGGCGTCTACGTAAACTACTTCTTCAATGCATCTCCTGAAGCAGTAGCTGAGATCAAGACAGCCCTTGACCTAGTCAAAGGCATCTACATGCACCAATACCGTCGCGTCGGATAGTTTTTGCGGTCATTGACCGTGAAATTTTCCAGCGACTGAAAACATTTCATCCCTGCTCGGCTTTTATATATTGTCGGGCAGGGATTTTCTTTTTAGAGTCCCCGCAACATGTCTAGTTTCAATAAAGTAATGATCATGGGTAACATCACCCGTGATATCGAGCTGCGTTACACGCCTAAGGGTACAGCGGTCACCGACCTCGGTGTCGCCTGCAATCGCCGAATCAAGCAAGGGGAAGAATGGGTGGATGAAACCACTTTTGTCGACGTCACTGTCTGGGGAAGCTCTGCAGAGTTTGTTAGCAAATACTTCAGCAAGGGAAAAAGTATCTTCATCGAAGGACGCCTTCAGATGGATACTTGGACCGACCAGCAATCTGGTAAGCAACGCTATAAGCTCAAGGTGATTGGAGAAAATGTCCAATTCGCTGGAAGTAATACTAGTGGCGGCGGTGGAGGTGGTGGCCAGCAACAAGAACGGCCACAACAGTCCGCTCCTCAACAACAGCAGCAGCAGGCTCCGCAACAGCAAGCGCCACCGCAGCAACAGCAGCAGGGCGCTTCACCAGCGGCGCCAAACGCCAATTTTGACGATGACGACGACATCCCATTTTAGGATAGCGTCAGACCTCCAAATTTTCATCGCCCCAAATAGCCCAGTGTTATTTGGGGCTTTCTGTTGCTTGAGCTGAGTTTTCAGTTGGAAGTGTTCAGTTTTCAGAGCCGGGACGATGAAACGAGTTCGGAGCGCGGATGACGCAGATTTAACAGATTTTTGCTATTGCAGTGCTTTTTTGACCGCGAAAAAGACGAAAGGAGTGAAAGTTTGCTGGGACGACGAAGGCCCCTGCGGGGAGTCAATAGTCAAGGGTCATTAGTCAAGGGGCTTGGACGATGTCGCGTAAAACACCTGTGGCGCACGCGATTGGTTGAGAAGGAAGAGAAGTGATCAGACTACAGTGTTCAGACGAACCAGAACTCGCATCTCGCAACTCGTAACTCGTAATTGGAGCCCAGCGACTATCATCCCTCATCCGAGCGCGGCGACTTCCACTGATGGTTGACGGTTGACTATTTTCTATTAAAGTGTAATTAGGGGTGTGCGATATGAGGTGGAAGTCTACAGCGATGCAAGAGATAAGTGTCTCTTGTTTGAGTGGTTGGAGCAAATTTCATCGGCTGACGAACGACGAATCCGCAAGCGCATTTTGAGAATCGAAAATGGTAATTTATACCACTTAGTGAATCAAAAGAGACTAATGCTGGAGTGATTTATTGATCCATCAAGGCTAGACGAGGGAGTGGTGCGAGCACCATGATTGAGGAGAAACGCCGATTTATCAAGAAAGCGCCCAGTACTCAAAGCTTTCCGCGGAGCGCATTTTACTCGTGCCCTCAAAAAGAACATTTTTCTCTTTGGTTTTGCTAAGTGGTATTAGGTGACTATAAATCATTAGGAGATGGGGTGTTTGAGCTACGTTTCTTTTTTGGTCCAGGTTACCGTGTCTATTTTGGGTTTTCAGGTGAGACGGTTGTGCTGCTGATGGCGGGAGGTGATAAGTCATCGCAGCAGAAAGACATTAAACTGGTGAAAAATATTTGGGAGGAAATACAATATGGCTAAACAATTTAAGAGATTTAGAGACTACCATCTAGAAAAGTTGCGAGATCCAGCAGAGGCTAAAGCATATTTGGAGTTGGCTTTAGAGGATCTACATCGTGATGGAGATCGGGCGGAATTTCTCCTAGCCCTCCGAGATGTGGCTGAGGCTCAAGGAGGAATGCGGGATTTATTGGAAAAAACTGAGTTGAAGTCAGCTGGGCTGTATAAAGCTCTTTCAGAAAAGGGTAATCCGACGTTGGGAACGCTTGATCGCATTCTTGGTGGATTAGGCCTTCGTTTGTCGATTGAGGCAGTTTGAGTGGGAGACCCCTGCGGGGGGGGCATTGGTCAATGGTCAATGGGCAATGGGCTTGGACGATGTCGCGTAAAACACCTGTGGCGCACGCGATTGGTTGAGAAGGAAGAGAAGTGATAAGTTTTCAAGGTCCCTACGGGAGTCATTGGTCAAGGGGCATTGGTCAATGGGCTTGGATAATGAAGCGGGGAGAGTTGGAGTTTTCAGACGAACCAGAACTCGCAACTCGAACTCCTCACCTCCATCAATCGCGTGCGACGCAGGTGTTTTACGCGACAGCATCGAGCATCCAGCATCGCACATCATCCATTGGAGCGCAGCGACTTGGCTCAGAGCCTGGTGGACAAAACTCGAAGATAGTCTTGGTCTGCCCGTATGACTCGCAAGATTTCAACAGTCTTATCTCCCATAAGATAGAGCACTAGATATTGCCTAAACCCCACCACAGGCATCATTCGAAACCCATCAGCCAAAATTTGACTCATTTCCGGCCACTCAGCAAGATGACGATAGGTATCACCCACCGCCGCTATCACTCTCCTCGCGGCCTCTGGGTTATCTGCTGCAATATAGTCCGTAATAGCATCCAAGTCCTCCAGCGCCTTTGGCCGCTCAACAATCTTATGCATCGGCTTGATGTCGATCCCTCAAACGCTCCTCAAATCGGGCGAGCTGGACCTCTTTCCAGGACTCGATATCTTTAATTTCTCGAGGGTCGCCGCTCTCGAACGCTTCCTGGGCCAACGTCTTTAGATGAAGCAAGGCTGATTCCCTCGTCATTTTTTTATCCCGACGCTCCATCTCCCGCCTTACCGCATCGCGAACAAACTCACTCGGCGTGGAATACTCTCCAGATTTCACCAAGAGTGTGATCCCAGAAAGCATCTGATCAGGTAATGAAATATTCAATCGTGCAACTTCAGCCATAACTCAAACTACTCACTGAGCAATAATGTGCAATATTTAAACAGAATCGCTGCGCTCCATTTGAGATTTGTGATTTAAAATTTGTGATAAAGTCTAGCCCAACGGGCTTACGGACCTCAGCAGACGACACGAAATCGCGTGTGACGCAGGAGCTATACGCGACAGAATTTACAGGATGCATGAGAAGTTGGAGTTTGCAGTTTTCAGACGAACTCGAACTCGAACTCGAACTGGAACTGGAACTGGAACTGGAACTGGAACTGGAACTGGAACTGGAACTCGTAATTGGAGCGCTGCGACTAGCTTTCATCAGCACAACACAATCAGTTTTAATCAGTCTTAATCAGTGTCCTCTTAAAAAAATCACCGGACACCTACCGACAAGCCAATGCACGTATCTCCGAGCTGAAAATCCAATCAACTTCAAGTTTTGAACACAGATTACACTGATTTATACAGATTACTTTGGGAGCAACGCACCGGCACGATGAAACCTTTTCACTGACAAAAAAAGACTACCCGTTCAGCTAATGACCGCAGACGACCAGGTTTTACCAACACAACACAATCAGTTTTATTCTGTCTTAATCAGTGTCCTCTTAAAAAAAACTACCGGACACCGACCAGCAAGCCAGTGCACGCATCTCCGAGCTCAACCCCTTACTAAACCCTCTCTATTCCTCTACGTCTATAGCTTCCCCCACTTTCTAGAACACAGATTACACTGATTTATACAGATTTCCCCAGCTAGATGAAGCAATCTCTACCGCGAAAAAGACGAAAGGTCCGAAAGCTGCAAGCTAGGCTGAAGCAAAGAGGCTGGAAGCGCTCTTCTACGGTGCAGCGACTACTTCGCTCCTTTGACGAATAGCACTGCGGGGATGGTTTTTAGGATGATTTTTAGATCGAGCCAGAGTGACCAGTTATCGATGTAGGCGAGGTCCATTTCTACCCATTCCTCGAAATTGGTGATCTCATTGCGCCCACCGGCTTGCCATGTGCAGGTGATGCCAGGTTTGACGCTGAGTCGACGACGGTAAGCCGATTTCTCAAAGTCTTTCACCTCGTAGACCGGGAGTGGTCGTGGACCGACTAGGCTCATATCGCCTGACAGAACATTCAAAAGCTGCGGCAGTTCGTCGATGCTCATTTTGCGGAGAATTTTAGCAAAGGGGAAAACGCGCGGGTCGTCATCGAGCTTGAATACTGGCCCAGACATTTGGTTGCCCATTTGCTCTTTGACCTGAGCCAACCTAGCTTCAGCATCCACTGCCATGGTGCGAAATTTCCACATATTGAATTCCTTACCGTACTTGCCTGAGCGACGCTGACGGAAAAAAACGGGTCCAGGATCAGCAATCATGATGCCGATGGCTGCAAACACCCACAACGGTAGACTCACCAAAATAGAGACCAAGGCAAAACAACGGTCAAAAAGCGATTTCGCCAGTAGCGCCCACGATAACTCTGGGGTCGACTTGAGCACCAGCATCGGCTTGTCCCCCATTGTGTCAAAGGCTGGACGTGCGACCTGCGAGCGGATGAAGTTGGCCGCCACCCACACTTCCACGCCTTGCGTTTCACACACTTCTACCGCTTCGCCAATTTTGTCGAAGAGAACATTTTTAGGGGAAATAATCACACGGTGGGCGGATTCCGCCACGATCAGTTCAGCCAAGTCTAATGGGTTTCGCGTACCCAAATCAAAATGGGCGCGCACCTCAATGTAAGCAGTCACTTCTGCGGAAAGCTCATTTAGAAACTCTTCGGTATCATTCGGCAAGCCCGCGATGATTACTCGCTCACGCGATGCTCCATTTTTCACCCTACGACGCATCACATTCCTCACCCAGACAAAGCGGATGAAGATAAACACACCTGAGAAAAACCCACCCAAACCTAAAACCAAGCGCGAGGATGGATCTAGCTGGAATAGGAGCACACACGTGCCAACTACGAGAGTCATCACAGCCCCAGCCTGAATAATCTTACTAAGGGCTGCTGAGACCTTTTTGTTCAGTATGTTCGAGTAAAACCCGAAAAGTTCGAGCGCCAAAGGGGTGAATGGAACCACCACAAAAAGGAGCCACGAAATCTTATCGAGCCCAACTCCTGAGTATTCATCCGGTAGCACATTCCAGCGGAGTGCCGAGGCCAAGGCGAAGCCCACCCATACGAGAAACGCGTCAGATAACTGAAGCGCTTTTTTTGAGGATCCGGGCATGGTGGAATTGAGGAAAAAGGGTAGAGGATAAAGGGGAAAGTACTAGCGCGATGGAGCTTTTATACAGAATTACAGAATTTCTAAGAATTTACAGGATGTATGAGAAGTTGGGTAGTGTTCAGAGCTTGTACGATGAAACGACCTCCCGATTGGGAGGGATTTAAAATTTGTGATTTAAGATTTAAGATTACCTACCGCACTACTCAACTCCCGAACTACTGACTACTTTAGGAAGGAGTTTTTTCATGAGCTCCTGCATCATTTCGATGCTTTGCTCTTCATTGTA
>CAXMPP010000126.1:0-6433 GCA_964195395.1 uncultured Thermodesulfobacteriota bacterium
CAACCACCCACACTTATCGTATGGGGGAAAAATGATCACATCTTTCCAGCTGACGGAGCGCATCCCTATAAGCGAGACCTCAAGGATCTCGAATTCCACTTGCTAGACACTGGCCACTTCGCCTTAGAAGAAGATGGAGAGAAGATAGCCGAACTCATGCGCGATTTCTTAGAGCGTAAAGTGAAGCGCTAACAATATTCCAAATAATAAGCAGCTAGGGCTCCCCCCGCTCTTGCTGCTTTATACAATTTTCACAGTTACCTTGGAGTAATGATCGATTTTTAGGTTTGAGAGTAGTCAGCAAAGCTGAATTTCAAGAAACGCTAAACCTTTCCCATTCTAGCAGCGTTCCGCGTCAGTCACATAGCTCGCTATGCTCCTTCCTTGAGCCTTGCTAGAATAGAAAATCTTCAGCGTCATCACACCAATCTAACTCCTCAAATGGTATAACAAGTCCACCGTGAGTGTGGATGTGTAGTTACGGGAGTTGAGTATAGTGGGTTAGTTCGAACCCATAGTCATTGGGGTAGTTTGAACTCCAAAGTTTATGCCGAAGGCTGGTTGACCAAGGAGTTGTCGAGTGAGCGAGCCCTAGTTGGCAACGTAATAGAGTCGATCGTAGTTGACATCCAGAGTCATGCGGACAAAGCCTAAAATGAGTATTTTTCAGAGGTCCATCTCAGGCGTCCAGTAATTTTTCGGTTGGAGGTGATTTCTTCTTCTAATAATTATGAAATCTATTTATTGACTTCAGGCGTGGTGAAAAACCACTGCCGCGCCGTATGAGTAGGAGGGGTTTGGTTACTATATTTTTGTAGGGATTTCTACTTTTTCGATGGAGACGGCATCGAGAGCTAATTGGACTTCGAATGATTTTAGCATACCGATAAAACACCTCCTAACAACGCCAGATTGGAGCACCAAATGAGCGAACCTTTACGTTTGCCTCCCCTAAACCCTTGATGTTTCTCCATGGGACAAAAATATTCGCGAAGAGTTTTGAGCCTCAGCCCTTGAGCTCTAGGATTTGAGAGTTTCCAGCTAAATTTCACTTGCTCCGAGGAAAGCGTAGCAATCTAGCCTTTAAATATGGTCTAATATTGATCGTTTACACTACTTCTTATGGGGATGCTGTTTAAGAAGTTCTTCAGGAGCGAAGAAACCTTCTTGATCTGAAGTGTCAGCTCTCACTTTTTTGACTAGAGCGGGAGATACCGAGGAGGCCTTGTTGCCGAAGGAATTGCGTACAAAGGTGAGGACATCGGCGATTTCTTGATCAGTGAGAGCCTTGAAAGCACTCATAGGTACTAGACCTGGATATTGTTTTCCCTTGATTGTGATAGGTCCATGTAAACCGTGTATTACGAGCTTTATGAGGCGTTCTTGATCTTCTAAAACCCATTTTGTTCTAGTGAGAGGAGGGAACATAGCCGCCGGTAGGCCTTCACCGTCTTCTTGGTGGCAGGTAGCACAGTGGGCTTCTCTGTGGTAGACTTCGTGACCTTTGACAAAACGAGCAATGTCATTTCCTTTCAAATGTTTAGGGACATTAATTTTTTCCTCTTTAGAGGTGATGGTTTGATTGCTCGCTAGTGTGCGGAGCGTTGTTATGACAGGACTTAATTGCGCATCTTTGTTGATCTCATCATTAGGTAGTTGCCCGAGGATGGCATTTAGATCGATACGATTGGACAGTTGAGACGCAACGACTAAGGCCTCTAGACGGACACGTCCGTGAGGGTCTTTGGCAGCTTTGTTAAGTATTTCTTGAAGGTTGTTAAATGCAAGTGGTGTTTGAGCGAGAGCTCGGACAGCGACACAGCGAAGGTTGAAGTTGTTAGATTCAATCGATAGTTTGTGGATTTCCAGGTTCGGATGGTCTGAACTAAATGTGACGAGCAAAGCTTCTAATAGATAGTTATCGTATTTACTGTCGTTAGTTTTGAGTTTTTTCTGCCAGCTCATAAGGGCTGAATTTACTTTCGTGGACTCGAACTTACGTAATTCAGTACGCGTACGGTAACGAGCACGGTATTCTGGGAGTTTGAGATTCTCTAGAAGTTGGGCTATAGTTGCGCCGTCAATTTTGGGAGGTGTCACTAATGGTAGAGACTTGTGGGTGACACGGTAGATCCTACCATGTTTGTGGTCTCTTAGTGGATCTCTTGCGCTGTGTTGCATGTGACCTATCAGGACATTATGCCAATCAACAATAAAGAGAGATCCGTCTGGAGCAAACTCCAGGTCAACTGGTCGATAGTTGGTGTCATCTGAAGACACAAGGTCCTGACGGTGCTTGCTAGTAAAACCAACAGAGCCGTCTTCTAGGGTGTGCTGTTTGGTGCCACGGAAGCCAATCACATTGTTGAGGAGGTAGTCACCCTGCATGTTGTTAGGGAAGTGTCTACTGGAGACAAACTCTAGACCCGAGGTTGGTCTAACTCGTTGGTTTTTTTCTACTAAGTTCGCTGGAAGGGGAGCAAAGTACCCATATGGCACCTTGATAGAAGCTGGGGTAAGCCAACGGGCATTAGGGTCTGAAGTGTCAAGAAAGAGCCCTTGTCCCCAGCCGTTGAAGGTTATTCCCCACGGGTTTGGTATGGAAATTCTAGCTAATCTGTCGAGTTTCTGTGTGTTAGGGCTGAATCTCCAAAAACCTCCGTTTGAGCTACGCTGCACACCGTAGGCAGTTTCCACATTACTATGCAAAAATGTGCCTTCACTCATGAGAATGTTGCCAAAGGGGTCTTGACTGAACGAGCTAATGGCGTGGTGAGTATCGTGGTCGTCAAAGCCACTAAGTATCACAGTTCGCTTGTCGGCTTTGTCGTCGTTGTCTGTGTCCTCTAAAAGTAGTAGGTTAGAGCCCTGGGATACATAAACACCTTTGTGAGTGATTTCAAATCCTGTGGGAAGCTGTAGTTGGTCGGCAAAGACGATTTCTTTATCCGCTTTTCCATCGTTGTTACTGTCTTCGTATATAAGGATTTTGTCATTAGGTTTTTCATCTGTGACCTTATAGTGTGGATAGCTTGGCATGGTTGAAACCCAGAGGCGTCCTTTGCTGTCAAAACTCATTTGGCATGGATTTGCTAGATTCGGGAATTCCTTTTCAGAAGCAAATAGTTCAATTTTGAAGCCCTCTGGAAGACTAAATTTTTTCAGAGCATCTTCCCCATAAAGGTAGGTTTTACTTCCATTTTTCCTGCTTGTCTTGAAGTTGGTTTTCACCTCAGGTAATGGACTGGTTCGTGCGTCAGCGGCCTTGAGGTCGAATCTTTTTTTCTGGGCTAAGGCAGTGATAGCTTGATCTCGGTTATCGAGCATTTCTTTAAGCTTCTGGAGCTCAAAGGGGTAGTTTTTTGGACCAAATGGTCTATGACGTCTACCGAATACGTGCACGCCATTTGGGATTTTATAGTAGTTGCTCCAGAGCCAGTTTTTATCGAGAACCGCATCGTGGATTTTTTTTGTAGTCGTACTATCGAGCTTGATGTTTTGCCCAGTGAGGCGACTCGATAATTCTTGTGAGAGTTTCTTGTAGCCGTCTTTATTGAGATGAAAGCCATTGAGTGTGAGCGTTTTGGGTGCCGATTGAAACCACTTTTTTGAGGGTGCAAATATGTCAATAAAAGCAACTTTTTCATTCTCTGAAACTTCCTTAAGAGCCTTAGTGTAGAGCTCTAGATTTTTATTGTAGCTAGCTGAATCTATATAGGCTGAAGGTTGGGTGCTCGAATCAAAGGCAATGGGGGAGACTAGGACGATCTCTGGTGCTGACTTACCATTGTAGCGTTGGCTCTTTGTGTGTTTAAGAAAGGCGGACACTTCTTCTTTAAAGTTGGCAAGTCCAGCTTCACCTGAAAAAGCTTCGTTGTATCCAAAGAATGCAATGAGGGTATCGGTTTTGAGTTCAGTAAGCCAAGAGTCCGGGCTTTTGAAATTTCCTTTACCTGTGTGTCCAGAACCCCAGCGGTCTTTTTGTTCGGAGAGTGGTGGGTGAAATGACTGAGCCCCTTCAAATGCGAATGGATTGTCTCTTGCTGAATGTGGGCGGAATCCTGCGGTGTTTCCGTCGTCGCATAAATTCCTAAAGCGTATGTTCGCAGCTGGTTGTGCTGAATAAAGTGATGTCTCAAAGAAACCAAAAAGCTGCATGCGTGAACCAAGGCCGTTGCCAATAAGCGTCACATTGGGATTTCCCTTCAAATCAATGGGAAGAGAACTGGCTTCAACTGATTGGTTAAAGCATAGCGCTAGACCGTAAATAAGGTGCGTAACTAAGTGGGTGTATTTTGATTTCATGTGTACTGGCCGAGCAGAATGAGGCTGTATAGTGAGGTCGTTCTCACTATCTCATTTTAAAAGTAAATTGGGGGAGGCGTTTTTTGAGCTTCGTCTTTGTTGATAAGTATCAGCTGGGACTATGACGGCTTAGATCGATTTTAAGTCTATTTTTGTGCGACTATGAGATTTTTAAATCACGACAGGTATGCGCGTCGTCTTTTTTCGCAGAACGTGTGCTGGAGTCAAAAAAAGGGGAAATAAAAAACCACCAATGAGAGCAACTCATTGGTGGTTTTTCTAGAATAGATCTATAGGGGAAGGTTTAGTTGGCGGCCTCAAATTGTTTGCTCACAATTCTTTCTATTCCTTCTTTGGCAAATTGGCTATTCGGATAGATGTCACGAGCCTTAAGGTACCATGAGAGGGCCGATCCCGTCTGAGGTGACGCGCCACCATCTTCTAGTCTTTTAGCCTTAGTTAGGGCGTTAGTGAAATTACCAACCTGACCAATCAACTGTGCTTTGGCGTTTGCGATCTTAGGGTCGTCATAGTACTTGTTCTGGGTCTCGAAGATTGCCTCCCACGCTGCGTAGGATTGACCGGCCTCGACCAGGCTCTGTGACTTACCGAGGGCTTTCTCTATCTCCATGATCGACTCGCCAATCTCGGTGAGCTGCTTGATTCGTGGTTCATCGTTTGTCTGACCAAAGACGACAACAAACTTTGATTTACGAGGTTCTTCGACGATGGCTCGGTAGTTTTTATCAGCCAAGAGTCGATCGAACTCTTTGACTGTCTGCGTTAGGGTATCGGAATCTTCTTCCCCCCTTGTGAGGCGCTCATCGAGTTTGTCGTTGAAGGTTTGGATAGTCGGGTTGGCTGGCCAATGTTTGATGGCATTTTCAATAGCCACTTTTGCACGCGATGTGTCTTTTTCAAAGAGCGCAAACTTGGCATCGCGGACATAGCCGTCTGATGCGCGTTTGTGAGCGGAGATGTATGAGGTGGCCTTTGATGGATTATAGTCGCGGGCTTGTGTCTTGAGTGATTCGTTGAGTTCGGTCGCTTGGCCTAGTTCTTTGGCTGAAAGAGCTTCAACGAGATCGTTGGCATCTTGTACATACTGCTGGATACGCTCTTTCATGCCCATGGACACGGTTTGGACGCAGGGGGTAAACTCGCCGACTAGGAAGGCTTCGACGAGGCGCTCAGAGCCAGCGTGAATGCGGTTGCTTCCAACGTTGTTCTCAAAGGCACTAAT
This sequence comes from uncultured Thermodesulfobacteriota bacterium, assembly GCA_964195395.1. Classification (GTDB taxonomy): domain Bacteria; phylum Verrucomicrobiota; class Verrucomicrobiia; order Verrucomicrobiales; family Akkermansiaceae; genus Rubritalea. Next base: position 5,549 of record CAXMPP010000126.1, read on the forward strand.
CAGTGTCTGAGATTTACGGATGGCTTCGTTAGCGGCGGCATCGAGACCTGCAACGGTGGGGTTGACTCCCAGTCCTTCACTGAAGAATTTCTCCGTGTCTGAGCCTTTTTTGATACGCATTGCTTGGTCGCCATCTTTATAGATGATGTTGTAGAAGCGAGCAGACATGACAACGTGTTCAAAACGACGTTGGATGAAAAGTTGCAGCATCATCGCTTGGTATTGAATTTTTGATTGGGTGAGACTAATAATGCCTGAAGCTTCGTACTTTTTCTTAATGGCTGTGATTTCAGCCAACCTCTTCTGCATTACTTTGTACTCGGTTGTCTGAGTCGCTTTTGAGGTGGTTGTCTTTTTTCCCTGTTTGACAGTTGTCGTGCCACCAAGTTCACCTTTGCTTTCTAGGACGTTGAGGTTGTGGACGAGTCTCCGGTGTTCTTTTTCGAGTTTGGCAATGGCTTCTTTCTTATTACCAATGCCCTTCATTGCGAGTCTGCCTGAATAGACTGAGTTCGCTAAAGAGTCACAAATCCCACCATCGCCTGGGTAGTCAGACGCGTCTTCTAGTAGCGTGTAGGCTGACTTGAGGTTTGGTCCTCCTGGATTGAGGGGGGATAAGAAGTCTTGAATTTTCTCGATCTTCTCGCGGTATTCAACAGCTGCTTTAGTTTCGAAATCTTGGGAGGCAAGGTAGGCTTCGAACTGACCTCCAAGGTTGTTGTCCGTCATCGAATAGGTGCGCCCTTGGAATTGAAAGGTCTTCGACGTTGGGTCGACAATGGGAATTTCTTCGCCTTGGGCTGATGGTGAGGCTGATTCGTGGCGGTTGATCGTGGTGTTGCCGTTACTTGTGCCGCTTTTTGTTACGTTGCTTGCACCATTGGG
>CAXMPP010000127.1:0-6107 GCA_964195395.1 uncultured Thermodesulfobacteriota bacterium
CTGGAGTCCCTGTACAAAAAAACGGAACCATCTTTCATGATGATTCCGTTTTTTAAATTGGTCGGGACTACAGGATTCGAACCTGCGACCTCTTCACCCCCAGCGAAGCGCGCTACCAAACTGCGCCAAGTCCCGGACACGTGGCGAACATAAGTAGCAATTGGGAGTTGGCAAGCCAGAAATTTCCTGCATTTTCAGAGCATGCAAAAGATCAAGACAGCAGTGGTAGGCGCAAGTGGCTACACGGGCATGGAGTTATTACGGCTCTTGCTGATGCATCCGAACGCTGAACTCACATGTGTGACGTCTAGGCAATACGCGGGCCAGCCCTTGAGCTCGGTCTTTCCTAGGTTTTCTCAGATGGATGGAAGCGAACTAGCCTTCACCGAGCCCGATGCTGAAACGATCAAGGCGAGCGGAGCCGAGATTGCTTTTCTAGCGCTCCCCCATGGCGTCGCGGCTGCCTATGCAACTGCTTTGTTAGAGCTTGGAGTCAAGGTCATCGATCTCTCCGCCGACTTCCGCCTCAATGATCCAGATGTGTATGAGGAATTTTACGGAGCGGTGCACCCAGCTCAAGAGCTTTTAAAAGAAGCGGTGTATGGTATGCCCGAACTACCTCAACGCAGTGAAGCAATTGCCAAAGCGAGACTCATCGCGTCACCCGGTTGTTACCCGACAAGTATCATTCTCCCTCTCGTGCCACTTCTTCAGAATGGGCTGATAGATCCACAGTCCATTGTCACCTGCTCGATGAGTGGGGTCAGTGGAGCCGGTAAAAGCAGCAACGTTCTGTTCTCCTTCTGTGAGGCTAATGAGAGCGTTAGAGCCTACAGCGCTCCAAAACATAGACATCTTTCTGAGATCGAACAGGAACTCAGTATCGCAGCGAGCGAGCCTGTCGCCATGTCGTTCACCCCTCACTTGGTGCCGACACACAACGGAATTTGCACGACTACGAGTGCGAAGCTCATAGGCTCGCCTGAGAGCATCGGTAAAGCTCTCGAAGCGGCCTATGCGGATAAGGAATTTGTAAGGCTGCTAGGTGAAGGCTCCACAGCGGATACAAAAAATGTCACTAGAACAAATTTCATAGATATTGGCTGGGCAGTTGACGAGCGCACAGGAAGAGTCTTACTCTTCAGCGCTGAGGATAATCTAGGTAAAGGTGCTGCTGGCCAAGCGGTACAAAGTTTCAATCTGGTGGCGGGGCTTCCAACCCAAGCTGGTCTTCAAAACATCTAGAGACTCCTCTAACCGAACTTCATATAAAAGATGCCGACACCGTTTCGTAAAATATCAGGTGGCGTATGTGCGCCAAAAGGTTTCGTTGCCAATGCTGTTTCAGCTGGCATCAAGACTCCAGACGCCGAACGCCTAGACCTCGCTCTTATTTATAGTGGTAGCCCTTGCGTTGCCGCGGGAACTTTCACAACGAACCGAGTCAAAGCCGCACCAGTGAGAGTCTCTCAGGCACACCTCCGCGACCGGGACATCCAAGCCATTGTTGTCAACAGCGGCAATGCGAATGCCTGCACTGGTGTCACAGGTATTCAAGACGCTAGAAATTCAGCCAAAGCCATAGCTAAATCATTAGGTCTCCGCCAGGGACAGGTGGCAGTATGCTCCACAGGTGTCATCGGTTTACCTATGCCGATGGTACGCATCACTCCAAAGTTTCCGGAATTGGTGGCAGGCTTAGACTCAAAGAAAGGGACCAATGTGGCTCAGGCCATCATGACCAGCGACACCCAGCACAAAGAGATCGCCATCTCAATGGATCTGGACGGCCATAAAGTCAAAATAGGAGCCTGTGCCAAGGGCGCTGGAATGATCTGCCCCAGCATGGCCACCATGCTCTGCTTTATTACAACTGATGCAAACATCGGTAAAGCCAGCCTCGATAAAGCAGTCCACGAAGCTGTTGAGAATTCCTTCAACCGTATCACCATTGATGGCGACATGAGCACCAATGACTCAGTTGTCGTTCTAGCCAATGGCGAGAGCGGGATGGCTAGAATCAAACCTAAATCAAAGAACTATAGACTATTTAGAGAAACTCTAGAGTTTGTAATGTTAGAAATGGCCAAATCCTTGGTCAGAGACGGCGAACGCGTGACTAAATTTGTCACAGTCAAAGTCAATGGAGCGAGAACCTATAGCGACGCAAAAAAAGTAGCGGAAGCTGTTGCAAACTCAGCACTCGTCAAAGCTTCCTGGAATGGCAACGACCCTAACTGGGGGCGTATCATCCACGCTGTTGGTTATTCTAGGGCGATGATCCGAGAAGAAATGATCGATATTCACATCGGCTCAAAACCTGCCTGTCTTGGTGGGATTGAAGCGAATACTCCTATGGATGAACTGCGTAAAATCGTAGCGAAAGATAAATTTGAGATCACGATCAACCTCCACCTTGGTGATGCTGAATACACGGTTTACACAAGCGATATGTCACCCGAGTATATTGATTTTAACCGATCAGAATACGCGTATTGGAAGCAGGCCAGGAAAGATGGCCTCACTAAACAATAGTCAGTATTTATTCTAATCTCCTCTCGGTGTAAGTTCTCAGCTCGGAACTTCGTACCGAACTTACCTTCTTCATGACTCGCTCATCCATTCCTCTCACCTTCTTAAAGTCTTCCATAGCACCAGCGGCAATCGGGGGCCTAATCTGCCTGCTTAGTAGTTGTGGACATCAGACAGGTGGCACCATTGAAGTGTACGAAACTGTTGGCTACCAGCCGAATCACGGTCCCTTCGATAGTAATGGCAACTACGTTGAAAAATGGGCGGATAGCCCACCAAAGAGAAAATACATTTCTCGTGGCAGGAAAAAATCAGCGCCGAAAAAAGCTGCGCCAAAACCCCAATATGTAGCAACGCCAAAACCCGCATATACTCCCCCGAAGAAAGCTAGCACACCAGCGCCACGTAAGAGCACCCCTGTCGCTGTCAAACCTAAGAAAAAGCCACCTATCACTCATACCGTGAAAAAAGGAGACACTCTCTACGGCCTTTCTAGAAAGTATGGCACATCTGTGAGTTCAATCCAGAGAGCCAATCGTCTTAAGGGATCCAACATCGGCATAGGAAAAAAACTTATCATTCCGAGGTAGTCTAAAGACAAACTTTTATTCGTCTTCATCCATAGTACTGCCACAGCGGCGGCAGTACGAGGCATCTGGCAGATGCCCGTGTACCCCACAGCTAGGACAGGCATCAGTCGATCTATCTGGCATTTGAGAGCTCTGATCTTTCATCATTTCACTCGTCACAATGCCTGTTGGAACCGCTATCACAGCGTAACCCGCTAAAATCATAATAGTGGTAACAAATTGACCTAACTCCGTCTGAGCGACGACGTCGCCATAGCCAACAGTACTTATCGATACGATGGCATAGTAGATACTCTTTGGGATACTAGTAAACTCCGTGTTAGGTTGCCCGCCCTCAATAAAGTACATCACAGTTCCAGCAATAGTAGAAAACAGCACGATAGCAAAAAAGAAGACTGTGATTTTGGCTCTTGAGCGAGCCAAGCCATGGAGAATGACGTCGGCACCGTGGACATGGTTCACCATTTTTAACACCCTAAACATCCTCAATAAGCGCAAGGCTCTCACTATACCAAATGCCGAGGAACCACCGAAAAAGAGAACAATATAGGCTGGTAGACAGCAGAGAAAATCTACTATTCCAAAGAAACTCGTGGCGTACTTTGATGACCGCTTACTACACCAAAGCCTTAAAACGTATTCTAAAGTGAATATCCCTGTGAAAAACCATTCAAAAAACAACAGCCAGCCTGAGTATCTCGTATCAACCGACTCGACCGTCTCAAGCATCACAACCAGAACGCTCAAAACTATGCACCACAATAATGCTACGTCGAACGCTTTACCTGCAGGCGTTTCTGCTTCGAAAATAATTGTTCTCACCTTTCGTTTGAGCGACACACTCTCTGTTGCTGAATCATGATCCATCAGCTCTGAGTATTCCTAACCGAGTCTAGCTGTCAACACACGAGAGTCATTTCGATATCAACTCAAAGAAACTTGACAAACAAACACTTGTTTACATAGGGTTAGCTAATCACAAAAAACACATGACCCCTCCCCCTATATTTATTCCTTTCATCCTGATTATTACGTCGAGTTTAAGCCTCGGAGCGGGTTATCAACTACAGGAACGGTCGACAAGTGGTTTAGGACGAGCATTTGCAGGTGAGGCTGCCATGGCTGAGGATGCCTCGGCCATTGCAACGAATGCCTCAAGTATGTTGCTTCTCGACGGTACCCAGTTTTCAGCAGGATTTTCCTATATCGTACCCGACGTCGAAGTGTCTGGAACATTCAATGGCTCACCAGCTAAAGATATTGGACCTGCACAGTCAGCTCTCATCCCTTACGCCTATTTAAGTCACCGAATCAACCAAGATTTAGCCGTGGGATTCGCCCTCCATTCACGCTTTGGTCTCAGCACCGACTACTCTGATAGCTTCTCGGCTACGAGTCTCGCTAATAAGAGTGAGATCACCAGCTACTACCTAAGTCCGAAAATAGCGTATCGAATCAATCAATGCTGGAGCATCGGCGTGGGATTTGATGCCGTTTATGTGGAGAGTAACCTAACAAACTCCTTCTCAAGTGGTACACCGGGAATTGGTGAAGCCACCATCTTGGACGTAGAAGGTGATGACTGGGCCTACGGTTTCAATCTCGGCACAATGTTTCAGCTCAATGAGAAAACTCGCTTCGGAATAGCCTACTATTCAAAAGTCGATTTCGACCTCGAAGGGAAGGTTAAAACCGACACAGGAATCCCAGGGCTATTGCCATCAGCAAGCACTACATCCGCATCAGCTGCCTCTACACTCCCTCAATCAATAGAACTCAGTGGCTACCATGCACTCAATGAACGATGGAACCTCCACGCAAGTTTCACTTGGACTGATTGGAGCAACTTTGACGAACTGCTCATCAAGACTTCTAATGGCGACTTACCAGCCACTCCTGAGAACTGGAAAGATGTTTACCGCATTGCCGCTGGCATCACTTACAAACATGATGATAAATGGACATTTCGTACAGGTATCGCCTTTGATGAAAGCCCTGTAAGGTCTGCTGAATTCAGAACCTTACGTATTCCTGATTCAGACAGACTCTGGCTCAGTGCGGGCACCACTTATAAGATCAGCGAACGCTATAGTCTGGACTTCGGCTACACCCATGTTTTCGCAAACACTGTTGATCTAGCAGAATCAACAACTACAGGATCTTTCAATGGATCCTCAAGCGGCAACGTCAATATCGTAGGCCTTTCATTCAACGGTAGCTTCTAGCTCAGCATTCTCGGCTGCCAACTTTTTTTCCAGCCAATTACTGAAGTAGTTTTCTTTGTCTAATTCAGGATTTTTTCCAAGGATACGATTATGCTCTCGTTCAAGATCAGCCGGCATCGCACCGAGTACTAGTTTCACCGTAATTGGCTTGCCAGCACGGACGAGATCAATCACGACTGAGTCTCCTGCTCTTTTAGAGGTTACAATTTCTATAAATTGAAGTGACGCGAATGCATTGCGGTTGAATGTTTGCTGGTCGACTCTCCATATAGCGTCCCCTTGCTTCAGTCCAAACATCTCAGCGGGTGAGTCTTTGACAACATTGGTAACCAAAACTACTGCATGTAACTCGTCGTCAACTTTCTCAGCACCGTTATCCATTCGAATACCTACAAATCCTTTGGGTTTTCCGAATTTTTCAAATATCACACGCTCTCGAAGTAACTGGCTGACTCGTACCTTCACTTCAGGTGTCGTTGCTACTTTATATTCTTTAAAGAATAGCTTAAGCGCCTCATCGGAATTAGCAACGGCCCACGCAGCAAGCCCTAGCTGAGCTTTGTGTCTTTCAGCGTAGCTATCAGCATTTAACTTCTTGATGAGCTCAGCGGCAGGTTCAGCAACGAGTGTGGCACTCAATGCGAACGAAATAAGGATGGCGAAAGAGCTCGATTTCATGTGTCGACACTATAATCGGCTTTAGTTTATCCTCAATAAGTAAAACAGCCCATTCTCAAAGAGAATGAGCAATATAAATAGA
>CAXMPP010000127.1:6117-6402 GCA_964195395.1 uncultured Thermodesulfobacteriota bacterium
ATCTACCAATCGCGTTCTTCTGAGGAACTGTGATCACATCCCCCACTTGTACTTTAATTGTTCGACTGGCTGCGGATTTTTTAAGGTCGTATATAGTCTCTCTCCCTTTACGCTCGAGCATTACACGATTCATCGCTCCAAATGTATCAACACCTCCAGCCGTCGCAATAGCCTCGTAGATTGTCATGCCACTACGGTATTGCACCGGTCCATCACGCTTCACCTCGCCAGACACAGTCACGGTATCATTCAAAACTGTTGTTTTTTTTGTTCTTTGAATTTCCC
>CAXMPP010000128.1:0-6386 GCA_964195395.1 uncultured Thermodesulfobacteriota bacterium
CTTTTTTTATACCCAGCAAGATGAGGATCACTCCTACTTATCCACAGAAGAATTTAAAAATCCCAATTTATTACATCAATTAAAGAAAGGGAAAACTTTTTATAACGAAGAGCGAAAGTACGTATTCCCACTCAATGGATCCACAGCTGACCGTAATCCCCCCACTCTACTGTGGCCAATAAACCCGAAGCACAAACCTGGCACAAAACTCACTTCGCATCGTATTTTCATCGCCACGTCGCCCAATTTTGACGGGGATCAAATTATCGCATCGCCTGTACTTAAGTGGGCCATATTCCGCCCCAACGAGCAGCTGCCCCCTGGCACCTATCATTGGAAATATGAAACCACCTACAAAGGATCTACCCGTGTTTCTTCCCCCCAAACATTCAGTATTACGGGCCAAACACCTATTGATAAATTACCCAGTGCACAGGATTTGGTAAAAAAAATACCAATGCACAGACCGCGACTCCTTACCTGTAGTATGTCTCCTGCAGAGCTTCGAAAAACATTTAAAGACAAGCAAAAGGCTCAATCATTCGTCAAGGATGCTGACCTCCTGATAGATCCAAGCGGGCGACTTATAGCCAATATCCCAAGTGCGCCAAAGGGGCCGATTCCCAAAGATTGGAAAGACAAAAAAATGACGCGAGATGCCGTTAAGATGCACGGTCGCATCACTTCAAACGCAACTAGCGCACTTCTCCAAGCCTATCTATTAACAAACGAGGAACGTTATGCCCAACCTGCCATTAAATTAGCAATGGAAGCAGCTGAGAGAACACATTCCAGCGACATCACTCTCCAATTTACAAATAACTTTGGTAACGGCGGCTTGATACTGACCATGGCCCTAGCCCTAGACACCTGCCACGACCTGCTCAATGAAGAACAAAAACGCAAACTCACATCAGCCATCTCCATAAGGATTGATTCCTTTTTTGAAAGGGAGTGGGCTAATAAACTTGAAATATTTGCTCAGAGGGGGCACCCGTGGCAAGGACTACTCAGCAACGTACTCTACGGTGCTATTGCTGTTCACGGAGAAGAAGCAAAATCTGAGTTGTGGATTCGCTATGTTTATGAAATTTGGAATGCTCGATTCCCAGCCCTTGGCGGTGAAGACGGAACTTGGGCTGTTGGACCAAACTATCTGAGCCATAATTTTGAAACGATGATTCGCATCCCAGCTATATTTCAATCCACCTGTGGCATAGATTTATTTGATCACCCCTTTTACACAGCAGTCACAAAATACTGCGCAGCCCTACCATGGATGCCTGGATTCAACGATGCATACGGTGATTACAGTCGACGCAACTTCAATGTAAGAGATTACATTGAAGCCCTTGACATTGTAAGACCCAGCCCTTGGTCGAAATGGTACATTAAAAACACAGTAGATCCCGCAACACTCAAATATCCACGCCTCTATCGTGATTTGTTGGATTGGAATGCACTTGTACTTCTCAAAGGTCTCAAGAATAAAAAGTTCGATGACACCAGTCACCTTGAATTAGACAATTATCTTTTTAGTTCCTCTGGCCTCGCGGTATTTCATAGCGATCGGAGTAATTTATCCGACAATATCATGCTCTCATTCAAATCAAATCCTTGGGGCCCAACTGGACACGCTCAGCGCGATCAAAACACATTTAACATTCAGAAGAACGGGGAACCTGTATTTTTCAGATCTGGATTTCGCATTACAGCCGGAGACCCACATAATCAGCTCTACTACGGGGACTCCAGAAGTAAAAATAGTATACTCATTAATTCACGTGGTCAGGCAGAATCGGCAGAGTCCACTGGCCACCTAACCCATTTCTTTCACGATGACGAAATCTCTTATACTGCAGGCCAAGCTAAAAATGCATACAATGCTAAGTCAGACTCAAAACTAAAAAAAGTAGAATTAGAAACCTACAATGAGAAACGGACTGGCGGCCTTGATGTTAAAGATTTCACTCGCCACGTTATATTCCTGAAACCTCATTATGTGGTTATCTATGATTCCCTTCAAGCTGCCACCCCCTGTGACTGGAAGCTCATGCTTCACGCCCATCAAGAAACCACACTAAAAGATAACAGCCTTTCTCTGGAAGGGGATAATTTCTCGGCAACCGCCACAGTGATTACTCACAACCCATGCAAGATGAAGCTTGGCACTGACATTAGCCCACCGCCCGAAAACTGGAGAAAAATGAAATCCGTAGACGGTGAGTTGATAACCTACAAGCCACACTGGCACTTTAGTGCTGCCACTAAATCTGCCAGCAAATCCATGAAATTTCTAACTGTTATTTCCATCGCCCCAAAGGGGCAACCTGAACATATTGCGATCAATGAAAAAGGCCCCAATAAAATACACCTCGGTAATTGGGAGATCACAGCGGACGTCACCCCACAAAGTGAAGCATCATTTCAAATAACTTCCTCAAAATCAGGCAAGAAGCTCACACTACAACCAGATGGGAAACTGACATTTGAGCATGCTGATTTAAAGGAGACAATCGAGCCGCTAGATATTAAAAAAATTGGCCGGGGACATTGGTGAAAATTTAACGTCTTTGAAAATTGCGTGCTCTATTAGTATAAATCAACAGCCAGCGAGTAACCCTAATCAACAGAGAGATGTTTGATGTAGCCCTTATCGTTCTATTTGCCCTTGTGGGGAATTTCTTGTTCAACAAGCTCGGACTTCCAGGAATCCTCGGGATGATTGCCACGGGCTTGATTCTAGGCCCCAGCGGATTCAACATCATTCACGACGGCACCCTCGAAGGACTCAAAGAATTTAAAACCGTCGCCCTGATTATCATCCTTATTCGAGCGGGCTTAGGCATCAGTAAAAAAACACTCAACAGGATTGGTGGTCCCGCCATCAAGATGGGAATCATTCCCTGCCTCATCGAGGGTGGAGCGATTACTTTGCTGGCCTGGCAAGTCTTCGGTTTTGCGTTCTACGAAGCTGGCATGTTAGGGTTCATCATCGCGGCAGTTTCTCCGGCGGTCGTGGTACCGGCAATGCTGGAGCTGAAGAATGGTGGCTTCGGCAAGAAGAAGGAAGTTCCCACATTGGTGCTGGCAGGCGCATCGCTGGATGACGTGATCGCGATCACCCTCTTTGGCGTCTTCGCGGGGATCGGCACTGGTCAAGAAACCAGCTGGCTCAGCGTGCTGGTCGGCGTCCCAGCTGGAATCGCGCTCGGAGCACTCGGCGGAGCTCTGCTTGGCTACCTTTTTGTCTGGTTCTTCAAGAAGTTCCACATGCGTGACACGCTCAAAGTCATCCTCTTTGTCGCCATAGCGATCTTGTTCTACGATTTCTCGGAACTACCAGCGGTAAAGAGCACCCTACCCATCGCGGCGCTGCTCGGAATCATGGCCATCGGATTTGTTATCCTGGAGCGTCACGATCAACTGGCTGGTAGGATGGCTGCAAAATTTGGCAAAATCTGGGTATTCGCCGAAATCCTCTTGTTCGTCTACATCGGCACCGAAGTCCGCATCGCCGAAATAGCCCTTTCTTCTGTTGGCACGGGGCTAGCAGTTCTCTGTGTTGGGCTCATTGCCCGGAGCGCGGGCGTGTTGATTTCACTCATCGGCTCTCAGCTTAATTTCAAAGAGAAGATGTTCTGCATGATGGCGTATTGGCCGAAAGCCACTGTTCAGGCGGCCATTGGTGCGGTGCCTCTCACTTTGGTGCTTTCGGGGGAAATGGCAGGAACCTCGGAGGAGACTGCTCAGCTGATCCTTGCAATCGCAGTACTGAGCATCATTATCACCGCGCCATTGGGTGCTATTTGCATCAAAATATTTGGGAAAAAGCTCTTGGTGAGCCATTGATTAGAGGAAATCGGATGCTTAGACAGAATTCACAAAATCTCTCAGGATTCACAAAATTATTCTTTGGGATGAAAGCCACCATATGGGTGTATTTAAAATTCTTTTCGGAGCGAGATAATCTCGTTCTTAGATGACGTGAGAATCGGCTTTTCAAATCCTTTTCCACGATTACTCTCCGAGCATGCTCGCAAACGCAAAAGCAGTATTTTTTGACTTTGACGGCGTCATTCTAGACACCGAATGGCCAATCTACCAAACATGGCTCAAACTCTTCCGTTCCGAAGGGCAAGATTTGCCAATCGAAACCTATGTCCAGTGCATTGGCTCAGATTTTGATACTTGGTCACCAGAGACGCACCTCGAAGATATCACAGGCAAGAGCTACGACTGGGACAGCATCAACCCCGACCGGCAGATCGAAATACGAGCAGCCCTACAAGATCCAATCGCTCTCCCCGGCGTGCGCGACTTGTTCGAACACCTTTTCGCGGAAGGCACACCTATTGCTGTCGTTTCGTCCTCATCACATAGCTGGGTCGACACCTGGCTCGAGAAGCTCCACTTGATGCCGATGGTTACGACCACCGTTTGCAAAGGTGATGCCCCGCGTATCAAGCCTGCACCTGACCTCTACCTCGAAGCAGTCCGTCAGATCGGACTTCCTGCCATCGAATGTCTCGTGATCGAAGACTCACTAAATGGCACAAAATCTGCCATCGAAGCTGGTTGTCAGACCTGCGCCGTGCCGTCGCGCCTCACCGACTGCCTCGATTTCTCGATAGCAGATAGAGTGGTTGGTTCACTGAAAGAACTTCTCCCCGCTGAGCGTCTAGTTTCAGAGTAAGTCACCCAGCACCCATCTGAGCTGAGGCTCCTTCTACTTCACATTTTCCTATGTTCCTTTTAAACAAAGCATTTGAGCTCCGCAACAAAGCCAACAAAAACATCGATGAAAAACCATTCCTCGAGCATTTGGAGGATCTGCGAACAACCATCACGCGAATCGTCGTCGTATTACTGATTGCGACCATTGCGTGCTATTCGCTGAAGGACATCCTCATGGATCTCTTGCGCAAGCCGCTGGAAGTTGTCTGGGAGCAATCCCAGCAGGAACGCCTGCCTGAGACTATTACTCCTGACCAATGGGAACAAGCGAAGAGCGCCTCCGATAATTCCTCCGGCTTGAGCCCTGAGGAAAAAACTGTTTTCTACGCTCAATTCAAAGACGAAGACCTCGCCTTCTATGCCGAGTGTGCTGGCTACTACCGAGCCGCTCAGTCGCTCGAAACCCTGGAGGAAAAGCAGAAATTCATCGATGAATTACCCAATCTTGACCCCAAGCTCAGCACCACCGTCAAGGAACTCCTAGTGGGTGAACCTAGCCCTAAGGTCGGAGCAAAAAACAAGGTCATCAAGATGCAGTCGATGCACCCGACCGAGACCTTCATGCTCTCGCTCAAGTTGGCATTCTTTGCCGGCGTGATCGTCTCCTTCCCTTTTATCTTAGTATTTGTCCTACAGTTTGTTCTTCCTGGGTTGAAATCCACTGAGCGCAAAGCTCTGTGGCCCGCACTTCTAGTTGGCTTTGGCCTGTTCCTCACCGGTGTCTTTTTCTGCTACTTCTTGGTTCTGCCGAAGGCTCTAGAATTCTTCTATGTGTATTCTGGAAGCATGGGAGTTGAGAACGAATGGCGTATCGGTTGGTACATCACTTTTGCCACCCAGTTCACTCTTATCTTTGGTCTCGCCTTTGAGCTCCCAGTCGTCGTCATGACCTTGGTCAAACTAGGTCTACTCGACTACGATCTCATGAGCCGCACGCGCTCCTACGCGGTTGTGTCCATCTTTGTGATAGCAGCGATCATCACCCCTACTGGCGACATGCTCACGCTCAGCATGCTGGCTGTCCCGATGGCCCTGCTCTACGAAATATGTATTTGGTTCGCCTACTTTAGCCGAAAGAAAGAGCTGGAAAAGGAAGCTGAAGAAATGGCAAACTACGAGCCACGCCTAGTACCAGCGCCTGGCACCGTCGCAGCCGACGACGACTCGACACATGATCATGATCACTACGATCACGATCACGAGCACCACCATGATAACGATCACTACCATGATCATGACTATGATCATGATCACTACCACGGTCATGACCACGACCACGACCACGATTATTCCGGAGAAGATCCAGAGCATCAAGACGATGGAGAAGGTGAAGAGCTTGATAACGGAGTAGTTGACTCACTCACCACCAGTGAAGGTGAATCACCTGAGGTGCTTGATAAGCTCCGGGCTCCATACGATCCTCATGCTGAAGAAGATCCTAGCGACTCTGAGGATGAAAATACCGATGAGCTAAGCTCAGATGAACCAGCAGATGGCGTCGAGGACACTGACACTGACACTGACACTGACACTGACACTGACTCTGACTCTGACTCTGACTCTGACACTGACACTGCTACTGCTACTGCTACTGCTACTGCTACTGCTACTGCTACTGCTACTGCTACTGCTACTGCTACTGCTACTGC
>CAXMPP010000129.1:0-6344 GCA_964195395.1 uncultured Thermodesulfobacteriota bacterium
AAGTTGGGAAAAGTGGGTGTGACCTGTGAGGATGGCACTGAGTTCGTCACCGAGCGCCGTGTAGGGCAGTAGGTCACTCTGCATCATATCCTCTTTTGATTTATGAGACACGGGAAGCATGTGGTGGGGGTCCACATCGGCGAGCCCACATGACGGAAAGTGTTTGCCGCATCCGTGCACTTTGGTGCGGATGAGATTTCGGTTATAGACTCCCGCGTTGTTGATGACTTCTTGGGCGTCTCTACCATAGCAACGGCTTCGCAGGGCGTTGTCAGCTTCGGGGTCATAGCAAATGTCTAACACTGGAGCTAAGTTCATGTTGATGCCTAGCTGGTTAAGTAGAAGGCCAGTTTGGATGCCATGCCATGCAATGAGATCTGGTTTGCCACAGATTCGGAGTTGTTCGGCTGAGGGAGGCGTGTTGCCTATTTCTTTGGTGCGGGTGACTCTACCTCCTTCTTGGTCGATGGCTATGATGGGTTCAATGTCGCAGATCTCACGTAATGAGTCAGTGAGTGCACGCACCTGAGTAGGGGACTGCACATTGCGGCCAAAGAGGATGAACCCACCAGGCTGGATTTTACTCAAGTAATGGATCTCGTTAGTCGAGAGTTCGTATCCCTTGATACCTAAGAGTAACAGTTGGCCGTGCATGGCGGGAGGTTGGAGTAGCTAGTAGCGGCTGGCAAGTAGCAAGCATAGGAAATCTAAAGCATTCGTGGATTTAGTATTTTTCGTGGTAAAAAGTTTCTCTACAACGGCCTTCAGCTTCATCTATAGCACTACCAAGTAATCTGTATAAATCTGTCTGTGGTTGAAGCTAGGTTCATCGTCCCAGTAGCTTCCGTCCTTTTCACATTTTTTGCGGTGAAGAAACTCTTTGGGTCGCAAGTGATGTCCCGTCACTTCCCAGTTGCCAGTCAGAAGAGTTGCCCGTATAAACCGCACATGTGGCTAAGAAACCCTTTATACTAATCACCTCGATAAAAGCTTGAATTCTTAGAGTAAGAGCAACACCTGACACAGAATGTTAGGTTAGGTCTAGAAAAGCAATATTATGACTGCTCTACGAGTTCTCCAATCACTGCTCGTAAAAACTGAGGAGCATTATTCCGCAGTAGGGCCCCCCCCCCCGGCTTTGCTGGGGTGACTCCAAGAGCTTTACTTATACTGAAGTAGTCGAGTATATCAAGATGAAGAGCACAATACACGTAGCGCTATTTTTATGAAACGCGAACGAAACCACCTGAGGACAGCAACTATGGGTGCGAGGATGTTTTGTGGATTCAGAGGGTAGAGATATCGAGGTGATTTGAGGTTATAATCGCGAGCAAGAAGTTGAAAATAGCCGTATAAACCAGTTAAAACTACCGATAAACCAAAAACCGAAGAGTAATAAAGCCGTCTTTGGCGGCCCACATATTAGAAGCCTCCGGTTTTACCAGAGAAGCCTCACTCTTTAATAAAAGAGTTGCGACTAAGTTAACGTACATGGGTTTCCGTGCTTTTGACCTGCTAACTCACGGAGCTAGGTAACTAAGCATTCTGAGTTAATCAGTGAAATATGCGGTATACTTATGCGCATCAAGATTTGTGAAATTGAGAACGAGTTCTGAGGTTGAGATCGTTCCTTTCAGCGCCTAGTGTTGTTGTGTTTTACGTGTTAAGTATTATCCCCACCCTCGGAGTGAAAATCCCAAAACATGGCGCGTAGCTGTATAATACACACACCTATGTGATGAACGTGGAGAGCGTACTCGTAGATTTATCAGCTAGATTCTTGCGTTGTGTTGGGGTGGGGGCATAGAGTGTTTTGTTCGCTTCGGCTATTGTGGTCGGCGAGGACCTCTAATCGAGTAATAATCATGAATACTAAGGAAAATATAGAAACCCGTCGCTCCATTAAGCATTTCAATCCTGATCACGTGATGCCTGCTGATGATCTTGCTGAGCTTATCCGTCTTACGAAGTTAGCGCCGTCTTCATTTAACATGCAAAACTATCGACTGTTAGTGGTGCGTGATAAGGAGCTTAGAAAGCAAATCCGTGCGGCGGCTTGGGATCAAGAGCATGTGACGGACGCGAGTGTCCTTTTCATCATGTGCGCTGATCTTAATGCTCATGATGCGGACCCTGAAGAGTATTGGGGCCACGCTCCGGAGGAAGTACAGAATATCCTAGGGCCGATGATTAAGCCCTTTTATGAGGGGAATGATGAGTTGATCCGTGACGAAGCGAACCGCTCGACGGCACTTGCAGGGATGACGCTCATGCTCGCAGCTCGTGAGTTAGGCTACGACTCCTGTCCGATGATTGGTTTCGACAAAGGTGCCGTTTCTAAATTGGTCAATCTTCCCGAGGGGATGATGTTAGGGTTTATGATTCCTGTCGGCGAGCAATGTAAGGCGGCTTGGGCTCGTGGCCCTAGACTTCCGGATGAAAAAGTCGTCATTCACGACCGGTTCTAAACAGTGTTGAAATACGTCAAATTACCTCGTTCAGCGAAATGCTCAGCGAGGTTTTTGTTTGCATCTGCTCGATTCGTATAGTCGAACCTCAGAAGAGAGGGGTAAAGCCTTGAATTATACCCGATTAGAGTTGCAAAAAGCGTCTCAGACTGCTTTCAAAGCGGTGTAATGTCAGATACCAAAGAGAGAAAATCGCTTGAGGAACGTCACCAGATGAGTGACTTGGAACGTTTGCGTCACTCCTGTGCCCACGTGTTGGCGACGGCTATCATGCGTATCTGGCCAGATGCCCAACTTGCAGGCGGGCCTCCAGTAGACAATGGATTCTACTACGACATGGAACTCAAGCACCGCATTACGCCGGACGATTTTGCAAAAATCGAGGCAGAGATGAAGAAGGTGGTGAAAGAGAACTCAAAGTTTGAGAAGGAAGTGATTAGCCGTGAAGATGCTTTAACATTGGCTAAGAGCGGTCGCCTCGGTGCTATTGCCGAGCGTGAAGTAGAGAGCAAGTTTAAGACTGACCTCCTCGCTAGCATCCCTGAAGGTGAGGATATTTCGATCTTCAAGAATAATGATTTTTGGGACCTCTGCGCAGGTCCACACGTAGGACGCACAGGCAACTGTAAGGCATTCAAAGTGATGAGTGTGGCTTCGGCCTTCTACAAAGGTGATAAGGACAAAGAGAGCCTCCAGCGCGTCTACGGTACTTGTTTTAAAAATAAGACTGAGCTCACTGACCACTTAGAAAAGCTAGAAGAAGCTAAGAAGCGCGACCACCGTCGCCTAGGCAAGGAGCTTGGGCTTTTCGCTATTGATGACGCAGTAGGGCAGGGGCTTATCCTCTGGAAACCAAAGGGCGCGCTTGTTCGTCGTTCGCTTCAGGACTTCATCACTGAGCAACTTGACGCGCAGGGCTACAGCCAGGTGTACACTCCACACATTGGCAAGCTCAGCCTCTACCGTACGTCTGGTCACTTCCCGTTCTATTCTGATAGCCAATTTCCTGCGATCCCTGATCGTGACGCACTTGAAAAACTTTCCGAAGAAGAAGCAAGCTGTTCTGTGCTTACTAATGGTCTCTCCACTGGTGAGATCGAGGGCTACATGCTCAAGCCGATGAACTGCCCGCATCACATCAAGATTTTTGATAGCGACCCACACAGCTACCGTGACCTTCCAGTCCGTCTTGCTGAGTTTGGTACCGTTTACCGCTGGGAGCAATCTGGAGAGCTCGGTGGCATGACTCGAGTCCGTGGATTCACTCAAGATGACGCTCACATTTTCTGTACCCCTGACCAAGTTGACGACGAAATAGCCAGCTGCTTAGACCTAGTAAAAAAGGTTCTCAGCACACTTGGTATGGAAGACTACCGTGTACGACTTTCCTTCTCAGATCCAGATTCCGACAAGTATGTCGGTACCCGTGAGGTTTGGGATAAAGCTGAAGCTTCCCTCAGAGTAGCAGCTGAAAACCTTGGAGTTGACTTTACTGTCGAGTTTGGAGAAGCAGCGTTCTACGGTCCCAAAATCGACTTCGTGGTTAAAGATGTGATTGGTCGCGACTGGCAGCTAGGTACTGTACAGCTCGACTTCAACCTGCCTGAGCGTTTTGATCTCACTTACGTTGGTTCCGACAATGGTCGTCACCGCCCAGTGATGATCCACCGTGCGCCATTCGGATCGCTTGAGCGCTTCGTTGGTCTACTAATTGAACACTTCGAAGGTAAGTTCCCAACATGGCTTGCGCCTGAGCAGGTGCGCGTGTTGCCGATTTCAGATAAATACATCGAGCATGCTGAAGCCGCAGCCAAGAAATTGACTGATATCGGTGCGCGAGTAAGCGTGGATCGCGCTTCTGAGAAATTAGGAGCTAAGATTCGTCTTGCAAGACTAGACAGAGTACCTTATATGCTGGTCATTGGCGCGCAAGAAGCAGAGTCTAACACTGTTTCTGTACGCCACAGAGATCGCATGGATTTGGGTGCTCGACCACTCGATGAATTTATCAAAGATTTCCACACTGAGATTAGTAGTCGCTCGCTCTAAACGAGTAAGCGCATCATAGATCTCAAATTTTCAATACCAATAGGAGGATAAAACAATAGCAAAGCCAAAGAAGCCATATAAGAATCGTCGTCGTGATATGACGCGTGTGAATGAGTACATCCGTGCTCCCAAAGTACGTGTTGTGACTGACAAAGGAGAACTCATCGGCGTGATGAGTGCTCGTGAAGCAGTAACGAAAGCGAAAAGCATCGGTCTCGACCTCGTGGAGATCGCATCCAAAGCAGACCCACCAGTTTGTAAGGTTTGTGACTATGGCAAATACAAGTACGAGCAAGCTAAGTTGAAAAAGAGCAATCCTAAGACTACGACTAAGCTCAAGGAAATCAAATTCCGTGTACGCACAGAAGAGCATGACTATAACCTCAAATGTTCCCGTATCGAGAATTTCCTCGAAGAAGGTAACAAAGTTAAAGTCCAGCTTCAGTTCCGTGGCCGTGAAAACGCACACAAGGACCTCGGTTTTGTTGTTCTCCAGCGTGTAGCTGCTGACATGACAGGCATGGCTAACCTTGACCAGAAGCCTCGTCTTGCTGGTCGTGCGGTTACTATGCTTCTCTCACCACTTCCTAAAGAACAGCGCAAGCGTAAGTTCCAGATGGTACACGGCGAGCTTATCGATGAAGATGACTTCGAAGACACTGAAGACATCGAGAGCGCGGAGTTCGATGAGAGCGACGCGACTGAAGAGACAAAAGAGGACTAGTCCTCAGCAGTTTCTATAAGAAATTTCAACGGCTAATACGCAGATGCGTGTTAGCCGTTTTTTTTTGCAATTATCGCGAAAGAAGCGAAATGTTCGAAAGTTTTTTTTGTCGGTGAACTTCTCGATTAGAAGAACATCCAGCGGATGAGCATGATGATTAGTGTTAGGTAGATGCCGCGCATGAGCCATTGGGAGCGTTTGCGGAGTCGGTCGGTGAGGGTGCTGATCTCGCTGAGATCGTTGGCTAATTTGGCTAGTATTTCTGACTGCTCAGTAATGATGTCATCACGGCGAGCGATCATGTCACGCAGTTCTTGAAGCTGCTCCTCAGTGGTGAGTGCGGGATTGATGTCGATTGTGAGCGGTTCTTGAATTTGCTCTTTACTGCGCCAAGTTTGAATATTCTTGTAGAGAGTGACCGCTTTGTCGCGGTGGTCATAGGCGAGCTTTGCCGCAGGTAGGAGCTTTGGAAGAAGCTTAATGAAAACAGGGATGGCCATGGAGTGAGAATACCCCAGATAGAGAATCTATCAACTCTGAGCTTTCTACAGAGATGGGCTTGCCCGCTGGTGGGCTTTGCTATAAGGCAGGGGAATGCGCAAACAAGGATTTGATGGAACAGCCCGCGACAACAAGCACGTAAGAGGCAAAGGTGGTGGTGGACTAGCCTTAGGTGAGGACGCCATAGATACTATCCTTAGCAAGAGTGATAAGCCTTTCGTGCTCGTTCTCGACTGTGTCACCGACCCGCACAACCTAGGCGCGATCCTGCGTACAGCCGATGGAGCAGGAGTGGATGCGGTGATTGCTCCCAAAGATAAATCTGTAGGTCTCACTGAGACTGTTCAGAGAATCGCAGTAGGTGCTGCAGCGAGCGTGCCTTTCATACGCGTCACAAATCTTTCACGCACCATGAAAAAGCTGCAAAAAGAGCATGGAATCTGGCTAATAGGCACTAGTGATAAAGCCACGCAAACACTTTATGACATGGACTTCAAAGGTCCTGTCGGTCTTGTGATGGGAGCTGAAGGTCCAGGTCTCAGACGCCTTACCGAAGAAAATTGCGACCTTCTGATCGGAATTCCGATGGCTGGGAAAGTTGA
>CAXMPP010000130.1:0-6326 GCA_964195395.1 uncultured Thermodesulfobacteriota bacterium
CGATCGAAGGATTCCTTGATGGTATCATTGACCTCGTTTTCGAACATGATGGTCGCTACCATATTCTCGATTGGAAATCGAACAAGCTCGCCAATTCGCTGCCAGAGATGATGGCAGACCACCATTACTTCCTCCAGTACCACCTCTACACCCTAGCGCTGGATCAGCTGCTCCAGCAACGCCTTGGCGACAACTACGACCCATCGCTCCACCTCGGTAGCAACCTCTACGTATTCCTACGTGGTGTCGACTCAGCCATCCCATTCAGCGGCATTTACTCCGACACACTGAGTCCGTCCCGCCTCAGCGCACTTCGCCAGGCCTTCCTCAAACAACCTTCCATCTAACCATGCTCGCACCCCATTTTTCTAGCTTCATCAGCAAGCGACACACCCCCTACTCCCCAGCCTTTTCCTCATTGGTTGAACGCCTTAGTGAAGCGGTCGAGGCTGGGTCATCTTGTCTCGATCTGGCTACCAGCACAAAACATTCGCTCGACGAATGGAAAACGATGCTAGCTCCAGACGCTGAAGGCAGCACAGTCTCTAGCCCTGAGGGATCTGCCCCACTCGTTCTAACACCTGAAGGCCGACTCTACCTGCAGCGCTATTACCTGCACGAGAAAGGGATTTTTGGAAAAGTCCAACAATGGTTAGAAAAACCTATTGATAAAATAAGCTCCAGCACTACAAAACTCTATAAACAGCACTTTCCTAACAGCGAGGGCGACGATCAAGCGCAAGCTGCAATGACAGCACTGCAGCGTCATTTCACCATCATTTCTGGTGGGCCGGGAACTGGCAAGACTACGACAGTTCTCAAAATCCTCATTCTTCTGCGCCAGCAAGGCTACTATAGCGACCCTAACGACTGCCTGTTATTGGCTCCCACGGGAAAAGCTGCAGACCGCTTGCGGCAATCTATCCTAGGAGGAATCTCTCAGCTCGGCATGCTACCGCTCGATTTCCCGACCGAGGCCTCCACCATCCCCCGCACTCTCGGCTACCGCCCCGGCAGCATAGAATTCAAGCACAACGCCGAGAATCCTCTTTCTGCAAAAATCGTCATCATCGATGAATCCTCGATGGTTGACCTGCCGTTGATGCACCGTCTACTGGATGCCATTCCCGACGATGCTCGCATTATCTTGTTAGGAGATAAAAACCAACTCGCATCAGTACAGGTCGGAACCGTACTCTCTGACTTCATGTTTGCTGCTTCTGAGAAACCTAGCAGTCCACTTGGAAAGTCCTCCATCACACTGCAGAAAAGCTACCGAACACAAGGTCCGATCAATGCAGCCTGTGAACAAATTCGCGATGGCGAAGCCAATGCCGCCTGGCAAACAATACTCGCGTCTCCCAAGGATGCTTTGGGTGCCACCATTCACCAACAACTCCCCTCTCGCTTGCGCAATGCCCTCGTTCCCTTTGTTGAAAATCACTGGCTCCCGATCCTGCAAAATGACTCACTAAGCACCGTCGAAAAGCTAACAGGCATCGACCGCTTCCGTATTCTCACCCCCACCCACAAAGGACCGTACGGCATCAGCGCCATCAACCAAGCAATCGAACAAATTCTCGCCAGCCACGGCATAGACACGCAGCAAGTTTGGTACAATGGCCGCTCAGTGCTCGTCCAACAAAACGACCACGCGCTAGGAATCTACAATGGTGACACTGGCCTGACTGGAACTGACGCAGAGGGAAATCCATGCGTCAGCTTCGCTGGCACAGATGGCTCGCGCACCTTCTCGCCTGCACGCATACCCGAAGTCCAAACCGCTTGGGCACTCACTATCCACCGAACACAGGGCAGCGAGTACGACCACATCTTGTTAGTCATCCCGCCAGTCGAGGACTCCCCTATTTTAAGCCGCGAACTACTCTACACCGGACTGAGCCGAGCCAAGAAATCCGCCACTCTCTGGTGCACCGAACAGGGCTTCAAACAAACTGTTGAAAGCACCGTGCAACGAGCATCAGGACTGAGTGCTATGTTTGAATAGCTTACTCGACAGTCTCGAAAACACCGCCGCCGAGGAGGACACCATTTTCATAGAATCCACAGATTTGACCGGGTGTGAGTGCGCGTTGTGGGCGGATGAATTCTACATCTAACTTACCGTCTTCGCGTGGGGTGACCCATACGGGTTCACCTTTGGCGCGGTAACGAGGTTGAGCCTCGATCTTACGTTTGGTAGTCACGGGCTTGTTGACCCATGAGACTGTGCCCACGACAGATTTACTGGAGAAGAGCCCTGGGGTTCCAGCTTCATTGTAGCCGACGATGAGTTCATTTTTCTTAAGATCTTTACCGACCACCACGTAGGCGACACCATCGCGTGGTGATGCCACTCCGTGTCCCTTGCGCTGACCCAAAGTGTAGAGGTGGAGGCCTTTGTGACGACCAAGGCGCTTGCCTTCTGTGTCCACTATATTACCCGGACGGTCTGGAACATAGTGGCGGAGGAAATCAGTCATCTTGACGTTACCGATAAAACAAATTCCCTGGCTGTCCTTTTTCTGGGCAGTAGGCAGATCGAAGCGTTCCGCGACTTCGCGCACTTCAGGCTTGAGCATCTCGCCACAGGGGAAAAGTGCGTGCTTGGCCTGGTGTTGCTCCATTAGAGCTAGGAAATAGCTTTGGTCCTTGTTGGTGTCAGAACCACGGAGAATATCGGATGTGCCGTCGGGTCGCTCACGCTTGCGGGCGTAGTGGCCAGTGGCAACGTACTCGAAGCCTTGAGCCAAGGCGTAGTCGAGGAAGACACCAAATTTCATTTCCCGATTACAATAAACATCGGGGTTTGGCGTAATGCCACTGCGGTAGCCTTCGAGCAGATAATCGACGATTCGGTCTTGGTATTGGTCGATCAAATCAACGACGCGAAACTCAATGCCGAGCTTTTTGGCGACAGCATGAGCGTCATCGACATCATCCTCCCACGGGCAATCGCCGGGGACATTGTCGGTGTTGATCCAATTTTTCATATAGGCACCCACGACTTCATGCCCCTGCTCCACCATGAGAGCAGCAGCCACGCTAGAGTCAACGCCTCCGGAGAGGCCTACCAAAATCTTTGCCATGCCGACCAGTAGAACACATCACGCTAAGTTGCAAACCCGACATTGTTTAAACTTGAAAGTTCCGCCCAGCAAGCACATCACCACTGCATGTCCACGCCCAATACCGAAGCCACTGGCAAGCCGACACCCATCGCTGGCTGCATCATCTTCCTCGTCATTCTTGGCGTGGTCGTCTTCCTCGCATGCATCGGCTGGTATTCGTATCACGAGAACAAGGACGCTATCGTCAGTATTTCTGAACTAGAAAAAGACGCACCAGCACTAGCCTCCACTGAGGATACGTCCGCCACAGACGCTCTCGACATCAAGGTCGACATATTTAGTGACGCAGTCAAATCAGGCAAACGCGCTGAGATCTCATTCACCGTGGATGAGATGAACTTAGCTATCGCGCATTACCCTAAGCTTACAGGATTCCGAGATACTCTGAGCGTCACCGAAATCACTGACAAAGCGATCATCTCAGACATTTGCTTCACAGTCAGAGCCGGATTCGATGGGCTTCGCTATGTGAATGCCACGATGACGGTCGAGCCCGTCATCGCAATGGGCTCCGTATTTCCCATTGTTTCTGAAATCACTCCTGACAATGGAAACCCAGTACCAGAAAAGTACACCAAAGAATTACCGACATTCCTCTTCTCAGAATACCGTAAAGATGAAGCGCTAGCCGATGTCTATAACAAGCTAAGCAAGGTGACTCTCAGCGATGGAAAAATCACCATACTCAGCGATCCTAAGATGCCCATCGAAGGAGCCATCCCCGAGAACGTAGATAGTGAACGAGATAGAGCATTCGCTCTCTTCGGTCTATTGGTCTTCATGCTCGTCACCACCGTTGCCTTCCTCCTCTGGGTCCGAAAGCGCAAACAAAAGGCGGCTGAGGAATAGAATCTTCGTACTCTTTTGGCAACGCCCGTAAACTCCGTGTTTTTACCACGACAAATACGGATACACGTAAATTCGTTGCCTAGTGTGCTCTGCAGTAACCCAAGTGGTGACTCAGGCCTAACATTGCTTAATAGTAGCCTTCGTGGCTGATGCTCAAGATCATGGAGCAAGCACAGAAATACATAGCTCCCTTTCCTCTAGGCATGGGTTGTTATGCTAGAAAAAAGCCTCACCACTACAGTGAGGCTCGTTCATCAAACGATTAGATAGATCCTATCTCAAATCAGCATTCAACTTAACGGGTTTTCTTAGCTCCAGCCTTCTTCGCTTTTTTAAATTCTAGGTAGGTAATTCCAGTCGTTTTATTCGATTTCGCATCCACCGTAGAAACGCGCATGGTGCGCAGTGTGTATTCTTTACCCATCCGCATGAGGTCAGTGACTAGAAATTGCTTGAGCGGCTTGCCTGCGGCATTGTAGCCGATGAGTTTCATCATCGCCCCATACTTTTTGTGCACCCAAACATACACAATTCTATACTTTCCAGCTGTTTTTGAGGGGTTATTGAGACGTAACTTGTAGCAGAGCTGGCCATTGACCTTCTCTTCACCCTCTAACTTTGTGTCTTTCCAATAAAGGAAACGCATCGAGAGATCTTCGTAGCTCACGTCTGTTCCGTTGATATTTTGCGAGAGCTTGGCATCACTAAACCTAGTTGTCTTGCCACCCTTTATCTCTAGCAGATCGTAGTGATCGTTCTTGAGTCGCATATGAAAGCGATTGTCCTTCCCCTTCACCTGGTAGGAGAACTGAATATTCTCGTTTCTTAGAAATAAACTCACTGGAGTGCGTTTGCCGTTCTTCGACATATACCCATGCAAATCTTGTTGAGTCTGCATTGTTGTGGCGTAGCGCGTGGTCGCCAGTATTTTGTCTGCCTGGGCGTCTGCTGACACAGTCAAGGGTGCCAGAGTTGTGGCAAAACTACAAAAGAGAGTAAGAAAAGAGACTTTCATGCTGGAAAAATAACACTTCATATTTTCTAGGACGGCAAGCTCAATCGCGCTATTCAAAGAAATTTGCAAATTTCACTAACACCACACAACTATTTTAAAAAGATCGGTACTCTAGGCTTGAAGGGTTGCTCATTTCCACAGCTTATAGCTCCAGCGATATCTTACTCGACTAAAATTTTATGAGCCTGAGAAACCAACTCAACACAGTACTTCCTGACATTCTCCCAGCTTCCCCCCAAGAAGCGATCAAAGGCACCGAGCTTATCCGCTTGGTACGCATGCGCCTCGACGGCAATTACTCAGACGCCTCATTGCGCTACCATTTCTCCATCATGTCCTGCGATCCAGGCTCAGCGATTGCTAAGGTTGAGAAAGGTCAAGGCTACTATCGCCGGACAGCTGCAGTTCCAGCCCTCGCCGGTGCCCAGGAACTCCTCTCCATGACTCAAGGCCGACTCGATGACTTTGGCTCAGATAAAGAGGCCGTCGATCTAGCAATGCTTCGCGTCAAAAAATTTAGAGCCATTGTCCACCGCTGGTGTGAAATCAATAGACGTCACCCGTTTGTCTTCCGAGAGCCCTTCAAGGCGACCTCACCCATGGGCAACCTATGGAAATTTCCTGAGGTCATGTTGGTCGACTGGGAAGGTGCTGACGAAGAAGAATCTTCGAGTGCTATTCTACGCCTCAAGCAAACGCTCAGCCTCCCACCATTCCGCCTCTGCGCTGGTCGCCTCCGAATCCAGGCTAACATCCACACCTTCCGTGAAGATTTCTTCCAAGCTCTCAGCGCATCGGTCTGGGCGAATAGTGGAGAGCTCTTTTACGCCACTCGGATCGATGATGAAGCTCTCACCGAATCTTTCAGAAAGCTCAATGCCACCTTCGGCGTTGGAGTCACCTCCTTTGGACTCAGCCTCGAACAACTCGATGACCTCCCAAGGCCCGCGCATATCCTCAATGCGCATCCACGTGAAACTGAAGCATTGATGGAACGCCTCGATATCAACCGAGTAGCAGCAGCGCACACACGTCCGCATCTCGACTGGTCTGCGCTCGATGCGATCCGTAACGACTCAGAAGAAATCGACCAACTCTTCAACTGGCTCTCCGAGTCACTCGAGTCTGGGATCACTAAGTCCTTTGACTAGGACTAACCCACACATCGAGCCAACTTATGATAAAACCATTTTTTCCCAGATTGACAGTCCCCCTTCTCTACTTGTAGTACACAAGTCGCAGAATCATACGTATTTCCCACTTTTCTAAAAAAGACACCTAGTAGAATAAGCGTCCTTTGAAATAAATACATATTTGTTATCATTTCTACT